>NZ_JBECOS010000009.1:0-467504 GCF_040104455.1 Pseudoalteromonas sp. BZB3 | reverse complement strand
GTAAGTTCTCTGTATGTCAAGTGTAGGTAAGGTTCTTCGCGTTGCATCGAATTAAACCACATGCTCCACCGCTTGTGCGGGCCCCCGTCAATTCATTTGAGTTTTAACCTTGCGGCCGTACTCCCCAGGCGGTCTACTTAATGCGTTAGCTTTGGAAAAGTTGTCCGAAGACCCCAGCTCCTAGTAGACATCGTTTACGGCGTGGACTACCGGGGTATCTAATCCCGTTTGCTCCCCACGCTTTCGTACATGAGCGTCAGTATTGACCCAGGTGGCTGCCTTCGCCATCGGTATTCCTTCAGATCTCTACGCATTTCACCGCTACACCTGAAATTCTACCACCCTCTATCATACTCTAGTTTGCCAGTTCGAAATGCAGTTCCCAGGTTGAGCCCGGGGCTTTCACATCTCGCTTAACAAACCGCCTGCGTACGCTTTACGCCCAGTAATTCCGATTAACGCTCGCACCCTCCGTATTACCGCGGCTGCTGGCACGGAGTTAGCCGGTGCTTCTTCTGTAAGTAACGTCACAGCTAGCAGGTATTAACTACTAACCTTTCCTCCTTACTGAAAGTGCTTTACAACCCTAAGGCCTTCTTCACACACGCGGCATGGCTGCATCAGGCTTGCGCCCATTGTGCAATATTCCCCACTGCTGCCTCCCGTAGGAGTCTGGACCGTGTCTCAGTTCCAGTGTGGCTGATCATCCTCTCAAACCAGCTAGGGATCGTCGCCTTGGTGAGCCATTACCTCACCAACTAGCTAATCCCACTTGGGCTAATCTAAGGGCGAGAGCCGAAGCCCCCTTTGGTCCGTAGACGTTATGCGGTATTAGCAGTCGTTTCCAACTGTTGTCCCCCACCCTAAGGCATATTCCCAAGCATTACTCACCCGTCCGCCGCTCGTCATCTTCTAGCAAGCTAGAAATGTTACCGCTCGACTTGCATGTGTTAGGCCTGCCGCCAGCGTTCAATCTGAGCCATGATCAAACTCTTCAATTAAAAGTTTTTTGAATCCTAAGATTCGTGCTCAATGAATTCTGTATAAATTGACTATATAGTCACTCATAAGAAATTGAGACTCTAAATTTTTTTGCTCCTGAATCAAGAGCTGTTAGAACTCAATCTGTACGAGTGCCCACACAGATGATTGCTTCATATTTTCAAAGAACATTTCCGGTTACCCGGTGTAACTAACGCTTGGTTAGTTACCGCAGCCTTGCTGCGAAGTGGAGCGCCATAATAACGACTTCACTTTTTATGTCAACACTTAATTTTAAAAAGTTTTTTTAAGATTAAGTTTTATTTGACTTAACATCGTTTTGATTTGCTTTTCAGCGTCTCGCCCCGTGTCAGTGGGTGCGCATTATAGGGAGAAATTAAAAGTGCGCAACCCCTTTTTTAAAGAAAAATGCATTATTTTCTATATATTTAAATATACAAGCTTACAAACCACTTAGTGACAACTTACCCACAAAACCCTGTGGATAAATCGTATTTTGTCGCCGTGCTTTAGATTGCCTTCCTTATTTATGCTAGATTACGGCCCTCATTTATTCGTTCAATTAACTAGGCATTCAATTATGGCTGATATTTTAAACTTTATTAGTGGATTGCTATGGGGCCATGTCCTTATATATCTATTAATAGCAGCAGGTTTATTCTTTACCTTCCGTTTGGGCTTCATTCAATTTAGACAATTTCCTTATATGGTTAAGGTCATGGCTAGTAGTAGACAAGGTTCTGACTCGGGCATTTCTTCATTTCAGGCTTTTTGTACTTCATTAGCTGCACGTGTTGGTACAGGTAATATGGCTGGCGTTGCTGTTGCACTCTATTTAGGTGGTGCTGGAGCAATTTTTTGGATGTGGTTAATTGCACTTATCGGTATGGCTACCAGTTTTGCCGAAAGCGCCCTTGCACAGCTATATAAAACAAAAGATGAAGATGGCAACTTCCGTGGTGGCCCTGCTTATTATATGGAGTATGGTTTAGGCAAGCGTTGGATGGGTGTGCTTTTCTCTTTATGTCTTATCTTAGCATTTGGGCTTGTATTTAATGCAGTACAAGCAAACTCAATTACAGCAGCGTTTGAAGTTGCCTTTGATATTCCAAAACACATTATGGGTGTATTACTCGTTATCGGCTCTGGTTTTATTATTTTTGGTGGTTTAAAAACCATCTCTCGTTTTGCTGAATTAGTTGTGCCTTTCATGGCTTTGGCTTATTTAGCTGTTGCATTATATGTATGTGCTATCAATTTTGAGCTTTTACCAGCCGTGTTTAAGCAAATTATCTACAGTGCTTTTGGCATTGAACAAGCAGGCGCTGGTGCAATTGGTTATGCTGTTATGCAGGCAATGATCCAAGGGATTAAACGAGGTCTCTTCTCTAACGAAGCTGGTATGGGTAGTGCTGCCAATGCTGCAGCAACTGCAACACCAAACCCAAACCACCCTGCATCGCAAGGTTATGTACAAATGCTTGGGGTGTTTGTAGATACTATTATTATCTGTTCTGCAACTGCTGCACTTATTCTACTATCTAATCAACTAGTCCCTGAGTCTGGTGTTACTGGTATTGCTTTAACGCAAGCCGCTCTGGTTCAGCATGTTGGCGAATGGGGGGCTATTTTCATTGCAATTGCCATTTTATTCTTTGCATTTACATCTATCGTAGCTAATTACTCATATGCTGAAACAAACTTAATGTTCTTAGAGCACAATCATAAACATGGCATGTTGATCTTTAGATTATGTGTACTTGGTATGGTGATGTTTGGCTCTGTCAGTGAACTGGGTTTGATTTGGACTATGGCTGATGTGTCCATGGGTATGATGGCGATTGTAAACGTAGCTGCCCTATTCATGTTATCAGGTGCTGTAATCTGGCTTTACAAAGATTACATCTCTCAGCTTAAGCAAGGTAAAGTGCCTGTATTTGACCCAAATAGTAATGAGAAAATTAAAGCGACATTACCGAAAGGTATATGGACTAAATAATTCATAAACATTAAAAAAGCCGTTGAAATATTCCAACGGCTTTTTTGAAATCTTTTCTAAAGCAATATTAGATTGCTGTTTTCGCAAACTCTTTTACAAATTCACGTACTGGAATATCGTTACAACGTAAGCTACGCGCTTTGTAACCGATTTCTTTTATTCCTTTTCTCGCCGCTGTCATACATAGAGACGTTTCTAAACTTTGGTTTTTAGCAACTAATGTTACTTTCTTCTCTGAAGATGTATTCGCTTCACGCTCAGCACGTTCTGCAACTTTACGAATATCTTCGCCATTACATAATAAGCTCGGTGAAAAACGAGACACGTTTAAACCATGTTTACTTGCTTCTTTACGCGCTGCTGAAAAGCCTTCTGTTGAAGCAATAACACATACTTTCGTTTCTGCTGAGTTATCAGCTGACACGAATGCTGACGCTTGAGCATTCAAAGAAACAGTTAAACCAAAAGCCAAAAGTGAGATAGATTTAAGCATAATACACCTAATAAGAACGAGTTTGCGCGCATTATATAGCCAACTTTTTTCTTGTAAATGCAATAAATGATTTATTTTGTTTATTTAATAGTCAGTTTACATTTAATTAAATGTCGTGTTCAAAGCATTTAAAACTTTATCTAATTTGTACAATTTGTTTAAAACTTAACGCACACTTTGACTACTTTACATGTCTTTACAATCTTGGCTGGTTAGACTGTAAAAACTGAGTTAGCATCAAAAGGAATAATTTATAACAAGGATTACTATGAAACGATTTCTACCTCATGCTTTAAGCATCATTTCTTTGGCAGTATTAGCTGGTTGTAATAATGACAATAACAATCAAACACAACAAGCTAATGCACAGGTACAAGAACAAGCTGTTGCAGCACCGATAGCCAAAAAAGTACCACACGAAATGGAAATACACGGCCATAAACGTGTTGATAATTACTATTGGATGCGTGATGACGAGCGAAAAGATCCTGAAATCATTGCTCACTTAGAAGCAGAAAATGCTTATACTGCCTCGCAACTTAGTAACACAGAAAAGCTTCAAGAAACACTATTTGAAGAACTTAAGTCTCGGATCCAAAAAGACGACAATTCTGTACCGACCAAACGTGGTAACTATTTCTACTCTTCGGAAATGCGTGGTAATAACGAATACCCTATTTATGTTCGTAGCAGTGACTTCAAAGGTTCTGATAAAGAGATCCTTCTTGACGTTAATGAACTTGCAAAAGGCCATGAATACTATAGTGCATCAGGCTTATCTGCGAGTCCAAATGACCAACTACTCGCTTATGGTGAAGATACAGTCAGCCGCAGAATTTATACTATTCAAGTTAAAGACTTAAAAACAGGCAAGCTTTTAGACGATAAAATTGAAGGCGCACAAGCGAGTGTTGTGTGGGCTAACGATAATGAGCATTTCTACTATGTTAAAAAAGATCCGCAAACTTTATTAGGCTACCAAGTATATCGACACAAGCTGGGCACACCGCAATCTTCTGACGAACTTATTTATGAAGAAGCTGATAACACTTATTACACGTACATAGGTAAAACGAAAGACGGGTCAAATGTCGTCATTTACCATTCAAGCACCGAGTCTTCAGGCATGTCTTTCATAGACGCAAACGATAGTAAAGCTAAGGCCAAACGCTTTATTCCTCGTGAGAAAGGTCTTGAATATAATGTTTCGAAGCATAAAGACACCTACTATATTTTGACCAATCTAAATGCGGTTAACTTCAAACTGATGCAAGTTAACGAAAAAGACTTAGGTGATAAATCTAAATGGCAAGAAGTCATTGCACACCGCCCAGCAGTTAAACTAGAAGGCATCGAACTTTTTGATAACCATCTTGTTTATCAAGAACGTGAAATGGGTCAGGTAAAGGTAATCGTTCGTTCTCTTAAAGATGGCAGTGAAAAAGCACTTAAATTTAATGATGACGCATTTGCTGCATATTTATATGGCAATAACGAATTAGACAATGACTCAGTCCGTATTTACTACACCAGTATGACTACCCCAGGAACTCACTACGATTTCAACCTTGAGTCAGGTGAACCAAATATTCTTAAACAAAATAAAGTACTGGGTGATTTCAAAGTAGACAACTACGCTTCTGAGCGTATTTTTGTCACGGCTAGAGACGGTGTGAAGGTACCTGTTTCTTTAGTTTACCGTAAAGACAAGTTTAAGAGAGATGGTACAAATCCATTATATCAATATGGTTATGGCTCTTACGGAGCAACAATGGATCCAAGCTTCTCAAGTAATCGACTTAGCTTACTAGATCGAGGCTTTGTTTTTGCAATTGCACATATCCGTGGTTCACAAATGCTAGGCCGTCCATGGTATGAAGATGGTAAAAAGCTTACCAAGCAAAATACCTTTAATGATTTTGTAGACGTAACAAAGCAGCTGGTTGAACAAGGTTATGGCCATAAAGATCAAGTTTACGCTGTAGGTGGCAGTGCTGGCGGTCTGTTAATGGGTGCAGTGATCAACCAAGCACCTGATTTATATAAAGGCATTGCTGCACATGTTCCTTTTGTTGACGTAGTTACAACTATGCTTGATGAAAGCATTCCACTTACTACCGGTGAATATGACGAATGGGGTAACCCAAACGACAAAGCTTATTACGACTACATGCTAAGCTATTCGCCTTATGATCAGGTTAAGAAGCAAGATTACCCTCATATTCTTGTAACGACTGGCCTACATGATTCTCAAGTACAGTACTTTGAGCCTGCAAAGTGGGTAGCAAAGCTGCGCGACTATAAGACAAACGACAATAAGTTATTGTTTAAAGTAGATATGGAAGCGGGTCACGGTGGCGCATCAGGTCGCTTCAAACGCTTACATGATACTGCTCTAGAGTATGCATTCTTCCTAGATTTAGCGGGAAAAAATAACTTATAAAATAGTTATTCAGTAAATGTAAGGCCGGATTAACTGGTCTTACATTCTCTTACATTTCGCTACACTTCGACACACACATTTCCACTCTTCATTGCTAAAATTAAAACATATCAAAAGTAGCTTAGGCTCAGGGAATTGTTATGTTTGCATCAGCGTATAAAAAGATTTTTAGTTTAGTTTTATGTTTTGGCTCAACCTCGGCGTTAGCAGAGCCTGTCTCTCATTTAAATAAATTAGATAAAAGTCACACACAATCGACAAGCTTCAAACAAAACAGTGATGATAAAAAGTTTCCAACCAAAAAAGAGTAACCTTATGGTTACTCTTTTTATTTAAAACGTTTAGTTTCCGAATTTTATTTTAATTATTCTTTTAGCGCTTTTAGAAGTGTTTCACCATCTGAATCTACATTTCTTATCAGCTCTAAGCCCAGTATTTTAGCTACTGTTGGGTATATTTCTAAATTACTCATTTCTTTAATTTTATGGCCCTTTTTGAAAGCAGGCCCAGTTGCAACAAACATAGCAGCCATATCATCTGTATTTGCAAATCCGTGAGTACCTTTATAATCTAATTTACCATCAAGACTAAAAACACTCGGAGCTTTGGTTTCTAAGATAATATCTGGGATCCTTGGGGTGCCATGGTAATGACGCTGCTTTAAGATCGTCTCATCTAGCACTGCATATCGATTGTTAGAGATAAGGCGCAGCTGTTGCTTTGCTGTATTAATGTTTTCAATTGAAGCGTCATTCGCATAAATAAGTACTCTTGGTCCTGTGTTTTTCACCGTCCAAGACTTTGGAATATTCAAGCTGCTAATCGTGATTGTTTTGTCTTCTTCTAATGAAGACATACCATGATCTGCCACCAGCACTAAATTCACATCATGGGGCAATTTCTTTAAGCGCTCATTAAACTGCCCGATTAGCTTATCCATTGTTTGCACGGCATCATAGACTTCTTTGCTATCAGGTCCAAAGGCATGGCCCATACTATCGACTAATGAAAAATACCCTGCAACAAAACTTGGTCTTTGTTCCTTTGGTAACTTTAGCCACTCAACCATTTGGTCAATACGTGTTTGGTAGTCACTATGCTTTGAGTAATGGTAGTAATAGTCAGGGGTCATACCATTAAAGCGCGCATCGGATTCTGGCCAGAAATAGGCAGCTGATTTGAGCCCTTGCATTTTTGCCAGATTCCATAAAGGTATGCCATTAAGCCAAGTACTATCTCCCTGCCCTTTGCCCATTTTATAACAATCACCTCTTTGTTTATCACAGAACTTATTGTCAATAATACCGTGATTGACCGGTAATAAGCCTGTAATTATGGATATATGGTTTGGAAAGGTTTTACTTGGATAAACAGGCCACATTTTAGTAGCTCGAACACCGCTATCAGCGATGCGTTTAATATTTTTAGCGTTATGCTTTTCAATATAATCCCACCGAAAACCATCAAGTGAGATAAGAACAACAGTTTGTGGCTTAGCGATACTGGGTATAGCTATCAGCAATAAGACACAATAAATAAGTGTTTTAATCATTTAAAATTCCCGTGTTTAAGTGCGATGCTATTCTGATAGCTTTAAATTGCAAAATAAACAATTCACGATAAACGGAAACTCTAAAATTAAGACAAGTTGAAATAAACTTTCGCTTTCTCGGTCTTATTGCGTATTCCCAATTAAAAAGGTTGTTAAATGAAAAAGTTTTATTGCAATACCAACGTAGCGTTCTTGTTAGTTGGATTATCAAGTATATTGATGAGCACGAGTATGTTGCTACTTGGCAGTCATAGACATATCGAAAAAACAGTCAATTTTTTTGGCTTCAACTCAATCCTAAGTTATGAAATTGCTAATATATTGGCTGCTTTATGCTTTTCTTTACTTGCTGTATTTTCGGTACTTTCTATGTACTTTGAAAAAGCAAAACCGACTTTAGCATCTTTACTCATTATTGTGTCTGTAGTGCCTTTACTAAGCCTTTTTTCAACGGGTATGTGGATTGAAAGCATGGGCGGGTTTCCAGTCATCGGAGCAGGCCAAGGCGTCATTAAGTATTTTGCGTTACTTTCAATTGGCATCTGTCTACTTAACCCAAACCTTTCTAATCATGTAATGCAGTGGATAGCGATATTCCCAGTTTTGGTGGTACTCGTTTGGATCGGGGGTATGAAGTTTACCTTGATAGAAGCACAAGGGATAGAAGACTTACTGCAAACTTCACCATTTATGTCTTGGATGTATAGTGTTTGGGATTTACAAACTGCCTCGAATTTAATTGGCGTTTATGATTTGTTAGCTGTCGCACTGTTGATTGCAGCCATATACAACAGAAAAGCACTTTGGATTAGCGTGTTAATGTCACTTGCAGTTTTTGTCATGACACAAACATTTTTAGCTACAACCCCAGGCGCAGTTACGTCATCAACTATTTTGTCTACGACAGGTCACTTTTTAATAAAAGACTTGTGGTTTATCGCGAATTTGATTTTCTTCTTAAAATTTACTGATCAAAAAGCATAATAAAAAGGGCACGTTTAAACGTGCCCTCTCATATCCTGTTTATTTATATTTACCATAACTCCCATCATCAAATAATGATTTAAGTTCATTGGCAAAACTCACAAACTTTTCTTTAATCGTGCGCTTAATTTCAACGTCAACTGAACCTAACCACAGTTTGCCTTTAATCTTTATAGTCGGTGCTTGTTTTGGCGCAATAGATGGCGCTTTATTTTCTACATTACCTAGAATGCAAAACGCCTCGCAGATCACATTTACACCTTCGGGGATCAAAATTTTCTCTGAACCCAGTATGCAATTTACATTTACAGTGACTTCTTGGTGCTCAAATACAGCATCGGAAAAGTCTAAGGTTGTAGAACCCAATACATTTAATAAATTAATTTCTTTAGGTACCGCCCATTTACCTGTTCGAGAGCTGTTTCCTAAAACAGTTTTAATATCTAGCTTGTCGCCTGCAGATTTTTGTCCGTAATTAATATTCAAGCTAGCATCTTTTTGTGCCGTATACTTCTCGTCTGCTTGCATAGTAAGATCTGCTGTTAAGGCGACGATTTCAGCATGAACCTGTGTACTCATTGCTTTGTCTAAACGTCTTTCAAATGCCTCTGCGGAAATAACACCATGGCTATAGTTGTAAATTAGGTTGTCTATTACTTCTTCTCTGACTTGTTCAATTGGTCTATCTTCTAATACGACGCTCATGATATTTCCCTACTATATAATACCAATCTGCAATAACACTTAATTAAGCTGATTGGTATAAGTGAATGAAAGGTTCAACTTAAGCATTCAATAAGCTGTACCATTAAAATTGCATTTATTAAATTCAAAGCAATAACCGAACCAGAAATAAAGTCATTATAATTCAATGCACTAGTTCGGGCTGCACTTCTAGTTAGGTTGCTTTCTCACCAAAACTTGAGTGTATTGACCAATAAATAACATATCTCCCAAACCGAAAAAAGTGATAGATAATTAAATTGCTATCTCGGGCTTTCGCAACTCCCTTTCAATGTTAAAATGGTACGTAAATTACATAGAACTATAAGCGCAAATTATGAAAGTAATCTCATTTAACATTAATGGCCTTCGTGCTCGTCTTCATCAATTACAAGCATTAATCGACAAACATCAACCTGACGTAATTGGTTTACAGGAAATCAAAGTTCACGATGAAGCGTTTCCGGTTGAAGATGTAGAAGCTATGGGCTACCACGTTTATTTCCATGGTCAAAAGGCACATTATGGTGTCGCACTGATGTCGAAAAAACCAGCTAAATCAATCAAAAAAGGGTTTTCGACTGATACAGAAGAATCCCAAAAACGTATGATTTCAGGTGTATTCGAGAATGACAAAGGTGAAGATGTGATCATTCATAATGGCTACTTCCCTCAAGGTGATAACATAAATCATGAAACCAAATTCCCATACAAGCGTCAGTTCTATAAAGACTTAATGACACACTTAAATGAAAATCACACGCCTGAAGAAAATGTCATTGTGATGGGTGATATCAATATCTCACCGATAGATTTAGATATCGGCATTGGTGAGCCTAATAAAAAACGTTGGCTGAAAACTGGCAAATGTTCATTCCAACCAGAAGAACGCGAATGGCTTGCGACGTTAATGGATTGGGGATTTAAAGACACTTTCCGCGAATTAACACCAGAAAAGACAGAACGTTACTCATGGTTCGACTATCGCTCAAAAGGTTTTGATGATAACCGAGGCCTTCGCATTGACGTAGTATTAGCTACTGAATCATTGATGGCCAAATGTGTAGAAAGCGAAATCGATTACGAATTGAGAGGCATCGAAAAGCCTTCTGATCATGCGCCAATTTGGGCCGAGTTTAAATTTTAATTAGAACTCACTCTATGTTATTGATCCCGCTTGTTACCTTAATCATATTCGCGTTTACTATTGATAAACGCGAGTATTTAACGCTTTGGCATAGGCCTATCCGACAAACTGGTGTACTTGCTTGTTCAGTTGTACTGGCTCTGCTTTGGCAAATTAAAGCGGGGATATTGCCCTATCTAAATATTCATATATTGGGAATAACCGCAATTACTTTGGTGCTTGGCTGGCGGTTAGCAAGTTTAAGTGCTCTACTTACCAGTCTCTTATTACTTGCTTTTGGCACCATTCAATCTTCTGAATTTGCCGACTTTTATCTTTTTACTGCGCTACTTCCCATATTGGTCAGTTACGGCCTATTTGTGCTGTGTTACAGCAAATTACCAAGACATTTTTTTGTATATATCTTTGTCTGTGCATTTTTATGCGCAGGCTGTATTGGCGCATTCAAAATATTGTCGTCAGGTATGTATTATTGGCTAATTGATACGTACACATTCCAACAGTTATTAGATAACTATTTATTTTATGCAACCTTGATTTGGTTTCCCGAAGCCATGTTAAATGGTATGGCAATCACTTTACTTATTACTTATAAACCCCACTGGGTTAAAACCTTTTATGATAAGGAATACTTAGATAAATGACGCTAATTTATCACTGTCCGCTTTGTCAGGCTCCGTTAAATAAAACTGGCAATAGCATATCTTGCGAAAACAGACACCAATTTGATTTCGCCAAAGAAGGCTATGTCAACTTACTGCCTGTTCAGAATAAAAAATCAAAACAACCCGGTGATAATTTAGATATGGTTCAAGCGCGTCGTGCCTTTTTTGCAACTGACCATTATCACTTTTTGAGACAAGAGATTGCCAATCTAATTTCACTATCTTCTCCTCAAACATTGCTCGATTTAGGCTGTGGTGAAGGATTTTATACGCACTTATTTGCCAATGAACTGCCCGAATGTGATGTATATGGGCTCGATATTTCAAAATCAGCCGTTAAATATGCAGCTAAGCGATATAAAGAGGCCAATTTTAGTGTTGCCTCAGCTAAACAAGCACCATTTGCAGATGAAAGTATGGACTGTGTTGTCACTGTGTTCGCCCCCGTTTTTGAACAAGAACTACAAAGGCTGGTGAGGAGCACAGGTAAAGTAATTTTAGTGAACCCGGGCCCTAAACATTTATTTGAGCTTAAGTCGTTAATTTACCCTGAAGTGAATTTACATACACATCCAGATACCCCTGCTGGGTTTAAATTAGTTAAACACCATGAACTTGAAAAACGAATAGAGATTAAAACAGAAATCATTGAGCATTTAATACAAATGACACCATTTGCTTGGAAGTTTAAAGAAAGTCACTATGACGCATTAAAGGAAAAGCAGAGCCATACAATCACCCTATCGTTTTATTTAAGCGAATATCACAAGGTCTAAATAAAGCTCTTTTGTACAAACCACTTTAATTAAATGATTACTTTGAGGATGGGTACAACTGAAAAGAGCAGTTTAAAACTGCTCTTTTGTAAATGCTTTATCCATTTTCTCAAACATGTCTTTTAACAGTTTTGCCAAAGTTCGATAAGTGGGTCTGCGCGACTGTAATTGCATGGGCGCATCATAGCCATTGGCTACCATCTTATTAAACAATTCTTGATACCAAGTATTTAAAGATGGATTAAGCGGAGTATCAGCACGTTTACCTAGCCAAAGTAAACCTTGAGCAGGCAAAGATATAAAGAAAAGTGCAATGGCTAAAGATTGAGGTACATACTGATTTCCCAACCAATTGGTTTGCAATACTAATGTAATCACAGCAAGTAAAGGCATAACACTGATCGCAAGTTCAGTGGCTTTTATGACTCTAAATTCTGCAAACATAGGCGCAAGCTCTTTGCGCATAGGCCATTCTTTGGCGTACTGTCGTCCAAGTTGCATTTGAGAAATGAGACTTTTTTGCATTAGGACTCCTAGAAGCTAACTATTCGGTCAAAATTGGGGTAAAATAAACAGTTATCATTGTCTATTATACCTTTGTATTACTGCGTAGCTTAAACCGCGACTTCGCCTTAAGCTTAATACGCATTTACTGTTATTGTCAAAATTGGAAATGCATATGCCCTCATCTCATGTACTGGTTTTAAATTGCGGAAGCTCTAGTTTAAAGTTTGCCATCATCGACACTGTGTCAGGTGATGAGCTTCTTTCAGGTCTTGCTGAACGTTTAGGCGAGCTAGATCCGCAAATCAAGTACAAGTTTAATGGTGACAAGCAACTTATCGCGCTATCACCAAACGATGCTCATCAAACTGCAATTGCAAAGTTAGTTGAACTAGTAAAGCAATTACAATTAGATTCAAGCCTAATTGCTGTTGGACACCGTGTTGTTCATGGTGGCGAGCACTTCACAAAATCTGCATTAATCACACCTGATGTGATAGAAGCAATCACAAAAACTTCTTCACTTGCGCCATTGCATAACCCAGCTAACTTGCTTGGTATCGAAGCGGCGCAATCTGCGTTTTCTCATTTACCGCAAATTGCTGTGTTTGATACCGCATTCCATCAAAGCATGTCGCCAGAAGCTTTCTTATATGCGCTGCCTTATACGCTTTACAAACAACATGGGATCAGACGATATGGTTTCCATGGTACCAGTCATGCTTTTGTATCGGCAGAAGCAATCAAGACCTTAAACCTTAACGAAACAAACTCCAAGGTTATCAGTGCGCATTTAGGCAATGGTTGCTCTGTTACTGCTATTAAAAGTGGTAAATCGGTAGATACCAGTATGGGTATGACACCACTTGAGGGATTAGTCATGGGCACGCGCAGTGGCGATATTGACCCTGGCATTTTCAACTACCTGACTGAACAACTGAATTACTCCGCAAAGCAAATAGATACGCTCTTGAACAAAGAAAGTGGCTTACTAGGCATTAGTGAACTTTCTAATGATTGTAGAACCATTGAAGAATCTGCGGCTGACGGGCATCAGCAAGCAGCACTTGCATTAGATATATTCTGCTATCGTTTAGCAAAACAAATTGCAGCGTTTGTAGTGCCATTAGGTGGGTTAGACGCACTGATTTTCACGGGTGGCATTGGTGAAAACTCAGATGTAATTCGCGCTAAGGTCGTTGCACATTTATCCTTCTTAGGTTTAGAAATCGACAATGATAAGAACCTTGCGGCACGCTTTGGTTCTGAAGGTGTGATCACAAAGCAAACAGCGCCATGTGCCATTGTGGTGCCTACCAATGAAGAATGGATGATTGCCAACGATGCAGCAAACATTGCACAGGAGCAAAAATGATGAGCCGTAGGATCATGTTAATCCCCATCTCTACTGGGGTTGGTTTAACATCTGTCTCTGTTGGTCTTGTACGTGCGCTTGAGCAAAAAGCGGTAAAAGTAAACTTTTTCAAACCCATTGCTCAACCTCGTAAAGATGATATAGGGCCTGAGAAATCGACGGTTATCGTGCAACAAGGTTCCACCATTCAGCCTCCAATGCCGTTTGAACTCAGTTATGCTGAACAAATGATTGGTGATGGTAAAGGCAATGATCTGCTAGAAGAAATCGTTGAGCGTTTCGAAAGTGCCATCAGTGATGATGAAGTTGCGATTATCGAAGGTATGGTGCCAACTCGCCTTCAGCCTTATGCTGGTCGTGTTAACCGTGAAATCGCACAAACACTTGGTGCAGACATCGTATTTGTATTAACACCAGGAAATGATACCAACGAACAATTAGAAGATAGATTAGAAATAGCATCTGGTAACTACGGCGGCATAGATCACAGTCGTGTACTGGGTTGTATTTTCAACAAAGTAAATGCTCCGCTTGATGAAGAAGGCCGCGCGCGTGCTGATTTAGTTGACCAGCATGAACCTGAAGAACTTGAGAATGAAATGAACCGTTTGGCGTCATTACCTATTTTCAGGAAACACCCGTTTATGTTGCTTGGCGCAATTCCTTGGGACTTCGATCTAGTCGCGCCACGTGTAGCAGACTTAAGTGATTACCTAAAAGCCGAAGTGATCAATGCCGGTGACATGGCTCATAGACGTTTACGCCGTGTCACCTTTTGTGCCCGAACGGTATCAAATATCTTGAATCACTTTACCCCGGGTGCGTTACTGGTTACACCGGGAGACCGCTCTGATGTGTTAGTGGCAGCGTGTTTGTCAGCTATGAATGGTACCAAATTAGGTGCGATTTTATTGACGGGTGGTTTTAAACCTGAACCACGCATCATGACTTTATGTGAACAGGCAATGGAAACGGGTCTGCCGATTCTAGCCACTGACGCTGATACTTGGCGTACATCTTTGTTACTTCACAACTTTAATATGGAAGTACCAAGTGATGACGAACAGCGTATTGAAAAAGTAAAAGAGCATAATGCTGCGAACATCGACTCAGATTGGTTAGATACTTTAGCCAAAGACGTTGCGAAAACACGCAAGCTTTCTCCTCCTGCATTTAGATTCTTGTTGACCGATTTAGCTCGTCAAGCAAAGAAAACCATTGTGCTTCCTGAGGGCAATGAACCTCGCACTATCAAAGCTGCTGCAATTTGTGGTGAACGTGGCATTGCCAAAACTGTACTATTGGGTGAAAGAGAAGAAATCGAACGTATTGCGCTTCAACAAGGTGTAGAGCTCAACGAAAATGTTATTATTAAAGATCCGAATGAGATCCAAGATAATTACGTTGCACCTATGGTTGAACTGCGTAAGAACAAGGGTCTTACTCCTGTGGTTGCTAAAGAGCAACTGCAAGACAACGTTGTTTTAGGCACTATGATGCTCGCTGAAGACGAAGTCGATGGCCTTGTATCTGGTGCGGTGAATACCACAGCGAATACTATTCGCCCTCCTCTTCAGCTCATTAAAACTGCGCCAGGTTCATCTTTAGTGAGTTCTGTGTTCTTTATGTTACTACCTGATCAAGTATTGGTTTATGGCGACTGTGCAATTAACCCAGACCCTACTGCTGAGCAACTTGCCGATATCGCCATTCAGTCAGCTGACTCTGCTTCGGCATTTGGTATTGAGCCACGAGTGGCCATGATCAGCTATTCTACAGGTGAGTCTGGCCATGGTGCTGATGTAGATAAAGTGCGTGAAGCCACCAAAATTGCTCAGGAAAAACGTCCAGATCTTGAAATTGATGGCCCACTACAGTACGACGCAGCGATTATGGAAAACGTAGCACGTAAAAAAGCTCCAAACAGCAAAGTTGCAGGTAAAGCAACGGTGTTTGTATTCCCAGACTTAAATACTGGTAATACGACTTATAAGGCAGTACAAAGAAGTGCTGAACTGGTAAGTATTGGTCCGATGCTGCAAGGTATGCGCAAACCTGTGAACGACCTAAGCCGCGGTGCACTGGTAGAAGACATCGTTTATACCATTGCGCTTACGGCTATTCAGTCTAAGCAATTAGCAGATCAAACAAACTAGCTCTGTTTGAACAATTGTAAAACTTAGCTAAGTGTTGAGGGTTTAACTTTTTAACACTTAGCTATACTATAGACATATAGCCCAATAAACATAAGCGACTATGTCAAAGCAAACATTACAATTGTTAAAACAGGACTTTTCAATACATAGCCTTGACGTTGACCAAACAATTCCTAACCAAGTGTTAGCGTGTGATATTTTCTTTATTTCTAAAACACTTGAAGAACTCTCTATTGTTTGCACTTCAGATATTGAAGTTGATAGTTTTGCCACTGAAGCACATTGGAGAGCATTAGAAGTGATAGGTCCACTTGGTTTTTCTTTAACAGGGATCATGGCCAATATATCTGGTGTATTAGCGAATGCTAAAATCTCCATTTTTGCCATTTCCACTTATGACACAGACTATGTTTTAGTCAAAGAGCAACAAATTCAAGACGCAATTAATGCGCTGAAAAAAGACGGATACACGGTTCTTTAATGCAGTTTTCTCAATCAATTCCTTTTGCGCCTATCAATGAAATTGTTGACCCAGTTTTACATCTCGCCAGTCCGTTCTGTGGCAAAGTACAGTCTTTGAAACAGCACCCGCTTTCCCTATTTTCTTCTGGCATTATTGGAAGAGGCGTGACTGTAGAGTTGACCCAAGGAAAAGTTACCGCGCCATTTGACGGTAAAATTGAACAAGTTAAACGCCATGGCTATGAGATTATATTGGTTGCAAAAAATGGCTTGAAGTTACTTATTCATATTCAGCCACCTTCAGAACAAGCCAATACAAGTTTGCAAATAACCAGTGCCTTTGGCAAAAAAGAAGTCAAGCAAGGTGAATTACTTGCTTACTTCGAAACCACGCACCTAGAAAAACCACTGCTCGGCAGTTTACTTATTGTTAACGCAGATAAATTAGGTCCTTGCTTTTACCCGTTGAAGCAAGTGCGTGCTGGGCTAGACCCACTCATTACAATTACTCAAAACCAGAATATTTAAGAGGCTCTTATGATCACTATGTATGGCATTCCGAACTGTGACACCATTAAAAAAGCAAAAAAATACCTTAGTGACAACAATATTGAATTTACTTTTCATGACTACCGCAAAGACGGCGTTTCAGAAGAGTTAATTACTGAATTTTGCAAAAACTTAGGTTGGGAGCAAGTATTAAACAAACGCGGAACAACCTACCGTGCTTTATCAGATGATGAAAAGAGCAACCTATCTGAGGCATCTGCAATTACTCATTTAGTTACGGCTCCAGCGATGATCAAACGCCCTATTCTTGAGGTGAATGGTAAACTACACCTTGGTTTTAAAGCAGCCCAGTATGATGAGATTTTCGCTTAATGGGTAGTCACAATAACACACCTCAACATTCTGAGGTTGTCTCACTAGCCCAAGCATTGATCCAAAAAAAATCAGTGACCCCTGAAGATGCTAACTGTCAAGCATTAATGAACGAGCGCTTAGCTAAACTTGGGTTTAACATTGAAGAGCATTTTTTTGTCGATACATTAAATACTTGGGCAAGGAAAGGTACAGATAGCCCACATTTTTGCTTTGCAGGTCATACTGATGTTGTGCCTACAGGCGATGAGAATGAATGGCAACATCCTCCTTTTGACGGTGTCATTGAAAATGGCATATTACATGGCCGTGGTGCCGCTGACATGAAAGGGTCGCTGGCGGCTATGGTGGTTGCAACTGAGCGGTTTGTAGAAAAACACCCTGATCATAAAGGCTCTATTTCGTTTCTAATTACATCGGATGAAGAAGGTCCATTCATTAATGGCACCACAAAGGTAGTCGATCTACTTGAAGCCAGAAATGAAAAAATCGACATGTGTTTGGTCGGTGAGCCTTCTTCTCGTGACCGACTGGGTGATGTAGTAAAAAATGGCCGTCGAGGTTCTTTAACAGGACATTTAACTGTAAAGGGCAAACAGGGCCACGTTGCATATCCTCACTTAGCGCATAACCCTATTCATGCGGTGTCCCCTGCTTTGGCAGAGCTGAGTCAAACTGAATGGGATAAGGGCAATGCGTTTTTCCCGGCAACCAGTTTTCAAATATCAAACATTCAAGGCGGCACTGGCGCATCTAACGTCATCCCTGGCAGTGTGTATGTGCAGTTCAATTTTCGTTTTTCAACAGAATCAACGGTTGAACAGCTACAACAACGTGCAATCGCAATTCTAGATAAGTTCGGCTTAGAGTACGACTTAAACTGGATTGTAAATGGCCTACCATTTTTAACTGAACCTGGTGAATTGCTTGATGTGACTTTGGCTGCCATCGAAGAAGTAACCGGTTTGCCGAGTACACCAGAAACAACTGGCGGCACATCCGATGGTCGTTTTATTGCGCAAACGGGCTGTAAAGTTATAGAGCTTGGGCCAATTAATGCGACCATACATCAAGTTAATGAACATGTTAGCTGTGATGATTTAGATAAACTGGCTTTAGTTTACGAGAAGATACTCGAGAAGTTACTTAGCTAATGACTTTATCTGATATGGCCGCTTGCGCTTGCGGCCTTTCTGAAGCGCATTTGACCGAATACAAAGGCAAACAACTTCATCAAGAGATCGTCGATGATTTTCGAGCTTTAGAATTAGCCGCTAAGAATGCAGGATTTGATTTAGAAATTGCATCTGCCTATCGAAGTTTTGAACGCCAATCTCTTATCTGGAATAACAAGTTTTCAGGTAAGCGCCCTATTTTAAATGCGAATAACGAACCTGTTGACATTGCTAACCTCTCAGAAATCGAGATTATACAAGCTATTATGCTTTACTCGGCAATGCCTGGAGCAAGCAGGCATCACTTCGGTACTGACCTAGATGTGTTCGCACCTAACCTATTAAAGCTTGGTCAAACATTGCAGCTTGAACCGTGGGAGTATCAATTTGACGGGCCATTTTATACACTTAATACCTGGTTAGACGAGAACCTTTCTAAGTTTGGCTTTTATCGTCCCTATGAAGAGTTTAGAGGTGGGGTAGCTGAAGAACCTTGGCATATAAGCCACATAGCATGTAGTAAAGGTTTGTTTGAATATCAGAATATTGAGAATATAAAGCAAGCGCTAAAAGCATCAAATGTACTTGGCCACAATATACTTATTGAAAATATGCCCAGTCTATATGAGCGTTTCGTGAGTAATGTTTGCGAGTTATAAACCTAACTCGCATTTCACTCAATTAATGTAAGTAAGTGCTTAAAAAACTCTTCTTTTCCAAAGATTTTAAACCCTGTTTCACTTAACACTAAGCGCATCTGAACCCGACTCTTCGACTTCATATAGCTAAACCTAACTTCGTTTTGAGCATAAACATGGCAGTGTATCTTAAGCGGGCTCTCTCCCATGACCTCTATATACGTATCTCGCTGTAAGTCATTTAACTTAGAGCAAATTGGCACCAAACCATGAGAGTTTAGTAATTCGCATAAAAAGTCTAATTGCTCGTTTGCTTTTGGGGTTATTTCCGATGACATAGTTAATAAGCTTAAGATTACATTGGTTAATATTAAACCACAGATTTAAATAAGTGTTTTGATATTAATTAAAGAATTCTGGTAATTTCGAATTCCTGTGTTATTCCATGCATAGTCCAGTCAAATTCATCATGCACTTTTTTATGCATGAGCACCTTACCAAGTGGCGATACCGGTGTGATTGTCCAAACGACCGTGCCTTTAATATCTAGTTTCAAACCACCTTCTGTTGGCCCAATAAAGTACCAATACAAGTCACCCGCTTCATTCTCACAACTTACTAAGCTACCAATGACAATTGATTCCGAAGGAAACAACTCATAAATCTCATTAAAAGCTTTAATTGCTTTGTGCGCGTCGTCTACACGCTCACTTTGGCCCTGTGCTAGATAGGCTGATTCAATACTCAGAGAATCATATTGCGTTTCTGCTGCACTTTGTTCGTGCGTCGCATCTTCTCTCGCAGAATTTGCCGCTTGTACTGCCTCTTGAAGTTTTGCTTCAAGTGCAAACTTTAAGTGTTCGATGAAATGCTGTTTGTTCATATTATTATACTGCCTAAATGCTCAAATCATTGGTAATGTTAGGCTAATTTGCTTTACAACGTCATCAATCGAATAATCAATAACGATTTGCCAGAGCATATCGTCAGTGTCACATGCGCCAACAATACCTTGTGCTATGTATGTATCTTCATTTAATTGTGAAAAGAATAGTGGGATATAGCCCATATTCATTGACTTACCGTCAATTTTGGCACTTTTAATCTCAAAGGGCCCATCCTGTTCTACTTGAAGACGAATTAAAAACTCAGATTCTGCTTGTAACTTTAAATTATCATCGACCCAAAGCATGACCCCATCCGCTAAATGACAGGTTGAAACGTCGACGCAGTTTTCAGGAGGAAGATAACTTTCACTTTTTTCTGAACTTTCATGTATAATTATATCTGAGTCTGAACAAGCGATTGCTAACAGGCTCAAAACCAATATAAAGAAGTGATGAAAAGTCTTTGTCATACTAGTTTTAGGTTGGATTTTAAAAGGCAAGTCTAAGCTTTTCTAAAATTGAACGCTACTAGAAGCCGTCATTATTTGCGATAACTGCAAAAAATTGATTGATGTCATGATTTCACTTCTTTTAGGTATCTTTTTTTTTGCAAAAAAATTACTATTACCAGGCAAAAAAAAGGGGTTCTCAAGCTTGTTTTTTAAGCGTTTTTATCAAATTTCAAACGTTTTTATGACGAGTTTGTGAAATAAATAATAGGGCCTGCTTGCAGGTAATTCATTTCTAATCGCAAAAATTGCAGCGGAATCCAGAAAATGAGCCAATCAGTAGCATCACAATCTGAGTACAACTACACAGTTGTACGCCAATTCGCTATCATGACAGTGATTTGGGGCATTGTTGGTATGGGTGTAGGTGTGCTTATTGCAGCACAGCTTGCTTGGCCAGCATTGAACTTTGACACTCCATGGTTAACGTACTCTCGACTTCGTCCGTTACATACGAACGCTGTTATCTTCGCATTTGGTACTAGTGCGCTATTTGCAACATCTTATTATGTTGTACAACGTACCTGTCAAACGCGTCTTTTCTCTGACAAACTAGCCGCTTTCACCTTCTGGGGTTGGCAAGCTATCATCTTAGCTGCAGCAATTACTCTTCCTCTTGGTTATACAAGTGGTAAAGAATACGCTGAGCTTGAGTGGCCAATCGATATCGCTATCGCGGTAGTTTGGGTAAGCTATGCAGTCGTATTCTTCGGTACTCTTATTAAGCGTAAAGTATCACACATCTACGTAGCTAACTGGTTCTATGCTGGTTTCATCATTACTGTTGCTGTTCTTCACATCGTTAACAGCATGGCAGTTCCTGTGTCTCTAGGTAAATCTTATTCAATTTACGCAGGTGCAGTAGATGCAATGGTTCAGTGGTGGTATGGTCACAACGCAGTAGGTTTCCTACTTACAGCTGGTTTCTTAGGTATGATGTACTACTTCGTACCAAAACAAGCAGGTCGTCCTGTTTACTCTTACCGTTTATCAGTAGTTCACTTCTGGGCACTTGTTTCTCTTTATATTTGGGCTGGTCCTCACCACCTACATTACACAGCATTACCTGACTGGACTCAGTCTTTAGGTATGGTTATGTCTGTAATCCTATTCGTTCCATCTTGGGGTGGTATGATCAACGGTATCATGACGCTATCTGGCGCATGGCACAAACTACGCACTGATCCTGTTCTTCGTTTCTTAGTTGTTTCACTGTCATTCTACGGTATGTCAACGTTCGAAGGCCCAATGATGGCTATCAAGTCTGTTAATGCATTATCACACTACACAGACTGGACAGTTGGTCACGTACACTCAGGTGCACTTGGTTGGGTTGCTATGATTTCTATCGGTGCAATCTATCATCTAATCCCTGCACTATTTGGTCACGGTAACATGTACAGCGTTAAGCTAGTTAACACGCATTTCTGGTTACACACTGTGGGTGTAGTTCTTTACATCGTAGCAATGTGGATCTCAGGTGTAATGCAAGGCCTAATGTGGCGTGCAGTTAACTCTGACGGTACATTAATGTACAGCTTCGTACAATCTCTTGAAGCATCTAAGCCTTTCTACATCATGCGCTTCATGGGTGGTGTATTCATCGTAGCGGGTATGTTAGTTATGGCATATAACGTTTACCGTACAGTTGCAGCGAAGAGCGGTTCTTTAACTGCTGACGCTAATACTCAAATGGCTTAAGTGGGGTGTAATGTATGAGCAATAATAACTCTACCAACAAACATGAGATTGTCGAAAAGAACGTTGGTCTTATGGCTATCCTAACCGTTTTCGCAATCAGCTTTGGTGCACTTGTAGAAATTACACCACTGATGTTCCAAGACGATACGACTAAACCTGTTGATGGCCTTCGCCCTCTTACAGCTTTAGAAATGGAAGGTCGTGATATTTATGTGCGTGAAGGTTGTTACAACTGTCACTCACAAATGATCCGTCCATTCCGTGACGAAGTTGAGCGTTATGGACATTACTCTGTAGCTGGTGAATCTGTTTGGGATCACCCGTTCCAATGGGGTTCGAAGCGTACAGGTCCTGACCTTGCTCGCGTTGGTGAGCGTTACTCTGATGACTGGCATTATGCACACTTAATGGACCCGCGTTCGGTGGTTCCAGAGTCAAACATGCCTGGCTATCCTTGGTTAGATGAAAATGTACTAGATGGTAAAGACACAGCTAAGAAGCTTGAAGTGTTCAAAGGTTTTGGCGTGCCATACACCGATGAAGACATTGCAGGCGCATCAGAAGCAGTTAAAGGCAAAACAGAAATGCAAGCCCTTATTGCTTACTTGCAGCAACTTGGCACTCACTTGAAGTAATTTATTATGGATTACGGCACATACAGAGGCATTTTGACTCTGGTAATTTTGGTACTATTTGTTGTGATTGTTGTGTGGGCATATAGTAAGCGCACAAAAAATCGTTTCGACGACGCTGCTAATGCTATCTTTGAAGATGAAAAAAAGCACAACAACACAATCTCTAATGAGGAAAAGGAGTCTGAAAAATGACTAGCTTTTGGAGTATTTGGGTCATCGTATTGACCTTAGCGTGTCTAGCTCTAATCTTCGGCTTACTTCTATGGAACCTGAAAAACTACGCAGGTGTTAAAGAAGGTGAAAGCTGTGGCCATGAGTTCGACGGTATTGAAGAATTAAACAATCCACTGCCAAAGTGGTGGACTTACTTATTTTTCGCAACTTTTATTTGGGCAGTTTACTACCTAGCAATGTACCCTGGTCTTGGTAACTTCCAAGGTTTCCTAAAATGGACAAGTTCTAACCAAGGCGTAACTTCAATGGAAGAGTCTAAAAAGGCGATTGAAGAAGCTAAAGCCAATGGTGAATGGGTTCAGTTAGACCAAGAGTATGTTGCAGCTGATGAGCGTTTTGGTCCTATCTTCCAAGCGTTTGCAAAGCAAGACATCGAAACACTTGCAACGAACGAAGAAGCACTTGAGATTGGTCAACGTTTATATGCGCAAAACTGTTCTCAGTGTCACGGCTCTGATGCACGTGGTGGTATGGGCTTCCCTAACCTAACTGACAACGATTGGCTATACGGCGGCAACCCTGATCAAATCAAAGCAACACTTCTTCACGGTCGTGTAGCTGCGATGCCTGGTTGGGAAAGTGCACTTGGTGAGCAAGGCATTAAAGAAATGACAGCTTACGTATTAAGTCTTTCGGGTCGTAAAGTAAATGCAAAAGACGCTCAAGCAGGTCAAACTAAGTTTGCAATGTGTGCAGCGTGTCACGGTATGGACGGTAAAGGTTCTGTTGCTAACAACAATCCTTTCGGTGCGCCTAACCTAACTGACAATATCTGGCTATATGGTGGTTCTCAACGTGCAGTTGAAGAAACATTAATCAATGGCCGTGCTGGTGTAATGCCTGCTTGGAAAGATATTCTTGGTGAAGACAAAGTTCACTTACTTACAGCATATGTATATAGCTTATCTCAGAATAAATAAGCGAATCGCTAAGATTATTTGAGATCAAAAAAGCCTCCATTTGGAGGCTTTTTTTTAGGTTTTTATAGGCAAATAAGATACTATATCAGCACTGTTTTTTAGCTATGAGTACACTATGAAACCTACCCCTTGGTATAAGCATTTTTGGCCTTGGTTTTTAATGTTCTTCCCTGTTGCAACCATCGTTGCATGTATTGGTCTAGTTGTATTTGCGGTTGGTAATGGCCCAGATATGGTGGTAGATGATTATTATAAAAAAGGTAAAGCAATTGACCTTGAATTAAGTAAATTCAACAAAGCAAAAGCCTTATATCTTCATGGTGATTTAAGCGTCGAAAGTGATTTCGTCAAATTTAAATTTACCAAAGGTGATTTTAGTAAAGTTACTGCTCTCAAAGCATCTTTTTATCACCGTACAATTAAAAAACATGATTTCGAAGTTAACCTCCTTGCCAATGCAAACGGTAGTTTCACCGCTATTCTTGAAGATATCCAATTAGGCGCTTACACCATATTTATTGAGCCTATGGACGGCAGTTGGAAAATGAAAGAAGATCTACTTATTCCAACGACAGAAACCATTGAAGTATCACCTGAATACAATAAATCACTGAAGTAATTTCTATGTCTAATTCTTGTTTTCATTGCTTAGAACCAATTCCTGCTGGTTTCGATGACCATATAGAGTTTGAGGGAAAAAATGAAGCAGTGTGTTGTATTGGCTGTAAAGCTGTCGCTGAAACCATCATTAGTCAGGGCATGACCGACTATTATAAGTTCAGAACTGATAGTGCAGGCAAGGTTGAAACCTTAGTCCCTGAACAGCTCAATTTTATAAAAAGCTATGATAATCAAGAAATTCAAGATGATTTTGTCACACATCAAGGTGACTTATCTGAGGTACTATTAAGTGTTGAAGGGATCAGCTGTGCAGCGTGTGCATGGTTGATAGAAAAGCAACTTTTAGCACTGCCAGGTGTTGCCCGTGTTGACGTGAATACATCGACTTACCGAGCAATGATTTTATGGAACAAAGAGAAAATATTGCTCAGTGAAATCATCAAAGCATTAATGGAAATAGGTTATAAAGCTTACCCTTTCCAAGCTGATGATGAAGCCGCACAAAAACAAGCCACTGCAAAAGCGTACATTAGAAGGTTAGGTGTTGCTGGCCTTATGACAATGCAAGTCATGATGTTCGCTTTTGCTATGTACTTTGGCA
Source organism: Pseudoalteromonas sp. BZB3 (assembly GCF_040104455.1). NCBI lineage: Bacteria > Pseudomonadati > Pseudomonadota > Gammaproteobacteria > Alteromonadales > Pseudoalteromonadaceae > Pseudoalteromonas > Pseudoalteromonas sp. BZB3. Next base: position 442,420 of record NZ_JBECOS010000009.1, on the reverse strand, counting down.
TGTTTTCAGGCATGGAAGAAGACTTCGAACAATATTTCAGGTGGATCAGTCTTGTTCTGGCTACCCCTGTGATCCTCTACTCAGCTCTCCCCTTCTTAACCAATGCAGTCAATGGCCTAAAAGCTAAACAGTTAAACATGGATCTGCCTGTCTCACTGGCAATATTTGGTGCTTATGGTGCCAGTGCTTACGCAACTGTCATGGAAGTGGGTGAAGTTTACTTCGAATCTATTTGTATGTTTACCTTTTTGCTCTTACTGGGCAAATACCTTGAGTTTAGAGCCAGACTTAAAGCTTCTGAGTTCACTGCAAACCTGCAAAAACTATTACCTTTAACAGCCAGAAAACTGTTGGACGATGGCACTGAAGACGTTGTCGCTGCTCGTAATCTAAAATTAAATGACAGAGTACTCATTAAGGTCGGTGAGACCATTGCTGCAGATGGTATTGTCATTGATGGCAGCAGTACAGTTGATGAGTCTATGATGACCGGTGAGCACCTACCTGTTAAAAAACAAGTAAACAACCAAGTATTTGCGGGTACAGTCAATCACGATGGTCTAATGACAATCGAAATCAATAAAATTGGCCAAAATACGCTGCTGAACCAAATCATCCGCCTGCAGCATAATGCATTAAGCAAAAGACCAAAGTTGGTTGAAGTAACAGACAAAGTAGCCCAATGGTTTGTTGCGTGTTTACTAGTATTTGCTTCAATGACCGCGATTGGCTGGTATCAGATTGATCCTGAACAAGCTTTTTGGGTGACAATCGCCGTGCTTGTCGCCACCTGTCCTTGCGCACTCAGTTTGGCTATTCCTACCGCATTAACTTGTGCTGTTGCCACGTTGACCAAAAAAGGCATATTAATCAAAGAAGCTCATGTGCTCGAAACACTAACAAAATTAACTCGTGTTGCATTTGATAAAACAGGCACTTTAACCGAAGGTAAGTTTTCAATCGCAAAAACAGAGCTGTTTTCATCTGAATTCACAGAAGAAAAAGTACTCGCCCTAAGTGCTAGCTTAGAAAAATACTCTGAGCACCCTATTGCCGCAGCCTTTTTAGAGCATGCTTCTGAATATCACGAGCTTAACGACGTGACTGTTCACCCTGGTATTGGGATCAGTGCCAAACTTGGTACAAACGAGCTTTCACTCGGAAAAACTGGTTGGTTTGGAGTAAGAGACAGCCAAGCTCAAGCTACGTTGTTTATAAATCAACAACCAATTGCTGATTTTTATCTCACTGATAAAGTCAGAAGTAATGCTTCAAGTGTTATCAAGCACCTAAAAGGCTCTGGTTTAACTTGTCATATGTTAACAGGCGATAGCTCGAACGCTGGTGAGACCTTATCAAAACAACTTAATTTAGATAGTTTTCAATCAAACTGCTCACCAGGAGAGAAACAAAAAGCCGTTGAGTCTTGGTCAAAAAACAATGAAGTCGTGGCCATGATCGGCGATGGAGTTAATGACAGTCCGGTGTTTAATAGTGCGCATTTATCAGTTGCTATGGAAACAGGCGCTGACATATCAAAAAATACCGCTGATGTCGTGTTACTGAAAAGTGATTTAAACTCAATAAACACATTGAGAGAAGTCGCAATTACCACTCGTCGTATAGTAAAGCAAAACCTCGCTATTTCACTGTGTTATAACGGTTCAATCTTACCGCTGGCTGCATTTGGGTTAATTCCACCTTGGATTGCTGTAATAGGCATGACAACAAGTTCGATTGTGGTCATCTGTAACTCTCTAAGGTTATTAAAACTATGAGTATCATATATATCTTAATCCCAATTGCGATTCTGTTTGTGATCATCGCAATTGGCATTTTCTTCTGGGCTGTGAGAAGCGAACAGTTTTCAGATCTGAATAAGCAAGGCCACAGTATTTTATTCGAAGACGACAAAGACAAGCATACTAAAAGCAGTAATGAACGAGATTAGTTTATTCAGTGCATTTATTATGGGCCTAGTTGGTAGCGGCCACTGCATTGTCATGTGTGGTGGAGTTGCTTCTAGTCTGCAGCTTGCAAGTAAAAACCTGTCATCTATCAAGGTTAGTCTAGCGTATAATTTAGGCCGTGTTTCGAGTTACTGTATTGCAGGTATGTTGGTCGCGACTTTAGGCGCGAGTTTTGCCAAGCAAAATACCCACTTTGCCCTGGGCGTAAAAATTTTTAGTGGGATATTTATGATCTTACTTGCGCTTTACGTTATGCGCCTAGCTAACACACTCAAATTTGTCGAAAGCATGGGTAAAACCCTACTCTGGCAACACATCGTCAAATTCAATAAGTTTTTCTTGCCAGTTGATAATTTAAAAAAGGCATTTGGTTATGGCATGTTATGGGGGTGGCTACCCTGTGGTTTGGTGTATTCAGCTTTAATTTGGACTTTACAAGCAAATTCAGCATTACATGGCGCAAGTATTATGATGGCATTCGCCTTGGGTACTTTACCAGCTATGCTAACCATTGGGCAATCAGCCCAACATCTTAGCCGCTTTTTAAATCACAATCTGGTAAGATTAGCGCTAGGCAGTATTTTTGTATGGTATGGATTCTATCTACTAATCATTGCAACTGATAAATTAGTACATTAATCTATGTTATGCGTCTAATTTTAATGGATTTATTATGGATTCAAGCAATCAAAACCGTTCTAAAGGTAACTGTACTATCAGTTGTAATAACTGCAGTATCAGTCAGTTATGCTTACCATTCTCTCTGAATGGTAGTGAAATGGACAAACTAGATGAAATCATTGAGCGTAAAAAGCCGCTTCACAAAGGTGACTTTCTCTTCGAATCGGGTAATGCGCTAAACTCTATCTTCGCTTTAAGATCTGGTTCGTTTAAATCCTACACACTTTCTGAGCAAGGTGATGAACAAATCACAGGATTCCATTTAGCAGGTGATCTAGTTGGATTCGACGCCATTAACAAGATGCAGCATCAAAGCTTTGCGCAAGCGCTTGAGACATCAATGGTCTGTGAAATACCATTTGATACGCTAGATGAGTTAGCTGGCAAATTACCCAAACTTCGTCAACAAATCATGCGTCTGATGAGTAATGAGATCAATTACGATCAAGAAATGCTATTACTGTTAAACAAAAAAACGGCTGAAGAGCGCTTGGCAACTTTCATTTATAATTTATCTAATCGTTTTGGCGAGCGTGGCTTTTCTCGAAAAGAGTTTAGATTCACCATGACACGCGGTGAAATTGGTAATTACTTAGGCCTAACGGTTGAAACCATCAGCCGCCTTTTAAGTCGTTTCCAAAAAGCTGAAATTATTAAAGTTGAAGGTAAATTTATTACCATTTTAGACATACCAGGTTTGGCTAAAACGGCTGCAATTAGTTGTTGATCTAGTACAACTTTTAAAGCCTTTATACTTTCACCTTTGGCTAGATGCGTTACACTAAAAGTGTACAATTTAGCCAAAAAAGGTGAATTCCATGGACCAAATTAAACACATATTAGCAGTTGTAGACCCAACCAAAGAACAACAACATAGTTTGCAACGCGCGGTCAGTTTAGCAAAAAAAACTGGCGCCAAGATCACCGCTTTCCTATCCATTTACGACTTTTCCTATGAAATGACTACTATGCTATCTAAAGAAGAGCGTGATGCTATGCGAGACGCTGTAGTTAAAGACAGAGAAGCATGGCTAGATGAACTAACCGCTTCATTTTTAGATATAGATATAAGCAAAAAAGTCGTTTGGCATAACCGTCCTTTCGAGGCCATTATAAAAACTGTTATTAACAGTGATTTCGACTTAGTCGTAAAAAGTACCCACCAGCATGACACCTTAAAGTCTGTTATTTTTACGCCCACAGACTGGCATCTTATTCGTAAATGCCCCACTCCAGTTTTACTTGTTAAAGATCATGCATGGCCAGAGCAAGGACATGTGCTTGCTGCCGTGAATGCCGCTTCTGATAATGAACAACATCAAGCACTTAACAATAGAATTATCACAGATGCTAAATTCATTTGCCAAATAGCAAACGCCAATCTCAGCATTGTGAACACGTACCCTGCTACACCTGTGAATATTGCTATTGAGATCCCCGAATTTAATCCATCACAGTATAATGAGGCTGTAAAAAAACATCATGAAGATGAAACTTATACTTTGGCTGAAAAGTTTTCTTTAGAACGCGGTCAATGCGTTATCAAAGAAGGTTTGCCTGAAGATGTAATTCCATATGTCGCGAAAGAGTTTAAATCAGAACTAGTTGTGATTGGTACTGTTGGCAGAACTGGTCTAAGTGCAGCTTTAGTTGGGAATACTGCAGAACACGTAATCGATAGTTTAGATTGTGATGTTTTAGCGCTCAAACCTGATGGATATAAAAGCCCATTAGAAGATTAACTATACTTTACCAAACCACCTTAGACGTGCAATTTAAGGTGGTTTGGGTATAATGCGCCCTTATTTTTCCGTCATTTAAATAGGGGGCCGAGTGTCTCACTCAAAAGAAGCCAAAACCGCTTATAACCTGAATAAACTTCAAAAGCGTCTGCGTCGATTAGCTGGTCAAGCTATTGGTGATTTCAACATGATCGAAGAAGGCGATCGTATCATGGTTTGCCTTTCTGGCGGTAAAGATAGCTACACCCTATTAGATGTGCTTCAGCACCTTCAACGCGTTGCCCCTATTAAATTTGACGTTTTTGCGATCAACCTTGATCAAAAGCAGCCCGGCTTTCCAGAGCACATACTGCCTGAGTATTTAGATAGTCTAGGCATTGAATATAAGATCGTTGAAGAAGACACTTATAGCATAGTAAAAGATAAGATCCCTGAGGGTAAAACAACTTGCTCACTGTGCTCACGTCTTCGCCGCGGTATTTTGTACCGTACAGCAAAAGAAATGGGCGCGACTAAAATCGCCCTTGGTCATCACCGCGATGACATGATCGAAACCATGTTTTTAAACATGTTCTACGGCGGTAAGTTAAAAGGCATGCCTGCTAAGCTCATGAGCGACGACGGCCAGCATATGGTGATCCGCCCTCTGGCTTACTGTAAAGAAGCTGATATTGAGCAGTACGCGACAGCACAAGCGTTCCCGATTATTCCTTGTAACTTGTGTGGCTCTCAAGAAAACCTTCAGCGCAAACACGTTAAAGCCATGTTACATGAGTGGAATAAATCAAACCCAGGTCGTATTGAAAGTATCTTCACTGCAATGCAAAACGTGGTACCTTCGCATTTAGCAGATGGTGAATTGTTTGATTTTAAAAGCCTGCAAACAGGTGAAGTGATTGACGGCGGTGATATTGCCCTTGATAAACCTGAGTTTAAAGAGCCTGCAATGGAACAGGAAGAAGATAACTTAGTAAAAATCCAACCAATCGAGTTGGTTTAATCCTTTTTAACTGAGCCGCTAATTCACTTAGCGGCTTTAAACGTCACAAATCATAAATCACAGCAACAACTCTTCACGTAATTACTACTCACCTAAATTCATAACTTAAAGAGTTTGTTAGGCGAACTATCCTAAATTGGTTTTATACCAATACTCTTAATTAAGCGATCTATTTTGAATCGAGAAAAACTTGTCGATAGCAAGGCGAGAATTTTGCTCTTTATTTGTTCTAAATAAGAAATTTTCAACGACGCTAGCGTCAGTTTTAGTCCCTAAAAAAGATTTAGGATTGTTATTAAACCTGTTCATAAATTTCAGATACAAAAAAAGCGACCTATTGGTCGCTTTCTTCATTCAAAACAACGGTTACGCGTCGTTTTGCTCTTCCTGTGCTTTTTCAACTGAAATAGCTAGTTCAGTTAATGCATCTGGGTTTGCAACGCTTGGTGCATTTGTCATTAAACAAGATGCCTGCGTTGTTTTCGGGAATGCAATCACATCACGAATGTTGTCTGTACCGCAAAGTAACATAACCAGACGATCAAGACCGAATGCAAGACCAGCATGCGGTGGTGTACCGTACTTAAGTGCGTCAAGTAAGAAGCCAAACTTATCTTCTTGTTCTTGCTCTTCAATACCTAGAATGCGGAATGCAGCTTGTTGCATATCGTTATTGTGAATACGAACAGAACCACCACCTACTTCATAGCCATTCAGTACCATGTCGTATGCATCGCTGATAGCCGCTGCTGGGTTAGCTTCAAGTTCTGCTGCAGAGATATCTTTTGGTGCAGTAAATGGGTGATGTACTGCATGTAGGTTGCCTTCGTCGTCTTCTTCGAACATCGGGAAGTCTACAACCCATAATGGTGCCCACTTGTTTAGATCTGTAAGTTCAAGGTCTAAACCCACTTTCAGACGTAACGCGCCCATGGCTTCGTTGACAACATTGCGCTTATCAGCACCAAATAGGATGATGTCACCCGTTTGTGCGTTTGTGCGCTCAAGCAGTGAATTAATGACTTCTTCATTTAAGAATTTAGCAATTGGAGATTGAACACCTTCTACACCTGCATCACGGTCATTAACTTTCATCCAAGCAAGACCTTTCGCACCGTAAATACCTACAAACTTTGTATATTCGTCAATTTGCTTACGAGAAAGTTTTGCACCGCCTGGCACAGTTAGCACAGCAACACGACCTTTTTCATCATTTGCAGGGGCAGCTAATACTTTGAATTCTACATCTTTAACAATGTCAGCCACATCAACAAGCTCTAGCGGGTTACGCAGGTCTGGCTTGTCTGAACCAAAACGACTCATCGCTTCGCTATAAGGCATTGTAGGGAAAGTTCCTAAATCTACGTCTAGCAGCTCTTGCCACATTTCACGAATTAAACGCTCTGTTACTTCACGAACTTGAGCAGACGTCATAAATGACGTTTCTAAATCGATTTGTGTAAATTCAGGCTGACGATCAGCACGTAAATCTTCATCACGGAAACACTTAACGATTTGGTAGTAGCGATCGAAACCAGACATCATCAGTAATTGTTTGAATAGCTGAGGAGACTGAGGTAACGCATAAAAGCTGCCTTTATGCACACGACTTGGTACTAAATAGTCACGCGCACCTTCTGGCGTTGCTTTAGTAAGCACTGGCGTTTCGATGTCTAAGAAGTCATTTGTGTCTAAGAAACGGCGCACAAAGCTGCTCGCTTTAGCACGAAGTTTAATTCTGTCTGACATTTCAAGGCGACGAAGATCTAAATAGCGATACTTTAAACGACGCTCTTCAGAGTTTTGCTGGTTGAAGTCTAGCGGTAGTGGCTCAGAACGGTTAATTACCGTTAAACCTGTGCCTAAAATTTCAACTTCACCCGTTGCCATATCTTTGTTAATTTGGCTTTCAGGACGCGCACGTACAGTACCTGTTACTTTTACACAGAACTCTTGACGTAACGTATTCGCCACATCCATCAGACCTTCAACTTCAGGGTCAAATACCACCTGAACTAACCCTTCACGGTCACGTAAGTCGATGAAAATTAGACCACCTAAGTCACGACGTTTGTTGATCCAACCACATAGTTCTACTTCTTGACCAACATGGCTGCTGTTTAAATTTCCGCAGTATATAGAGCGCATAGCATTCCTGTTTGTTCAGCAAGCTTAGTGCTGAACTTCGTTTAATGAAAAAATTGCTCCAATTATATAAAAATCGCCGTTAATGTCATCCTTGAAGTGCTGAGCTTTCGCAATAGTTTGTAAATTTTCCAACTAATGCGTGTATTTGTTACACTCTCGTGCTCATATTAAGTCATTTATTCAAAAATATGCTTTATTTAGGTTGTCCACAATGGAGTAGCACTCACTGGAAAGGTCGTTTTTTTTCGTCTAACTGTGCACCAAGCAATATGCTCTCAGAATATGGCCAAATCTTTAACACCGTTGAAGGTAACACCAGTTTTTATGCAGATCCCAAACCTGACACTATAAGAAAATGGTATCAGGCAGTACCCGAAGATTTTAAATTTACCTTTAAGATACCGAGACGCTTTAGTCATGACATGGCGTTACAACATTGCCAAAATGACTTAAAAGTTTGGCTTGATTTGTTTAGCCCACTTTTTCCTAAAATCGGGCAAGTCATGTTACAGCTTCCCAAGTCATGTTCCCCCGAATATTTGCATCGCATTGAAAATTTCTGTGCTTTATTACCAGATGAACTTAATCTTGGCGTTGAAGTAAGACATTTAGGCTTTTTCGATAAAGGCGATAATGAACGCAGTTATAACCAATTCTTAATGAAACATAATTACAACCGCATCATGATGGATACACGCCCTCTTTTTAGTGAAATACCAAACACAGAAGCCATCATTGATGCTCAAGCTAAAAAGCCTAAAGTACCTCTTCACGTATTAGCCACCAGCAATGCGCCTATCATCAGATATGTCGGCACATCAAACCTTGAAGATAATAGAGCTTTTTACAAACCTTGGTTAAATAAAATTCGTGTGTGGCTTGAAGAAGGCAAAACCCCCTATGTGTTTTTCCATACCGCCGATAACTATGACTCACCTCTTCTAGCTAGACAGTTTATTGCTGATTTAGGTCTTGAGCATACTGTCAGCTTGCCATTCCCTGCTGAAAAAGAAGCAAAGCAAAACTCATTGTTTTAGAATTGAATCAAATTACAATAGAGAACAAATCGTGCCTCACCCTTACACACACTATTTCAGTCATTACCCTGAAAATATTCAAGCACAAGTTAATATGCTTATCAGTAATAATAAGCTACTTTCGTTTTTCAAAAACAAATACCCTGTCGGTCATACTCTGAAAAACGATAAATTACTTTTTGAATTCACGAATGAACTCAAGCAACGATATTTAAAGAACGCCCCTAAGTTGCAACAGGTACAGTACAAGAAGCAGAAAGATTTAATACAAAATGCACTGGGAACACATACCTTTAAGCGACAACAGCACGGTGGCAAGTTAAAAGCCAAGCATGAAATAGCCATTGCTGAGCAACTTCGTTTAGCACCTGAGCCACTTTTAAAAGCTTTAGTTGTTCATGAATTAGCGCACTTCAAAGAGAAAGAACACAATAAAAGTTTTTATAACCTGTGTTGCCATATAGAACCTGAATATCACCAGCTTGAACTAGAGTTGAGGTTGTTTTTAGTACTTCAGCAAGAGCAACTCAGTTTTTATTAAGCACAAAAAAAGCAGGCTGCGCCTGCTTATCTGTTTAAACTTTAACTTATTACAAACCTAACTCAGCTAAAAAGTCATCATCAGCATCATCGCTCACATCATTGTTGGCAGCTGCTTTTGTTTTAGAAGTATCTTGCTTCGCTTTATTAACTTTAGCTTGACTTTCAATAATTGAATCTGGGTCAACAGATTCGGTAATATCAAAATCATGCAGTTTAATAAACTCAGTCTTGTCCATCGCTAGTTCGAGATAGAAGATATTTTGATTTTGTGTAGTAAACGTTACACGACGCGCTTGAGGGCGGTCCATCGTCGTGTCTACAGAAATTTGCACCTGTTTGTTAATCGCCATCATCTTCGGCTGATTCTGTGTAATAGAGGTATGAAGTTGTTCACGAACCTTACCAGTGAAATCACCGACCATTTGGTTCATTAATTCACCTAACACGTTTGATACGTCATCAGACAAGTGGCTGTGTGCAATTTCTTCTTCAGGCATACCCATGTTGCGCATGTAATCTTGGTAAATTTCCATCGCAGCTTGCTGGGTGAAGTTCATCACAACAAGTCCTGTAAAGCCACCATCAAAAAGTACAAAACAACCAATATCAGGTCGCATACAAGTACGCGTAATTTTTTGTACCATTGCTGAATATGAAATTTGATTGCCACTTGCTGAGGATAAAACTTCGGTCACCGAGTGACACAGGGTTGATAAAATATCTTCTGTGCTAATCACTTTGTTTCTCGCCATTTTTTTCTCTTTCTTATCTAACCGAACTTACAGATAAGATATGTGACAAGTTAATAACTTACAACAATAATGTAGCGAATAAAGTCATTCGTTACACTAATAGAACAATTATTAAACTAGCTTAGGCTCTGAAACTATTAAATAGTGACCAAACCCTTCATATCTGAAAATTGCGTTAGTGTTTATTTGTATCTTGTCTTGTTTAGTCGTGAAATTCTTGCAAGTGGCCAAGTCATCAATAAACAAACCACCATAACGGCGATACTTTCAGTTTTATCTAATGCGATTGAATAATAAGTACTGCCTATAATTGAAAATATAATTAAAAGCCAAAGAGCTATGTAAAGAGATCGAAATTTGTGAAAAAAGTCGCATAGTTTTAAAAACAACATGCTGAGTTCCTTGCATCGAATTACATGACTAGAAAATAGTCCACTTCAGTGGATTAATAATTGATCACATCGACATTTTAAGCAAATTTTTAATAAAACATTTCAATTTTTTAACCTGTTTACTCTTACGCAATTAACCCCTGACTAATTTTTCAAAAATGCTAAAATACACACATTATTTTTAAAGAGAGATACACAGTGACTGGCAAAGACAGCATTTACGCCAATCAAATTGAAGTGAAAGACTTTACTTTCGATGCCAATGTCGTCGAAGTTTTTCCTGACATGATCCAACGCTCCGTGCCAGGTTATGCAACAATCGTCAGCACCATGGGCAAACTTGCAGGTCAGTTTGCACAAAGCAATTCTAATTTATACGATTTGGGTTGCTCTTTGGGTGCGGTTACTTTGAGCATGCGTCGCAATATCGAAAAAGAAAACTGTACTATAATCGCCATTGATAACTCTGAACCTATGGTAGAGCGCTGCAAACTTCATCTAAAAGGCTTTAAATCTGATGTGCCTGTTGAAGTAAACTTAGCCGATATCAATGATGTTAATCTTGAAAATGCCAGCGTTGTTGCTATGAACTTTACCTTACAGTTTATCCCACCGGAGCAGCGTAGAGCATTACTAGAGAAGATATACAACAGCCTCAAGCCTGGTGGTGTACTTCTTCTTAGCGAGAAATTTCGCGGAGAAAATGAACAGGCAGATAATTTACTCATTGACTTGCACCACGACTTTAAACGTCATAACGGCTATTCAGAATTAGAAATAAGTCAAAAACGTACGGCTATCGAAAATGTAATGCGCACTGATTTATTGAGCACTCATCTGACGCGCTTATCTGATATTGGCTTCAGTCAAACTCAGGTTTGGTATCAATGCTTCAACTTCTGCTCAATGGTTGCGATTAAATAACGGAATTAAAATGAATACTTGGTTTACAGATTTTTATGCGGCCATTGCTAGAGGGCCACTTAGTCACTGGTTAGATACACTTCCGGCGCAATTAACACATTGGCAAAAAGAAGCCCAACATGGTGATTGGCCGAAGTGGGAAAAGGTACTTAAGAACCTACCAGAATCAAACACGCAGCATATTAATATCAAAGATAAAGTGCAGTTTGGTTTAGAAACAGAGCTATCTGAAGGTCACACAAAGCAACTCACCCACTTACTAAAGCGCATGATGCCGTGGCGTAAAGGCCCTTTTCATATCCATGGCATTCACATTGATACTGAGTGGCGCAGTGATTGGAAATGGGACCGTTTAGTTGAGCACATCAGTCCTCTTCACGGACGTACTGTTTTAGATATCGGCTGTGGCTCAGGTTATCATTTATGGCGTATGAAGGGTGCGGGTGCAGAGTTTGTCGTTGGTATTGACCCATCAGACTTATTTTTAGCTCAATTCCAAGCAATCAAACACTTCAATCAAGATGAAAACGTACACCTTTTACCGCTAGGAGTTGAGCAACTGCCTGAGCTAAAGGCCTTTGATACCGTTTTTTCCATGGGTGTTTTATACCACAGACGCTCTCCGATTGATTTTCTGGCGCAACTGAAAGCCCAATTACGCAAAGGCGGCGAACTCATATTAGAAACACTGGTGGTTGAAGGCGATGTACATACTGTATTAGTACCAACTAATCGCTATGCTAAAATGCGTAACGTATGGTTTATACCAAGCACAGCAGCATTAACCTTATGGCTTGAGCGCGTCGGCTTCAAAAATATTCGTGTAGTCAACGAAGATGTAACGTCATTAGATGAGCAAAGACGTACTGAGTGGATGGAGACAGAATCTTTGGCTGATTTCCTTGACCCCAACGACCCAACGAAAACCATTGAGGGTTACCCCGCTCCACTTCGCGCGATAATTATCGCCGAAGGTTAATATTCAATATTAAGTACATATTGCTTTAAAAATACGCAGCATAATTAGCTGCGTATTTTATTTGTGAAGGATATCTGTCCTTACCACTTAGATTCAACTAGCCCCACCTAAGCAATTGTTGTAAAATACGCGCGTTTCTAAGCAACCCCTATTAGCAAATTTGAGGAAAACCTGTGAGCGAGAATAAACAGTCTCTTAGCTACAAAGACGCTGGCGTTGATATTGATGCGGGTAACGCACTAGTTGAGCGCATTAAAGGCGTAGTGAAAAAAACTCGTCGCCCAGAAGTTATGGGTGGCATCGGTGGTTTTGGTGCACTATGCGAACTTCCAACTGGTTATAAAGAGCCTGTATTAGTTGCTGGCACAGATGGTGTTGGTACAAAACTTCGCCTTGCTATCGATCTTAAAAAGCACGACACAGTAGGTATCGACCTAGTTGCGATGTGTGTAAACGATCTTATCGTTCAAGGTGCTGAGCCACTATTTTTCCTTGACTACTATGCAACAGGTAAACTAGACGTTGACGTTGCTGCTGACGTAGTTACTGGCATTGGTAAAGGTTGTGAGCTTTCTGGCTGTGCACTTATCGGTGGTGAAACTGCTGAAATGCCAGGTATGTACGAAGGCGATGACTATGACATGGCTGGTTTCTGTACTGGTGTTGTAGAAAAATCAAAAATCATCGACGGCACTAAAGTTGCTGCGGGTGATCAGCTTATCGCACTTGCATCAAGCGGCCCTCATTCAAACGGTTACTCGCTTATTCGTAAAGTACTAGAAGTATCAGGTGCTGATACAAATTCTCAATTCGAAGGCAAAACATTAGGCGAGCACCTAATGGAACCTACGCGTATCTACGTTAAGTCTATCCTTGAGCTATTAAAAGACGTAGATGTTCATGCGCTTTCTCACATCACTGGTGGTGGTTTCTGGGAAAACATTCCGCGCGTATTACCTGAATCAGCAAAAGCTGTTGTTAAAGGTGATAGCTGGCAATGGCCTGCAGTTTTCAACTGGCTACAAGAAAACGGCAACATTGAAACACACGAAATGTACCGCACATTCAACTGTGGTGTTGGTATGATTTTAGTTGTTCCTGCAGACAAACTTGAGCAGAGCCTTGAGATTTTAAAAGCACAAGGTGAAGACGCGTGGCACATTGGTGAAATTCAAACTGCAGCAGCAGGTGAAGAACAAGTAGAAATCATTGGTGGTGCTGAGTAATGTCAGCATCGCGTATTGTTGTATTGATTTCAGGCAGCGGGTCAAACCTGCAAGCCATTATGGATGCTTGCCAAAGTAAGCAAATCTGTGGTGATGTTGTGTCTGTTATCAGCAATAAGGCCGATGCTTTCGGCCTAACACGCGCAAAGAACGCAGGCATTGAAACTTGTGTTCTTAGCCATAAAGATTTCGCATCACGCGAAGACTACGATGCACAACTTGCACAATTAATTGACTCTTTTGACCCGGCTCTAGTTGTATTAGCTGGATTTATGCGTATTCTTACTCCTAGCTTAGTGCAAAAATTTAAAGGAAAAATGTTGAACATTCATCCTTCTTTGTTGCCTAAGTACCAAGGGCTGAATACCCACCAAAGAGCAATAGATGCAAAAGACGACGTGCATGGCGTAAGTGTCCACTTTGTAACAGAAGAATTAGACGGTGGACCTGTTGTTTTACAAGCTAAAGTACCAATTTTAGCAGATGATACGGCAGAGTCACTTGCCCAGCGGGTTCACGAACAAGAACATATAATCTATCCTTTGGCGGTCCAATGGTTCAGCGAACAGAGACTAACAATGGAAGCAGACTATGCCGTTTTTGACAATCAACCCCTTCCACCGCAAGGCGCGCACTACCCAGAATAAAAATATTAGCGCTTGGTTTATTGCACTAAGCGCTATTTTCTCAACATCGGTTTTTGCCGATACGCTTACTCCCTATCGCGCAGAATATGAAGTGAGCCGCAAAGGTTCAGTTCAAGGCAGCGCACTTCGTGAATTAACAAAGAACACTGACAATACTTATGTACTGACTTATCAGAGTGATATTGAGTGGATGATTTTCTCTGATGAACGAAACGAACGCGCAAAGTTCAAAATGAATGAAAATCAGGCAATCCCACTTGAATACTCAATGTCGCGAAAAGGTACTGGGCCAGATAAACAATACAACCTAGTATTTGATCAAAATAAGAAGCAAATCTTTTCAAGCAAAAATAAACATCCGCTAAAAATTGACTGGAAAGCAGACCAAAAAGATCTACTCACTTATCAATTTCAATTGCGACAAGATTTAAAAGCTGGAAAAACTTCATTTAGTTATCCGATCATAGATAAAAATGGCAATCAGCGTAATTATGATTTTGAAGTTGATGGAAAAGAAACCATTACACTGCCTATTGGTAATGTTGAAACAATTAGAGTTAAGCGTCTCTATGATAATAACAAAAGACAAGCAACAGCTTGGTTTGCCCCAGAGTATGATTACTTACTTGTAAAAATGTATAAGGGTAAAGAGGGGATTGAACAATTCCAAGTCCAGCTAAAACAATATGACAAATAGAGAGACTTACAGAGATAGTAAAAAGCCAAGCATTCGCTTGGCTTTTTGCTTTTTTGGCACTGTAAAATGCTAGATTTTTTCGCCTAACTTAAACAACGCAAATTCGCCAGGCTCCATCTTTTGCCATTGCTCATCATTAGTCAGTGGCCGAGTTGCAATCACAGTAACCACATCGTTTGGTGTCGTCTCTTGTTGAAAATCAACAACCATATCTGCATCAATTAAAGTCGCTTTACCAAATGGTGCTCTTCGGGTGATCCAATGCAAATTATTTGTACAGAATGCCAAAACAAACACACCATCTGTCAGTAGCATGTTGAAGACACCCTTCTCTCTTAATTCGTTAGCGAGCTTGGCAGCATAGCGAAACACCGACGCCATATTCGAAGGACGTTTTGGATACTTCTCGCGGATTTTGTCTAAGATCCAACAAAATGCCAGCTCACTGTCGGTATTGCCAACAGGTTTATAAAATTCTGGTTTTAAATCTTGGTAATTCGAAAGTTGGCCATTGTGTGCATAGGTAATTTCGCGACCCCAAAGCTCTCGTGTGAATGGATGTGTATTTTCTAAACACGTGCGACCACGATTACCCTGACGAATATGGCTAATTACCGAAACACTTTTAATCGGGTAAGCTTTGACTAGTTTTGCAATTTCAGATGTGCAACTTGGCTCTGGATCTTTAAAAGTACGACACCCTTTGCCCTCATAAAATGTAATACCCCAGCCATCTTTATGAGGACCTGTATTACCACCGCGCTCTAAGAGACCAGAAAAACTAAAACAAATGTCCGTAGGCACATTAGCTGACATGCCAAGAAGTTCACACATATTATGAAAACCCTTCTAAATACAATTAAATAAAACCAACCATAAAGGTAAAAAATCAATTTGGTCACACTTTTGGTCACATGTTTTATTTTTCTTTGTTAATTAACCACTGACCATTGATAACTATAAAACCAAATGTTTCGAAAGATTATACATTTATGTTGTTCACTGCGCTGTAATCTAACGTTAATTTGATCAAATTAATTAAAGTTTTTAAAACATAAGCTTTTGATTGAGTCATACAGTCAATATCTGTTTTATATTGCAATGACAGGAAAAAACGGTGGAGGTCAACGAACGCTCAAAGCATTACCTCAAATAATCACTTGACGTAACTGATATGTTTCCACATCTAAATCTATTTTCTTAAAGTTTACATGACCATATTCACTGTTTGCTTTGAGCAAAGTGTCTCTCACTTCTCTAGCCTTACTCACTTCGACTCTACATCCAAAATATATAGACTTAATACAACTAGGGTTTACACTTTTAAGGAAGATTGGCGATAGACCATTACTTTTAGATATTCTATCAACCATTATCATATTAAATTCGTTACCACTACTGTTGACGATAAAAGTGCAGTTTTTTAGCTCGAATTGTATTTTGTAGCTTCTTAGACTGTTACTGATACTTTCGATGCTTTCTTTAGGTGCATTAAGTATCACTTTATCTGCATGTAAAAATTTAAAAATATACCTCCATTCTTGCTCTTTTTTCCACTCACAACTCTTTGTAGTAAAGAACTTCTTTATAAAATTAGAATTGGCATACTCATATAAATACTCGTCCTTTATGTCTATACCGATTCTTTGACTAATATAGTCAATAGGTATTGGTTTAACTGAAGCCGCTGAAAACTCATTATCCATAACTTTTTGCTGTTCTTCTGAAAAGTCAAATAAGTTTGCTGACTCCAACTCTATCATTACACCTTTATGATCATCAGCATAATGTGACCACATCAAGTTGCTACTACCGTTTTCACTTAAACAAACAACTCCATATTTGGTTAGATCACCCTCCAATTCTTCCATGTAATCTATATTTAATTGTAAATCGTTTGATTCATAAGGCAGTTCATCTAAAGACTGCATAACCTCAACTTTCTTTCTAGTTGCAGACAACGTTGGCAAAAACTCAAAAGGATCATTTAAGCAATCCCGTGAGGAAATTCTCAAGTGTAAATCTTTAAGGGCAGTAATATCTAAGCCCATATATTTAAACAGTTTCATATTCTTGGCTAATCTCTTTAATCCTTTAGCTATAACTTTTATAAATCAATGCACGGCATTTATCATAACTGAGCTAATTTGTTCGATAAATTACAGTATTAGCCCAGAATGACAAGTCAGGCTCAAAAGGAAAGTAGAAGAATATTGGTATTCTAAATGAATGATTAGAACAACTTAGATTTAAAACATTCACGCTGTCTGAACAAACGAATGGAAGAAGTCACGACTCCTTCACAACTAAATACATCACAGTCTTTGATTACGACTGGTTTGTACTGTTCCGATGCTGATATTAAGCGGCCGTTTTTGTAATCGAGTATTTTGCAGACAAACTCGCCATTAAGATTGGCAACGATCACATCACCGTCTTTAATATCTACGGCTCTATCTACAATGATTAAATCACCGTCGAAAAGGCCTATGTCTTTCATTGAATCGCCAGACGCTAGACCGATGAATGTCTCAACTCTGTTTGGCATGAATAGTTGGTCTAATGTTTTGCCTAGCTCGGGGTAAGTTGACGCTAGAGTTTCAACACCATTGTTGAATCCGCAGCTTGCTTTGATTGGGATGACTTTCATAATACACACAATAATTACTGTATATACAAACAGTATATTTAATTTTGGTATTTGATCAACTATGCACAGCTTTCAAACAAAATCTGTGCAAAAGTCATTCAACCACTGGCTCTAGAGTGCTTTTTAATGCATCAGCTGTGTTTTTGTGGTTGGTAAACTCGGGTTTGGTAATGGGTGGCCCTGCGCCTTGTGATTTATGACCATGATTTTCAAGGCTGGCGCTTAAGTCTTTAACCAGGTTAATAAGGTCGAGTAATATTTGAACGGCATTGACTGAGTTATTACCTAGCCAAACCGTTGCACCCTCTAATTTTGCCAGCTCTGTGGCTTTGGCGTGAAGCGTTTGAAGTGACTCTAAATTCATATTCTCATGGGCTTTGATATCTAGCTGTTTTTGAGTGCCTAGCATGAGCCCTTCCAGGGCAACAAGTAACGCCTTTTCACCGACGATGGTTTTTAGTGCGCCCATGACTTCGGTTATTTGATTGCCGTCTATTTTTAAAGTGTCGTCTGTGTCTATGCTGCAGGTGCGTTGGTGGTAATTTTCGTCACGGGCTCTTGCTTCGATTTTGCTGGTATCACTGGTTTGGGTGATATCGCCATCGGTTTCAATGTGCCAATTGCCGTTGCTGCCTTTTATTTGAGCGCGACTATTTTGCTTTAAGCTGACATCGGTGTGTTTATGCTCTGGCACCAAGCTTTGCCATGGCAAAATGCTGGTAATGATGGGGGCGCTGTTTAGTCCGTCGATATATTGAATTAAACAAAACATACCTGGCTTTGGCTCGTTGATTAGCCCTGCTTCGCTTGCTTGGCCTGTGGCTAACGTGACTTGCTCAAAGATTGGCACGTTCAAAGGCGCATAGGTGTGTGGGTTTATAGGCTGAATATCAGCGGCTTTGTATGGCCTAAATGGTGTGCTGATTTTGCTGCCATTGATTGGCAAATCGTAAATGTTTTCGATTCTTGCAAGTTGCGGTAAATGTTTACGCTCGCCTAGCTCTGGAAAGTGGCGAAGTATTAAGCGCTTAACAGCCTGTTTGACCATTGTATTTGCATCCTATCATTTTGAAGGGTTACTTCCTGTATGTAACGCCCGTTTAGTTTTAGCCCTGGTCTAAGTTTTGGTATTGCGATTACTTCGCCCGTGGTTGAGCTGGTTGTTTTTATTGAATGCTCGGGGTAATCGTCAATTGTGGTTTGTGCCCATCGGCTATGCTGCCAACTGCCCACATAGATTTTACCGTCGGGGCGCTGCTGATAAATAAACTCGGGGATTTGCCAGCACTGCCCTATTTGCTTGAGTGCTTGAATGCCTGTGCCCGCATGACAAAACATGGGCAATGTAGTTTGCATGTAATCGGCATCGGGGGTTATAAACTCGAGTCGATTATCTAGCGCGTTTAATATCTGGTTTATGGTGGCATGACGAATTGATAGAGCGGATTGAAATGCCAGTGCGCCTAATAGCTCTCGACAAGTTAGGTACCAACGGCCATTGGCTTGGTGCTTAGATTCAATCACACCTAAAAAGTACGGGGTCATGTTTGTGAGTTCATAGCCTAAATGCAATTCGACTACACCACTGGGTTCTTGCTCTGTGACCACTTCAAACTTGGCACGGCCTGCGCTGTATAAATCGAGTTGTACTTGTTTACTGATAACATTGGTAACAGGGCTGCCGCCAATAGTCAGTGAATCTGATAACCGGGTGCTCATTTATGGCCCCTCGATGTTTTCAAACTGCTGCTGAATTTGTGTGTGTGACTCAGTGCTTTGAGCTTGGCTGTTTTGGTTTGCGGTTGTATCAAGCTGTTGCTGTTCTCGCTCCGAAATTGAACGCACTTCAAGTAATTTAAACGTCACTTGCCAGCCTTTCACTTCGTTTAGTTCTGTGGCTTTTACTTCGCCGTCAAATTTGGCTTTGCGAATTTTATAGGCTTCAGCTAAAGCGTTGTTTACGGTATAGGTTACCCGTGCACCATTTTCGTCGAGCGCTTTGGCTTTGGTAATGAGAGCGGCTAAGTCGTTTTCATCAGCATGGGCAATTTTAGTTTTTACGGTCAAAACACCTGGCTTTACGCCATTGTCTGAACTCAGTGCAAATGAACCAAAGCCCGACATATCACCACCCGCCAGTTTTACCCCTGCATTCACTTGGGTGTCATAACCTGGTATTTGCCAGCCATCAATGGCAATCATAGTACTTCCTTGATTTTATTCAGCTCGCTTAGTTCACCTACGAACAAGCAAAATGCCCAATATGGTGAGTCATCGCCCATTTGCTCAACTTGCCTTGCCAATGCATCAGCACTGCCCGCAATCAGTATGCGATTATCAATGCCTGTGTTTCTTGCTGTAAAAGGCTGATTTAGTCGCTCGTTACGTGCGGCTTTTAATTCTGTGACTTGGGTAAATGCGTCATCAATGTTGGTGATTAAGCTTCTACCCTGCTCGGCCACTTCTGCCAGTTCTTCAGCAATTTTTTTTTGTTGCAATGGCTTTAGGCTTTGCAAACTATGCTCACACCATTCTAGGCTTTGGCCTTCATAGATTGTGAATTTATCTTGCTCTAATGAACTCAAGCTTTGGGCATAGTGTTGGCAAGTAACTAGCTCGGTTATAGGGCAATAATCGTTTATTGTTTCAAGTTGGCTTGCCAGTGCTGCGGGAGTTGTTGCGCTTAAAGATAAGAGTAAACCGTTAAAGCTTGACGGCTTATCAATGCGTGAATCGTCTCTTAGGGCTTTAAAAAGCAAAACCGCGCCCGCTTGCATGGTGCAAGGGGCGGCGGTTTGGTTAAAGCAAAGTGTGAGGTTATGCATTTTCAGGTAATGGGTAACGTGCTTTAATTTCGGCTACTTTATCTTGCCATTTTTGCTGCGACTGGGCCGTGCCGTCGAATTGCGCTTCCATGAATAACGGGTCTGATTCGGCTATATAGGCAGCTTTACGCTTCTCAGCATTCTGGCCTAGCTCAAACTGCTGCTGATTAAGCACTGAGTCAATTTGCTCTTGGTCCATGCCTAAGCTTTGCATGTACTCAGCGCTTGTGTTGCTGTGGCTTGCGCCTTTGTAGATATATTTAAACATACTTTTACCTTTTAAATGGAGCTTTAAATAACTTTAGCTTTATGTTGTGTGCGTTGGCATGGCTTGCATGTCCCATATTGCTAGCGCGGTCAAATTAATCTCCTTTTATGTCATTTCCGGGCTATCGCCCGGGATTCAAATTTCAATAATCAATTACGCAAAGAAAGCGGGACGAAAACCGATACTACTGTTCGCATCCGAACGGCCATAGTTAAGGTAGAGCGCGCCCAAGCCAGAGCTCGAGCCATTGCCCCAGTTGCCGCCACGCAGCGGGAATCTACTGCCATAATTTCGGCAGTAGATTGCACCATTCACAGTAGAGGTTGACTCAGACTCAATAAGCAAGCAGCGTAAAATCTCGATTTTTTGATACGTTTCTGATTTTGTAATAGCTGCAAAATGGCTGTTTGTTAAATACGGATTGTCGTTACTATCTTCACTTGCTGGCCCATTACGGTTTGTAATTGCGCTGTTAAGCACTGGCGATCCAGCGCTGCCGGTGCCTTCTGTGTTTGCGACTGGTGAATCAAAATAAGCTGAATGCTTGATCCAGTTTTCCTCTACGATTTCTGGGTTGTTATCTAGCGTAGTAATTACCTGACCTTCACTTAACATCATTTGATCTAGCCACTCCCACACGTTACCGACTAGGTCTTGAATGCCCCATTCTGTGTGGTCATGCGACCATGTTGCAGGGCCTTTACCTGTGTCGGTTCTTGAAAGTCCTGCCGCATCTCCCGGTATGCCATCATCGCTACGACGCGCTGTTTCTAGCTTGTTTTCGTGACTGCGACCGTAGTTCGTATTTCCGCGGGGTACGGTATCATTAGCTAGTGACCAAAGTGCGATTGCAGCCCATTCGTGAATGCTCATCATGTGCCAGCCTGCGCCCTTATTGTTACACAGCGCTTTTGCTACATCGTAATTCACTGATGTGCGGGGTTGCGCACCACCAATTACCGAACAGCCGCCATTTGCGCCTGATGATGCTAGGTATTTTGCAATGAGCACTTCGCCCATTTGTTCGCCATTACGTTGGAACATGGAAGGTGTACCAGTGCCTAGCATTAAGTCAACGCCAAGGCGATCAAGTATTGCTTGGTTGATGTCTTCGTAATTAAAACGTGGGATGCGCACCATGACATTTGGGTTATCTTGCTCGTCAATTACTACAGTATTACGGCCACCTGACGCGTCTTCGATTGCTTTTCTATAGCCTTCTGATGCTACGATTGCAAGTTGCGCGGAGTTTTCCTGTACTTGCTGAACAAGTGCATCCTTTTTGCTGCTATAGTCTTTTTCTAGTGCTGCTGCCTTGGAATCTATCTCGGCAGCTTTGTTTTCTACCGAAGTTACTACTCGGTCTGCCGCTTTAACGATATCGTTGATTTGTTCAATGCTCATTTTAGTTCCTTGTTGAATACTTTAAAATCTGACATTAAGAAGAAGTTACGCAATGTGCGATACATGTTATTTACTTGCGCGGTTGCTGTGGTCAGTGATAGCGCGTTTAGCGCATCAATCTGTGGCGAGTAATCAAACATCCATGATTGGGCGGGTATGGTGATTCGGGCCAGTGCTGCGGCGGCTGCAAATTTGAGCACAAACGAGCGGTTATGTACGTTGTTTACCCCTTTGCGTTTTCGCTGCATTGGCAAGTAATCAACGGCAAGCAACAAACCTGTTTCGGTCACTAAACCAATCCAGTTGTAGTCAAAGTCGCCAATGTCTTGCTCTAGAATGACCGCCCAAGCTACGGTGTTATCATCCACTTTACCTTCAACGTCGATATTGCGGCGATGCACAATCTGTAAGCTTGGCGGCATGCCTTCGTTTGGGTTACGCTCGGCCTTTTCATTAAGGTTTGGTATGTTGGCAAAGACCAGCTCTTTAACCCCTAAGCCCTTATCATTTAAAGCTTGGGTGGCAATGTGCTTTTTCCCTGCGGTGGTTAAAATCCCTGTTATATTTTCGCTCATAACTTTTCGCTCATAACTTTTGCGGTAATAATTTGGCGGTGCTAATGCCGCCCTCCTTGCTAATAAATCCGTGTTTATGCTGTGCATGAAGCGTATGCTGTACGGTTAAATGGGTGGCTAAAAACTCGGTATTGCTCACTTTGTTATCAAGCCCGATAAACTGATACACCTGTTCAAGTTCAAGGCCGTGTTTTACATCGTGTTCGATTGGTAGCAAAGGCGCTGAGCTTGATCCATTTTGTAATGAAGTAAAGCCATGCGTATATTGCTGCTCGGCTTTGTTATCTGCTTTTAAATACAGAGCGTGTGGCACATGGCAACTGTCCCATTGCACATGGGTTTCACCTAAAGACAAAAACACATCGGCCACGTTATGCACGGTAAATTCATAGCGTCGACAAGTACGGCCATACAATTGAATAATCTCAGGTAGTAAGTTGTTATTTTTAGCTAAGGCCGTATCGCTGATATCTAAAGCAATAATATCCCAGTCGCGTCCGTCGATCCGTTCACGTACATTGAGTACTTCGATATCTAAACGGGCAAATACGTCTTTGATGTTTGCCAAGTCACCCGCTTCAATGGTATTTACCAGCGCATGTTGCACCCGCTTTCGATATAAACTCACAGGTTCGTTGTCGAGCTTATCGGTTAAGCGCTCCCAAGCTAAAAAGCTTAAAATAGGCTCTGCGTTTTGTTGCGCTTCTTTTTGGTTTACTGCCCACATCACAAACTCGGCGGTTTTATTCCAATAGCCTGACGCGGCTTTTACTAGCTTTTGTGCATAGCCTTTGTTTAACCAAGTTGCGATTTGTACGCCGTCAGACTTAAACACGCTTGACCTCCAAATTGCCCAGCACGGGCAACCAGTTCTGAGCATGAATGTCATCAATGTTGAATTTGATAGATTTAAGCTGCTCAAACTTTTCGTGGCATTCACTGATCAACTGACTAATTGAAAACTCACTGTTATGTGCAACGCGGGTTGGTTTATAAGCGGCATTTTTTCTAAAAGCTGATTCAATAAACGCGGTTAATTCAGCGTTTATGTCTTGCTCTGTATGTAATGAATATTGCGCCACCACATTAAAACTTTGGGTGGGCATGGCATAAACCATAAAGTCATCACCCAAACCATGATGGCCTTTATCTCTAATATGCGTATTAATGGCACTTAATAGCGCTGAAGGCACCGCACCCACATCAAGGTAAATATAGGCATTTGCGGTACCTGGTCCTCTTGGGGCTTGCGTTTCAATTTCGATGTTATCAATGGGCACATGAAAATTTGCGATTATCTGTTTATACACAGAATTAATATGCCAACGTGCTGCGGTACCAAACACATTACGAATGCGGTTACGGTAACTTTCAGTGTCTTCACTGTCTGCGCCTGGTCTTAGTAACCAATCTGCAGAGTTGGTGACAGTGACTCCATCTTGTTGATCAGCAAAATAACGATAGGCATTTTCAGGCAAATTAAAGCCCGCGCCTTCTTCAACCGCTTCAGCCAATGCATAGGCTGTGCTTTGTCCGTCTTTAAAATACGCTTCTTGCAGCAAAACCAATTTATAAACTTGGCCGCCAATCACATCGGTAACAACTTCAGACCCTTCAACAATGGCGCTTTCGCCTTCGCTGTTTGTTCTGGTAAAGGTCAGTAAGCCTTGTGCTTTTAGCCCTGTTTGAATAAACACATTGCGAGCGGGGCCATGCTTTTCAATTAATGCCTCACGGCTTGCAGTCATGATAAAGAGATCAGGCATTAGCGTTTGCGCAATCCAGTTAAATAACTTCACCACAGGTTTTGTGATCAGCGCTTCAATGGTTCGCCAGAACGGGCCAAAGGGTGAGTCATTGGCAACCGTGATATTTTGATTTTTAAGTTCAGCCCGCCATTGCTCGGCGGCTTGTTCTTCAGTCAGTGGTAAACCCGCTTTTTCCATCAGGGACTTAAATTTCATAATTGCCCCCGTACTGTCTGGTTTTAGCTTCAATTGATAATCCGTTATCGTTTTTTATTATGTTTATTGAACCTGGTTTAAGCCTGTTGTCTTGTTCAACGAGCAATTCAAGTTCAGTTAATATGGGTCTAATGCCGTTTTGGTTACGAAGGCCAATAAGCTGCACCAATAAACCACTTTCTAAAATGCGGTGTTTGATATCTTGGGCAATGGTATCAGCGGCTTTTAAAGTACTGGGGTTCAGCGAGTCATTTAATACAAAGTCCCCTTCGACCACAGCAAAGTCTATGTGTAAGTTGATATCATCAAAGTTCATCATGATGCTAACTCCATCACATCTTCAAAGGTGCGGGCTATGTCATCGGTTTTTACCGTCAAGCTTTCAATATGCACACTCTTAGAGTTGTCACTGCTTGCATTACTGGTACTGATATTGTTGGTTTTTGCAAGCTGCTGTAAAAAGGCTGAGCGCTTAGGCTTGGCAACATAAGTGCTATTTAGCTCGGTTTGCTCTTGTTCTAATGACTGAGCGCTTTGTTCAATAATCTGGTTTTGGGCATTGTTGGTAATTGCGTGATCTAAATAACCCAGTTGTGTGTTTTGGGTTAAAGCTTGTTGTGCGCCCAGTGCATAATGATTGCTTGGTGACTCATTATGATTAGATAAAACTTGTGCATTAAGTGGGATCACATTGCTTGGGAGTGATTGATTTACTTCACTTACTTTTGAAACAGGTGTGTTAGTAAAATTATCAACTGTGCTAGTTAACGTATTTTGTAATGTAGATTGTGACGCAAACTGACTGGTTTTTTCACTATGGCCAACATAGTCATTTATAACTTTACTCGATACTGAATCGTGAACCCTATCGCTTGCTGCAGCATAGTCATTAGTAACTCTGTTAGTTGGTACAATGTTGTTTGCTTGAGCTAATGCATTCGAGCTTGAGAGCTGAAAAACATTGTTAGGTAAAACATGAGTCGATTGAGAAGACAAAACACCACTTTGGGTTTGTTCAAGCACTCGATTAGTTGCACTATTACCAGCTTGCAAGCTTGAGAACTGCACAACCTTGTTTGATTGTGCTTGCTCTAAACTTTGTAGTGAGTGATTTTGAACTTTCGGGATCACATAGTCTGCTGCTTGGTTAGCGGTTATAGTGTGTTGAATAGCGTTTGCATGTGTTGTGCTTTCTAGCGCTTGAACCGCTTTGCTTGGCTGTTTGCTAATTTTCTGCACTTCTTCATCATCACTAAAGAAGTCGATAACCATGTTTAAAATGCCATTTTCTGCCACAGACTTTAAAAAGCCGGTGACACTGGCAGATATATCACTGAAGAATTTAAAGAACGCACTTACTTTTGAAAATACGCCATCGAATACGCTTGAGATAAATTCGCCAATGCCTGAGAACACTGCGGCGATGGGTTCATACACGGCCATAAATGCCGAAGTAATAAAGCTAGTAACTGTGCCGACTACTTCACTAATAAAACCAAATGCTGGGGCAACAAAATCATAAATCGCTGAGCCGATAGACTTGACCAGGTACCAAATGATTTGCAGCGGTAAAGTGATTAAATCAAAGGCGATTTTCATGCCTGTCCAGATCGCTGAATTGTCGGCCCACTCACTAAACGCCGCTGAGATTTCATCAAAGTAATAAACCAGCGCTGATACTGCGGCAATGGCAGCGACTACGCCGATCACTATCCATGTTATTGGGTTTGCAAATAATGCGGCTGAAAAACCCCATGCTGCGTTGGCTGCTGCACCCAGTTTGGCCGTGATTAAACTTAATACACCCACACTCATGCTTTGCATTCGGCTTAACATGCCGCCCACAAATGACAAGGCATTACCATAGTTAGCTGCCGCAAAACTCGCGGCTTTCATGGCTGCGGTTTGAATCGCTAATGCGCCCGACCAGGCTTTAGAGAAAATACTGGCAAGTTGGGTGGCGTGTGCACCTTGCAACATGGCTAAGCGATATAACCCCACTAAGGTATTGAAGGTACCCATGATCACCATTGCGCCAATAAGCGCCACAACAAACGCGCCAATAATGCCACTTAAAACGGGGAACTCTTGGGTTAACCACACCACGCCTTGTAAAAGCTTTGCGAGCAAATCAACAATAGGCTCAATTATTGGCAACACGGTTTGGCCCATACTCACCAATGCCGCATTAAGCGACCCGCCGAATCTGTCCCACGCGCTGCCCATGGCGTCGGCCATTTCAACGGCTACACCCATATCTGAAATATTAGAAAGTTGGTTTATGTTGTTTTCAAGCTGGCTTACTTGGGGCATGAGTTGCTTTATAAGCGCCACGGCTTCTTTGGTACCAAAGGCTTTTTGTAATGCGTCACTTTCTGCCACGGTATCTATGATCCCAAACTTTTCATGTATGCGATTCATCACATCAACCATTGGCAACATACGACCCTGTGAGTCGGTCAGTTGTATACCGAGTTTTTCTTGGGCTTTACCTACACCACTTAAGAACGCACGGTATTTGGTACCCGCTTCACTGCCTGACATGGTGGCTTGTAATTGACCTAACACGGCCATTGACTCATTCATGGTAATACCATGAGAGTTTGCTTCAGCACCTAATGTGCTAAACGCGCCCGCCATTTCTGAGCCCGTTGTTTTAAACATGCGCACAGAGGCGGCGGTTTGCCCTGTTAGCATTTGCACCCATTCCGACTTGCCCACCTCTTTGGCAGTGTCTTGATAAATACCGTACATGGTACCGAAATAGTCAGTGGTGGTTGCGGCATCAGATTTGGTGCCTTCGGCAAGAATGGCTGAAGACTCGGTAAACTGAGCCAGCTCTTTACCCGTAAGCCCACTGATTGCCGATTGAATATCGTAAGAGCTGCGAATAACTTCGGCTGTATTACCACCGTAATTACTCACAAAATTCATTGCGGTGTTATTGAGTTGTGTCAGTGCCTGGTTAGACACATCAAGGGATTGTACTTCACCCAAAGCGGCTTGTGCTTCAATAGCAGGATTCAGCGAGCCGACCAGCATCATGGCTCCGCCCGCTGCATTCATCAACCCGCCAGTTAATTGCTCTTTGGCACTGGCTGTTTGTTCACTCAGTTGGTTTATTTTAGCTATGATCTTATTCACAGGCCCAGTGACTTTATCAATGAGGCCTATTGAATATTGCAGCTTGTCCATTTTACTGAGTGAACTCATGTGTTTTACTCTTCGCCGTTTAGTGCCATGCAAATGCCGTTGTTTACAGCAACCTTTAACGACTCCTGTTGCTGAGTTTCAATAAAGAGCGCTTGCGCCAAGCTTTCGTCAGTTATTGGCAAATTGCCAAAGTGTTTGGCGTGATAAGCAAATAACTGATCTAAGCGGTTTTGCTTTATTCGCTTGGCTCGCTCTTCGATTTTTTTACTGAGAAATTAAACTCTGGCGTATAGTCTTCAATCACAGTGCCGACCATGTGCAAAGCGGCACCTGGTTGTTGTAACAATGTCTTGAGATCTTTTTTCTGAGCATCTTCAACCGTGGCTAACAAAAAGTTAGTGGCTGGCTGAATTTTATTAGTCGGTGTCGTGCTGTTTAGATACTTGTTGTAAGCCTGACCCGTTACATTAAAAGTAAATTCTTGTTCACCAGTTTCAATCACAATCTGTTTAGTTTGCATGTTCCTTGCTCTCTTTTAGTTGGTTTTGTTCAAGCAACGTATAGCTGAAGGTATTGCCATAGCGTTCAGCCGATTGCTCACAAAGATTAATAAATTTGTTAAAGTCGTCGGGGTTCGCAAACACTTGGCAACCCGCCGACCATTTATCGACTTGCTTTGATTCGGTGTGTTCGCTGGCTCGATGACAGTTAATGCCAAAGTAACCGCTTTGAAGCGTTGCGGCGTTTAGGTCGGTTTCAAGCTCGGTGTTTTTATCGTTATCACGAAGCACTAAAACAGGTTTGTTTTGAACAAGGGCCTTGTACTTGCCTTGATGAAAACCAAACGTCCAAAGGCCAAGATGTTGCCCCGCAACTAATACCGCTGTTCCGTCAATGTTCATTGGGTGTTTACGCCAATAAAGGCCCGCATCAGTGGTGGCTTTGAATTGCTTAAGTTGCCACTCACCGTTTTGCTGATACAGCACACAAATTAAGTCATTAAAAGTATTCGCTCGGGTATTGGCGGCACGAATACCAATAATGTTTAGGTTTAGTTCACCTTCGAATACCTTGTGTTTACTCAGCGCCATGGCACTGAGTAACACTTGCGGGCTAAGTTTGACTAAGAGTTTGCCAAGGCCACGCATTACAGGTTTCTCACTTCATCAGCGGTGAGATAAGGCACACCATTGATATGCACAAAATCTGGTGAGGTGATCGGGCATTTTATAGAGAAGGTATTCTCTTCGCCGCCTTCAGCTTTAATATTTAAAAGCTCTTCAAGTTGCGGCATACAACCAAAGGCTTCTACATTTAAATCACCTGCTGCAACACTTGCAGTAAATGCCACATCAAAAGGTTCAATGCCTTTCCAGCTACCAGCCTGTTGTGCTTGTGCTTGCACCAATAAGAAGTTTTCGTGATCAAGTTTTAACGTTACTTCGGCTTCCACTGGGCCATCAATCCAGCCCTTTGGAATACCACGCACCATTTTTGGTTTTCGGCCATCGGTAATTTTTACGCTGGCTTCAACAACATGCACCATGGAGTTACCCATGAAGCAATCAAAATCCTTTCCGCCTAATACTTTTTTAGTCATGATCTGTCCTTAGCGATCTAACATAATGCCAACGGTGATTGTGCTTGGTGAGTCAATTGGCTTCACCTTCAACACAACGTGTAAGTGCTTTTCATCCATAAAGGTCAAGCTAATGCTGTCGTCTTTAGGTGCATCAATTAAACCTGGAAACTTATCAGCGCCAATGTTGACTGATTTGCTCATGTCTAATAGTGGTTTGCCCAATTTGCGTTTACCGTAAGCAATGCCCGTTGGTGAGTTATTTAGCTGACGGTTTTTAATTTCATAAATGGCTTTAATGCGCACTTGGCGAGCGGCCATATCAACAACTCGGCCAATTTCGATTTGCTGAAAATCACCACCTTCAGCGTCGAGCATATTTACGTCACCAAAGTAAGTGCCATCGAAGTCTGGGTAAAACTGAACACAGCTAAAACGCAATGCATCAAGTGCAGCTGTGGTTGCATTAGTCAGTGGTTCGCCCGCACTGTCTTCTGGTGCAAGCATCAGCGACATTGCACCTGTTTGTGTTCGCATTGGAGAGTCAGCAATGGTCACTGAGCGCTTACACAAACGACCTAACACACCGCCCAATTCGTCACCAATTAGCAAAGGCACTACGGCAACACGATCACCCACTACGCCATCTACTAATGGGTTTAAGGCTGTAACTAGTTCTGACCAGGTTTGAGTACCATCCAAACCTGGGGCGGCAACAAGGGTGCGAACATAACGCGCATACTTGTTTAAGATTTCGAGGTTTTTAGCCTGATATGCTTCAACTTCTGCTTTGCCTGTAACTGGCGTACAAATCACAATGATTTCAGGGCTAATATCCTGCTCCATGGCTTTATCAATCAGCGCTAAAATATTCTCGCCAGCACCGTGAGAAATGGCATAACCACTTACCAGGTCATCACCATTACGCTGCCATGCTTTAAGCTGTGTTTTTAGTGGTGAATCTGCATCACCAAAAAGTGTGTCAAAATCACTTTGTGCATTGATTGCTTGAATTACACCATTATTTGCTGGCGCTGCACCAATCACTAACGATGTGCGCTCGACTTCTTTGGTCGCACCGCTGCCAGTTTGCATGGCGGCAACCGAAACTTTACCTTGTGCCATAATCGATCCTTGTTCATGCCACTTGCATGGCTTTGTTTAAAATAAAACTCATG
This sequence comes from Pseudoalteromonas sp. BZB3, assembly GCF_040104455.1. Taxonomy (NCBI): domain Bacteria; kingdom Pseudomonadati; phylum Pseudomonadota; class Gammaproteobacteria; order Alteromonadales; family Pseudoalteromonadaceae; genus Pseudoalteromonas; species Pseudoalteromonas sp. BZB3. Next base: position 412,086 of record NZ_JBECOS010000009.1, on the reverse strand, counting down.
TGCTGTTTATGCTCTTTTTTCGTTTCACCTAAAAAAGAGCGGGCGGGCAAATCAATTTGCCATTTGCTCTTACCTGAGCCGCCCTTTAATTCTTTGAGTAGAAACCCCGCTTGATTGAGCGTGAGGTTTTCAGTTATCCATTTAATACTGGGCCTTTTGGTACCCTTGCCCCGATTACGCGGGATTTTATAACCCGCTGCAATCAATGCTTTTGCAATACCGCGTGTTGCCATGCCTTGCTTACTCTGTTTTCCGCTACGTTTGCTTGGCGTGACATCAAAACTTGCGCCTTGTTGGTGCGCTGCTGCAATCTTGCCTGTTTTACGGCCTTTAAAATAAGCATGGGCGTTGTTAGGACCAAAGCGTACTTTCATCAGTTTTTTAAGCTTGGTGAGCATTTTCTTTTTCTTACCGTTTGCTCTACCTTGCCACTGCTTACCTGTTAAATCTTGCTGGCGAGTAATGCGCCTTCTACTTTGTTTACTGACGCTTCTGATCACACTTCTTAATATGTTTCGACGTTTGCGAGGCTTCAGCGATAGCAAAGTCAGTTGCTCAATGCTTTGCCCCTTGTCGAACTGCATATTAAGCACGGCTTATTCCACCTTCTAAGGTGAACATCTCAGCAATCCACAGACTTTGTTCACCAAAGTCATAACGAACACCATTTAACTCAAATGGGCCGCTCGGTGCTTCTACCAAAACCACATCTTCACTAAGCGCTTCAATCTGAAGTTCTATCTCATTGCTGTTGTCGTCGTTTAAATCTGAGCTAAATTCAATGCTGTCGCTGTCATCTTTTGAGCCGTTGTTTTGCAACCAAAAAGAAGCAAATGCACAAATTAATGGGGCGGGCGCTGCACATGGATTAATTGAGATCACCCCGCTATAGGTAAACCGTGCGGCCAATATGCCGTTGCCATTAATACGCTTAGAGCTGGGCTCAATCACCCCGCCCTCAATCCAGCAATCGAACTGCTCTGGTAGAGCTAGCAAATGCCCCTGATATTGGGCGCTTTGTAAATGTGTTTTTAGCTTGGCTATTTTGCTTTGGCTCATATCAATTCAACCGTTGCTGTGGGGCTTAAGCCGATTAATAAGCGCACATTGTTTATGCTTTGCTGTTGCCAATAATCGAAGTTATCAACGCTTGCTTGTTGTTGTGCCGCTGCATTGTCTCTGTGGGTATTACTCAAACGACTGATTAAGGTGCTTGCTTTGGCTTTGCTATACACGGCCAATTTATAAAACAATGTTTGCTGAGCGTTTAAAGCCTCGCCATTGCTGAGCATTACCTTATCGAGTTCTTGATTTATCTCAGCTTGAGCGGCTTTGAGCTTATCTCTGATCACATTTGTTTTATTTGAGTATTCACTTGGCAGCGCAAAGTTTTCGATAAAATAGGCTGTGCTTAAATCGGGGTAATAGCCATTACCTGCAACCACTTGGTCGTGGGCTTGTTGGTCGGCTTTAGGCATGTTTGATAAATTCATATTACCCTCGTTTAAATTTGGGTGAGCGCCACTTAGTCTTAAGCAGCCAATCGCTTTGCGTTAACTGGTTAAGCTAAGTTGCTCACTGGCGTTGGAGCTGTTTTTGTAATTTAGCGACTAAGGTTTTTACACCCGCTTTGTCGTTAATCTCTTGAGCAAGTTGCCCAAACCGTAAGGCATTACCGTAGTTATGCATTGTCGCTTCAATTTTGGTCGTTATGGCGTAAAGCTTGCCGCCTGCAATCTCACTACCCGCCCAATCTTGGTGCTGTGTCGAATCAATTACCCGATGCAACACAAAAGCAATTTTTGCCAACTCATCAACCGTACTTTCGGATTGTAGATACCAATTTGCATCGTCATATAATTGGTCGATTAAAAAAGTCGGCCAATGTTTAGTATTGAACTGCTTAGGCAATGGTTGCTTTTGTTCAATGAGCAGTGGCAATAACTCAATGGCCTGTGCCCAGCGTTTAAGATCGACTAACCAAATGAACACCCATGCCAAAACAAGGTTTGGGTGATTATCACCACTTAAGCGGTATTGGTTTATGTAACCTAAATAATCGTTCTTCTCGATTGCTTTGGCTTTGTAATCTGCTTTGTCGCAAATATCGCCAAATGTTTTTAGTTGAGCCAAGTCAGAGTTAATTGCCGCTTTAAAAAACGCGTACTCAGTTTGCTGATTTTCGCTTTGGTTCACCTTTGCGGGTGCACTCGTTTTCACTGCGCTTGTTGGCACTTCGCTTTTTGATTTGGCTAATGCTCGTTTAACTAGGCTCATTTAAAAACACTCTTTAAAAAATGCCGCTTGTACTGCTTAATCAAGCGGCAATCGCTTTACAACCAAAGGAAATTACGACCAGTTATCATCTGCATCTTTGTGAATTTTTACCGAGTCAGATTCAATGAACACAATCTTTTCTAGGTCTTCGACGTAGTAACAGGCATTACGTGACTCGTAATCTTCAACACGCTTTTTCTTCGGGTTATTTTCAATGCTCATACGTGTTGAACCCGACTGAATGTAATGACTTAAGTTATCAAAACTGGTTACCAAAATGCCGCGTTGAGGAAAGAACGACACTTGAAAGCTCGGTAAACCGCCATAAGTGTTGATCACTTGCGCCATTTCAACTTTGTCTTTTTCGCTTGGTGTATGGGCGTTTTTGGCGTAGTGCTTACCCTTGTCTTGAGCAATCAGCTCATCGCCAATAATGGCAACCAAACCAACACGTTTATGCAGTGGAATACCTTGAACTAAGTCATGCACAGCACAGTCAAGGTTTTCGTAGTCGCCGCCTTCACCAATGCGAACTTCGCCCGCCGTTTCACCTTCGGTAATTACACGCTCTGAAGCATCGCGACGAACCAGTTGCAACCAGCCAATGTTTACGTCTTCTAACATTGGGTTATCAGCTAAATTAGTAATCGGTGCGGCTTTGATACCGTGCCAACCAATCTTGATAATATCGAGTGCTTTTTGTTGGCGAACATGGTTACGATAGCGGTTATGAAAATCAGGAAACTTTGACCAAGCGTCCATCTTTGCCCAGGTTAAGTGCACGTCGATTTCTTCTTCATAACAACGGTATTCGCGCTTGGTTAAACCCGACACATCTTTGGTTTTACGCTCGTTGTTACCGTCTTCGTCTACACCAGCACGGCCAGTAACACCCGAACTCGAAGACATAAACACCGATTGACCAACTAAGTCATCAACTAGCGCATGGTTAATGCGAGTTAAAAACTCAGCCGATTCATACACCGCGTCATAAAGCTTTTGCTCAATGGTCGGCTCTACCGCGAAGTTTTCAGACACACTTGCAACACCGTAATTGCTTGCAAGCGCCACACAAATGGCATTAAAGATTTGAGTTGTTTTAGTGCGCATTGCTGTTTCCTTACAGTAAGTTGCTATATTTGCCGTCGTCGCCAGTTGGCTCGTCGTCGGCTTCGGTGGTGTCGTCGGCTTCATCGGTTACAAGCTCATTAAACTTGTTTTCAAGTTTTCTGAACTTGTCATTTAATTGGGTGAGCTGCTCCGTCAGCTCTAGGTTTTGGGCATCATTGCCCTGGTCTTCATCCTGTTGGCCGCCAGCTTCCTGCTGATTTTGTTTACTGAACTCAGTTAATGAAGTGTTGAGCTGAGTAAAAAGTGGTGTAAGCGATTCGGCTACTGCTGAACCAATCTCTGCTTTGTCTTCTTTAGTTAAAGGCATGGTGTCATCATCCTTGTTGAATAGGTTTTTAAAAAATGGCTTTTTCGGTGGCTTGTCGGCTTGGCTATGCAAACCAAGATCAGCACGAAGAAAAGAAACATCCTTGTTCTCTATGCCACGCTCTTTACTGAATTTTGCTCTTGATGTGTAAGCACTGGCTGGGTAATCAGTTACGGCTAAACCTGTTAAGTAGGTTTTGCCAGTGCCTCTAAAATTCCGATCAATTTCAATTGAGAAGTAAACATGTTGGTCGGCTTGGTTTAACTGCACAAAACTAGCATTTGGTGCAAGCACGGCTTTTAAAACTTGTACACCGTCTTTGTTGGTTTCGCTTGTGACTTCAATCACATCACCCAGCATGCCGCCATTTAATTTTAATGATGATAGGGTTTCAGCTTTCCAACCAGACCAATCTGCATAATGGTCAATGTTAATGCGCGCACCATACATATTTGGGTTATAGGTTTCGACAATATCGTTTACGTCTTTTTCTTCGATTTCTCGACCATCAACTGTTAAACCAACAGCGGCGATAGAAAGTGGAATTGTGCGTAATTGACCTGGCATTGCTAACCCGTTTAGTGCATATCTATTTAAAAGTTGTATGCAGTTTGCACCCACTTTTTGCACTTTTCGAGCGGTTTACTTTTTAGAAATTCCTATATTTGAGTTTTAGGAATTTATAGGAATTTAAGTACACGATTTAGGCTTTTTTTGCCCTTAAACTGCCCTACATGGATGAAAACACGGGGCGCAGGATGCAGCCAAAGTATGGGCCAGAAATACGCAAACAAGCACAAGACTTGTTTGTCGTAAAAGGCTACACATTTGATGAAATAGCAGAATTGCCAAACATGCCAAGCGCTCGAAGCATTCGACGCTGGGCCGATGATGGCAAGTGGGTCGATATGTGCCCAAGCTATAACGCTGAAATGGCATTTAGCCGCCGCATTAATATTCTTACTGATAAACCAGATAAAAGTGAAGCTGATTATAAAGAACTTGATTTTTGTACTCGTCAGCTTTGCGCACTCAATAAAAGTAAACTTGCTACCGCTCCTAAACAACGCGCCGCAAATGATGGTCAATCCGAAGGCTCAAGCTCTAATGGTAGTCGAAATAAAAAGAAGAAAAATAAAAAAAATGACTGCTCAAGCATTACCGTTGAAATGCTCAACGAACTTAAAGATAAGTTACTTTACCCACACCAATTACATTGGTTTGAGAACCAAGATCACCGCAGCCGCTTTATATTAAAACCGCGCCAAATTGGTGCCACATTCTACTTTGCATTTGAAGCGTTTTATGATGCCGTGGTGAATGGCCGCAATAAGATATTTATATCAGCATCGCGTGACCAGGCAGAAGTTTTTAAAGCCAACATAATTGCTATGGTGCGTGAGCATTTTAATATTGAGCTCACAGGCTCGCCCATGGTGTTAAACCTAAAAGGCGGCAAAACAGTAAAACTTATTTTTAAGTCGACTAATGCAAGAACAGCACAATCAGAAAGTGGTGACTTATACATAGACGAAGTGTTTTGGATCCCCAAATACAAAACTCTTCGTGGCCTTGCTCAAGCAATGGCAACGCATAAGCATTTACGCATTACTTACTTCAGTACGCCCAGTGTTACCAGCCATGAAGCCTATGATCATTGGAATGGTAAGTGGTACCGCAAAACCAAAGCATGTAACGATCCCGAATTTGCTATTGATTGCAGCCATAAAGCTTTAAAAGAAGGTCGCTTATGTGAAGACGGCATTTGGCGACAAATGCTTAACGTGCATGATGTGGTTAACTCGGGCTTTGACCGCATTGATATATCAGTACTCGAAAACGAATATTCACAAGACGAGTTCGACAACTTGTTTATGTGTAAGTTTATCGACGATGCACACTCGGCGTTTAATTTAAAGCAACTTATGGCTTGTGTGGGAGACTCAAGCAAATGGGATGACTTCGACGAAGAGTACGAGCGCCCATTTGGTTTAAAGCCTGTGGTAATTGGTTTTGACCCTGCCCGCTTTGGCGACAAAGCATGTGTTGCCGTTTTAAGTTTGCCAATGCAACCCGGTGAGAAATTTAGGCTGCTTGAAACGCTCGATTTAAGCGGCAACGATTTTGAGGCAATGGCTCGCGAAATTGAAGAGCTTACTCATAAATATAACGTGCAACATATTGGTGTTGATACAACCGGTATTGGTTATGGTGTTTGGGAGCTGATAACCGCTTTCTTCCCGAATGCTGAGCCTATTCATTACAACCCAATCATTAAAAATCAAATGGTCATTAAGGCCTTAAACGTTATTAAAAACCGTCGCTTTGAATACGACAAAGACGCGGTAAACATTGCCAGCTCATTTATAAACATTCGCCGAAAAGTTGTGGGCGACCAAATCACATACGCAACCAATCGAACCGAAACAACGGGCCATGCTGATCTTGCTTGGGCAATTATGCATGCCATGAAATTTGAACCTCTCGATGGCAATAGTGCAGGCCGTCAAACCACAGTAGGAATAGCAGCTTAATGAAAAAGCCAAGGATGAAAGGCGTACAAGCTGGCAGCACACCAAACTACACAGGCATGAGTGATGTGTTTAGTTTTGGTGATCCTGAACCAGTTTTAGATAATCGACTAACAGATTACACGGGCGTATTTGCCGATATAAATGGTATTTACGAGCCACCTGTTAGTTTAATGGGCCTAGTTAAATTACTCAGAGTGAACGCGCAGCATGGGCCAATATTAGGCTTTAAGCGCAACATGATTTTAAAGTGGTTTAAAACTAACTCTGTGCTCAGCAACGACGCGTTTAAAAAGTTTGCTTACGACTTTTTATGGTCGGGCAATGGCTACTTACAAGTAATTAAAAATAAGTTTGGGCAAGTTATCAGGCTAAAACACCTACCCGCACTTACAATGCGCTATACCACTGACCGTGGTGTTTATGCTCAACTTACCAACCGTAGCATTGAGCCTATTAAGTTTAAAGTTGGTGAAGTTATCCATATTAAAGAGTATGACCCAGCACAAGGCATTTACGGCATACCCGAATACTACGGTGGCATTCAAAGCGCATTACTCAATGAAGACGCCACACTATTTAGGCGCCGTTATTACAAGAACGGTGCACACATGGGCTTTATCTTCAGCATGGCCGACCCAAATTTAAGTGTTGAGGACGAGGACAAATTAAAAAGCGCCATTAAAGACAGTAAAGGCGTTGGTAACTTTAGAAGTTTGTTTTTTAACTTTCGCAGCAACAAAGCCGATGCAGAAAAGTCGATTAAGATCACCCCAGTGGGCGACATATCTACCAAAGACGAATTTGAACGCATTAAGAAAATCACCCTTAACGACATGTTAAGCATGCACCGTGCACAAGAAGCATTAAGCGGTCAAAGTTCTGGCGATTCACCGGGCTTTGGTGATTTAGACAAAATTACCCGGGCTTATTACAACAATGAAGTGGTACCCCTTCAGCAAACTATGCAAGGTATCAACCGTTACTTGCCAAGCAACTTACACATTGATTTTGCGATACCTGAATACTCTGACTTATACCCTACAAGCAAGGATGCCGAATGATGGACTTTATGCACCTTAAACAGATTGTGCAATTTGTGATAATCAGTATGGCTGCAGCTGCCATTCAACTCTACTTATCGCCCCACGCGTTTACTTTTGGTCGTTACTTTTTTAACGCTCTAATGGCATTGCTTGCGGCTTACTTGGTATCGAGTTTCTGTGACTTTTGGCAAGTAGCCGAAAGCGCCCGACCTGGCTTTATTGGTGTGGGTGCATATTTGGCCCCGCACTTGTTTAATGGCCTTAATAATTTGGGGCAAAGATTTAGTAAAGATCCAATGAACATGATTAATAAGTTTAGGGGGAAGTGATGAGCTGGTTATCAAACATTTTTAACGTTGGTACCGCAGAGCCAGTTAAAGCCGTGGGTGATGTACTCGACGAGTTGTTTACCTCCAAAGAAGAAGAGTTAACTCTTGAGACAGTAAAACAACGACTAGCGCAAAGACCGCAACTGGCCCAAACCAAAGTGAATGAAGTACAGGCAGCACACCGCAGCATTTTTGTTGCGGGTGCTCGACCTTTCTTAATGTGGGTATGTGGCTTAGGCTTTTTATTTGCCTTTGTGATCAACCCTCTTCTTACTTGGCTCTTTCCTGACATGGGCAAGCCTGAAATACCTCTTGCAGTAATGCTTGAGCTTACTCTTGCAATGCTCGGCCTTGCTGGCCTGCGTACAGTAGAGAAACTGAAAGGCGTGAGTAAGTGAAGTTAAGAAAATAAAGGGATTAAATTGGGATCTAAATGATGGGACCAAATAAGATCTGATAGTCCCATGTGTGCAAATAACTATTATTCGTAACACTACATTAAGCTGTGAGTGAACGTGTACCAAAATGGAGCGAAGCGAAATCGGCGCGCGTTTATAAATCACCTTGAATGGATTGTTAGCAGTTTTGCCATTCGCTCCAAATCACTTGCTACATCATTGAATCCAAAATAATTTGTTGGGCGCTCATACATCATGTCATGAACTCTCTCTGATGGCTCGTAATTAGGTAAACGACTTCGAAGCTCATCTCTGAGAAGCATTGCATCTACTCTAAATCTACGGTCATACTCAGCATTTCTGTCATTTGAAAGCCTCATGATTTCACTAGTATTTCTTTCCCAGGCTTTATTTTTGTCTTCTTCTGTATTTGCTTCACGCATTGCTGAACGCTCTAGGTTACTTACCCGATCATCTTCTCTTTTGTGCCTTTCTATGAAGTCACGAAGATTTTTAACTACTTCAAGAGTTTTGTCCTTGAGCATAATTTCATCTGAACCAACAACTTGTTGAATATTTTCATCATATTTTAAGGCTCTATCTTTGTATGACTCTGCTTGTTCAGTTTTCAATAGCAACCTTTCTTTTAAGGTCTCATTTTTTGCTTTAACTTCATCAACAAGAACCATAAATTTCCACTTAGCTGCTAAATAAGCAAGTGCGAACATCAATGCGCCTAATATCAAAAAGGCGAATGGTGCTTGAGATATTACCGCCCACTCTTTTGATATGTATTCAAGAATTTTATCCATATATGACCTTGTATGACTTAACTGCTAACGAGACTTTAGAATTTCTATTTTCGAAAAAAACAGTCAGAAAAATTGTGAAAATTAAGCCTCAAAACGCGTTTCTACGTGAAATCTGAGGCAGTTTCCTATTAAAACACTACTTTTATGCACTCTTTACACATAAATTTAAAGCTGAAATTTTCATTTTCGAGTAATTCTACAGCCACAACGCTTGCGTCAGGTGCACCGAAGGCGTCACCTGAACACACTTATTAGAGCCGTTTATATTGCATTAGCCAGAGGCCCATTAAGGCTTACAATATTGCGAATTTTTACCAATGGTATTTCGACTGTCACTGCACCGATGGCACCAGGAGCAACTTCATATTCATCAAAACAAAGGGTTAAATAATCATCTGTGAAATAGTAACACTGATCGTCATTTAGCCCGTCAAAGAATGACCCAAAGTCATTTCTTTTCAATTCAGATAATGTGAGGGTGTCAAGCTGTTTTTTATAGCCAGATACGAATAGGTCTTTAAATTCTACTCTTCCACCTGTTTTTATGTTTAGATTTGTGCTGGTAATTACATTCCCTGCACCAGCAGCTCCGTGATAATAGTAACTTCCTTCTGATACAACGCTCAGCAGATTGCCTTTTATAGTCTTAGATACTACTCGGTAATACCAGTCTTCTTCTTGAAAATCTTTGTTTGCCCCTACATCCTCAATGAGCGTGTCATTTATGATTTTTTGTATTCCTTTATCTTTTAGATTATTTATTTGTGCGTACTCGATATCAACTTCAAGTGTGTAGTTAGGGTTGTTACGATTGGGTTTATTTTCTTCTCTTTTCTTGAGAACAATTTCTAGTTGATCGTGGCCTTTTATTACTGTTTTAGCGTTGCTGGAGTTCCCTTTATCATTAAATTGCAGAACAAACCAAAAGATTAGACCTAGAGCAGCAATTGACCAAGTTAACATCACAATTTTATTTATGATTTTATATGAATCAGCCTTTGACATTGTTGAAAAAAACTTTGCCCCGATAATCTTTCTAAACAAAAGAAATAAAACCCCAATACAAAAACCGCCCAACCCGGCTGTACCTAAGAGTTCTTTTAGTAATTCTAATTCCATTATTTACCTATATTGTGGAAGATGATTGTAAGGCTCTAACAATTTAATATCGACACATTGAGTCGTTTTTGTCATTGTACCAGTTTTATCACACTAACTAACTTGTTGCTAGAGATATACTTTTAATCAATATAGAAATTATGAAAAAGGTAAAAACTACCCAATGGGTCGTTTTCATGACTATAGGAGAAACACAAAGAAACTGGAGATAAGAACAGTGCTTCAAAATAATTTTCTAATGGCCGCTTTCACTTGCAGCAGCTATTTAATAAATTTATACATAACCAAATTAAACGTTATCTAGTTCTTTTATCTTCTCAACAATTGCAGCTTTATGTTCAAGCTTTGTTAAAGCCGCTGAAAAATTTGGCATTTCAACACCATTAATCACCGCCGCAGCCTTCTTATCCATGCCCCTTACCAGGTAATCATTAAGCGCACTGATCACACTCTCACTTTGGATGCGAGTAAGCGATAAAAGCAGTTCAAAACGTTCTTGGGTTTGCATTCCTTTAAATAGGTATTTCATAAAATAGTTATGAGTTAACTGATAATTATTTTAGTTTATTTGAGTTTTCAGTTTTTACAATGATTTTTAAGGCTTTGTTGTCCCTTTCATGTCAAAACATGTCACAACTTTGACATTCTGATCTTATTGTTTTTGTTGTCAGATCCTTTATTTACTTGGCTTAGCTTTAATATTGCTGTCACTAGGCTTGTCAATTTGACGCATTTTTTGTGCGAAAGCGGAAGGCGAGGAGGAGTGATTTTTTTGGCTCTTTGGTTTCTTACTAGCAATTCTTGCGGTTGTTTGCCAGCACAACAGCCACTGTATATAATCACAGTTCTTTATTTTGGTATTTGGTGCAGAGTTATGAGAGTGAATTGCCCTAACTGTGAAAGCAAAGCAATCATTACATCGAGGGAGAATCAATCAGCGGGTGTTGCTGATTTATATTGTACATGTACTAATACTAAAGAGTGTGGAGCAACATTTGTAACCACAATAGCCTTCAAACATTACTTAAATCCACCATCAAGTGATACAGCTCGCTTAGCTGCATCACTAATTAGGCAGTTACCTAAAAATAAACAGTTAGAATTACTGAATATTTAAAAGCTATCTGACGTAAATTTTCATAATTGTTCCAGTATTATTATAAGGCTTGTTTCTGTTATTAGATACACCACCCCAGCCCCTGTCACTTCTTTCTATTATGAACCTAGTATTAGAGTAATCATAAACTGACACGACAAATAAATTTGAACCTAAGAATGAGTAATCTTGTCCAGCTCCAGTACAGCCCTCAGTTTCAGCCCAAGCTAAAACATTCTCAGATAATGAGCTAGCTAGTGGGACACAGTTTGCATTGTTTAAAACTGCCATATCAAGGATTGCTGAAGCAGAATCATCGATTTTAACTAATAATTCCTGAGTAGAATGCTTAAAGTGACCCCACTTTTCATCAGATAAAACGTTTGCTTCCGAGCTCTCTGATATGAGTTCTTCAACCTGTACATTGGTATTTGTTTTATGTTTGACACCAACCAGAGTCCAGCCACCACCGTTGGATTCCATATCGCAATAAACCTGATAAGGCTGAGAAGCATCTTGAGGTTTGATTGTATAAACTCCATTACCTCGACTTAACCCATTAATTAAGATTTCATTGCAGTTACTGTAATCTGAATCAGAAAACTTTTTATTAAACTGAAAACTTGCTGACGTGATTTCACCTGTAGATTTGTTGTAAGCAGAAAATACATACTGATAATCACCGGCAGGGAATTTATCTGGAACATTAATTACTGGCCTAGTTTGCTCAAACACACCATTAGCTTCTAAAGTTAAGTTCTTTGGTTTCGAGCGAGAATAAAGCTGACCGTTAGGGAAAATTAGGTTGTCGTAATAACGAATTTCGACAGGCGATGAACCTGTATTCTTTATAGTTCTGTCAAAATTAACTTTACCGCCAGTTTCAACCACAACTGGTGTTGGGTTATCGGAGGACGCTTCGACAACAATGTTTGCATAAGTAATTGAAGATAGTAATGCAGAGACTGCTAGAACTGTTTTTTTAATTATCATAATCTAATCCTTATTTGATTATTAAAGTTTTGGCCCAGTTAAGCCATTAACCCCACATCCCACCAGTCGTCTTGACCTATTGCTGAAGCTCTACCTTGTAGTACCAACTCAGCCAGTTCAAGATCACCAATGAGAAGTAAGTTTTTATTAAATTTATTACTAATTGGTGATTCCCTTTGTTCTTGTTCTGCAAAGGAAAAAGCCAACTCTATCACTTCTCTTGCGTGTGACCAATGCTCTGTTGTTGGTTGAGCAGGAATAAATTGCTCTAGGTCATTAAACTCAACTTTTTTGAATGAAGTGAGCTTACCGTCTTGCATGTGATAAACCCTGCGGCCAACAAGCACATGGCCATGCTCATGCATTGTTTTTTCTTGCTCTGGTGTGAGCACGTCCCAATTCGCTTTTGCTGTTTGTTGTGCCTGGTACCGCTCAGCATCGGCTTGTTTTTGGGCGAGCGAATGCGCCAAATGCTCGGTGTATTCTCTTTTTCGCTCTTTAACTTGGGCTTGATGGTCGAAAACGATTAACTGGCCCTCCCGTATTTGGTAAATAAGGTCGTTTCGTTTGATCTTTTTGCCTGATAACAGATCCTTTTTAACTTCTTTTAGCTCTTGCTCAGTAAAACCGATCATATCTAGTAATAACTCGTCTCTATCCCTTACAGCTAAGGGCGTACAGTTATTCCCACTAGTCCAAGATAGGTCGGCGGAGCCGACATGGGTGGTGTCTGCCTGTGCGGTTTTTGCTGAGGTACCTTTCAGTTGTCTTTGCCATTCGACTAAACGGGTTTTGAGTGTGCTGTTGCTAAGTACATGCACTACCCCTTTTATGTGTTTAACGGTTTCGGCATAGTCATTACCCAGCTTGGTTATTTCGTAATGGGTTTTAAAATTAGCGTCGCGGCCAATACACATGCCGCCTTGTAGTTTTACGTAATCTTTCCATCGGGCTTCGTCGGCGGCTTGGCGTATGGGTTCTATATGTTCATTATTGGTTTGGGTACGAATACGGCGTAATTCACGGTAAACGGTTACGCTTGGCGAGCCCAAAAACTGAAACTGTCTAATTCGCCAGGTACTCGCCCAAGCCAAAACAGGGTTAATGTTGTTTTTGATGACTTTGCCATTTTCGTCAAACTTAGCGAAGCCCTCGCCCGTTTCGTCGTCAAGATGGTCTAACAGCTTATAGCCGTCGATATTCTTAGAAATATATTTAGCAATATAACTGGCTGCACTGCCCTTGCGTTTATCTATGAGAACCGCTTCAAAGCGTGGGCTAAATGTTCTAAAAAACTTATTAGGCTCTTTAGGTTTTTTACCCTTACTTTTTAAAAAGCCATATTCTTTACGCTTTTGCTTATAAAGCTTAAATAACTCAGTTCTGCGAGTTCGGCGCTCGTAAAGTTCGTGTTTATCTTCTTGAATAAAGTACCAACGCAAAATAGCGTTAAGAGTTTGCATTTGGTGCTTAGGCATAAACAACATCATGTGCCAGTGCGGTGTGCCGTCGGCATGTGGTTCTGCTACCCGAACACCAAAATAGGTAATGCCAAGCCTGTTTAGTTTGGCTCTAGCCTTTGCCCATGTTTCGTTAAAATACTGCTGGGTTTGCTTTGGTGTGCTGCCGTACCAGTTCTTACTATTTGCATGATACTTAGCCGGTGCAGTTAAAGTATAAAACATACCAACAAAACCCATTTCGTCGGCCAGCTCTTCGGTTTCGCGTATGCGCATCATTAATTCGTTACGGCGATTAACTGGGTTTGCCATACCTTTTTTTACAGCTTTAATTAAATCAATAACCGAGCCATCGCTGCCCTCAAGCTCCATCATTTTTAAAAACTCAATGCCCGACTCTTGTGCTGTTGCATATTCTCGTTGTGCACTTTTACTCGAATAAGGCGAAATGCCACGGCGCTTGGGTTTACCGTTTTTGTAGTCGTAAAATAGGTCTTTACCCACTTGGCCCGTTGCAATTTCTAACAGTTCAATATATTGCCTTCTTACACCTTTAAGCTTTCGGGCCCACCACTTTTCGCACTTCATTTTTAACAAAGCAATTTCAACTAGGTCAGCCGTTAAATTATTACGAGGCACATTCTTATGTGGAGCTTGCACCTTATAACCGTCGGCAAACTCAATAAGCTGATAAAAGATAATGTATATAAGCTCTTCGTAAGTGGCTTGGGGATGTTCGTCGGCAAGGTCAGTCATGATTTGAGCGGCATTAGCAGCAATATTGCTTGCATGCTCTTTGGTTTTTTCAGCACTACTCAAAATATGCCAAGGCAGCGGCATACTTTGAGTAATACTAAACAGCACACCAAAACGAGGTTTTAAACGGTTAATTGTGCGGCCAATCCATTGGTTTGCTTTGTATCGGCTTTTTTGGTCTTTACTGTTATAGCGGTCAATGTATTTGCGGGCCATTCTGCCCTGAAGAGGAATAGGTAAAGTAGCAAGGCCACGGGCTAAATAATTAAAGTCGTCAACATCAGTAAGCGAACATAAAACACCAACCGCCAGCTTACTAATGTTTAAGCTATTTAAATCTACAGGCTCTATGTTCATAGCGCAGGGCAAATAAGCTCAACATCGCTACCTAATTGCACTGCTTCTAGTGTCTTTTTAAACCTAATTAACTTGCCTCTATAACGCGGGTTTTCGTTGGCAACAATTTCAACCATAGGAATCAGTTCTAAAAGCGTTTCTTCGCAGCTAATGAGCATGGCAATCGTCGAGCGCTTTTTAAAAATGCTAATAGACTCGTTGGCCGACTCAATCGCTTGAATGAGTATTCTTGTTGCTAAATCGTGTTTTTTAGACAGATCTTGGTCTTTGATTGTCATGGTTTTAGTCCTTTATGAGTGGGGTTAAATTACGAATAAATTTGGAATGGTATGCTTGTGTTGGTTTTTACAAAACACAAAATGGGCGTATTCAATTGAGTCTTTTTTGCTTGGTTTTTCAGGGTTAAAACCTGGGCGTTTGTGGTGAACAAATACAGAATGTAACGGTAAGGTATGCCACATACTAAAACGCTTTTTAGTCCCCAACCAGTTAAGGCGCTGTAGCATGATAACTAAACCAAAGTCGTCAACATGCTCTAAGGCTTTATAAACAAACTGCTCAGATAAACTAAACGGCGGGTTTGTGATCACCGTTGAATATTCGCCATTACCTTGGGTTTGCAAAAAGTCGATGCCTGTTTTGTTTGCTCGGCTGTCTTCTCTAATATCCCAAGTTTCGACTTCACCAAGGCCCATTAGTTTTAATACCGTTGGGTAAGACATTGGGTATTTGTCGCAGCCACCTGCACTTGGGTCTAAAATTTTATCGCCAAATATTAGCGGGCACTTTGGTTTATGTGCATCGGCCATGGTTGCCGCTAAAAACTGCTCGACTATCCAATGTGGGGTTACATAGTAGTCGTCGGGGTTGCGGTCGGCTTTGCGGGCTGTAGAGCTCATGTTTTGTCCTTAATTAACTATGAAGTTGTGCAATTGGCGCTACTACATTGCCGTCGTGGTATTTGGGTTCGTTTGGTTTTGCGCCTTGCAGCCATTTGTAAGGCTCAAGCGCATTAGCTTTCATAAACGCCATAACAACGCTATTAAGTAACATCAGGCTTTTGCGTAACGCTTGTCGTTGGTCGGCTGTAAACTCGCCCCAATCTTTACCTAAATCAATGCGTTTAAAACCAGCGCTAAAACATAACGCTGTGCGCTCTTTTTCGCTTAGGTTTGAGTAAACAAATTCTGGCATGTGCTTGGCGTCACCAAACATTTTGCGAATCTCTAGTAAACCCGCTGGAGCTGGATTTTCATGTACTTGTAATTGCGGTTTAGTGTTGGATATAGGTGCTTTTTGAACGCTCATTACTGCACCTCGACTGTTTGGCCGTACACTTCGCGGAACTTTTCAGCACCAAGGCGCATAAACTCTTCAATGTCTGCTTCTAGCCAAACAACTATGCTCGTGCTGATGTTGAAGCTTTTAGGGAACTTAAGTTCGCCCATTAGGCGATAGATTTGGGCGCGTGATACACCGCACTTTTCGACAACATCTTTCGCTCTTAAGTAACGGTCATTAATGGTAACTAATTCACCGCGTAAATTTCTGCGGTAGTTTTGTTCAGCTAATTGAGCGCTCATGCTGCACGCTCCTGAACAAGTTTAGATGCATACTTAAGTTCGAACGCTTCTAAAGTTAAAGAACGCCAAATGCTAATGTCTGATCTCAACCAAACAACACGGCCCGAGCTTATTCTGTGATTAGGTGGAAAAAGCCCCTTCTCCATCATGTTATAAAGCTGAGCTCTACATAAACTACAAAGCTCTAATACTTCCTTAAGCTTCATAAACTTTTCAGATTCATTGACGACTTCACCATCAATGTTTTTGCGTAAACCTTCCATTCTTTACCTCCCGACCAGCAAAAGCGCCTTATTAGGTTCCTTTAATGAACCGGCATGTGCTAATCTTTTAATTTGAAATGCCTTTAAGAATAAGAAAATTCAGTACACTGAAATTACAGTTCAGTTTACTGACCCTTGAAACAATGTAGATCAGTATGGTGAACCATGTCAATAAATGTTGGCGAGAAAATTAAATTAATCCGTGCGACAACAGGTCTAAATCAAATTAAATTTGCCGAACTTGTTGATATAAATATAAGTTCTTACAAGAAGTATGAGTCTGGTCATATGGAAGTCGGCGCACCTGCAATTCTTGCAATTGCTAACCACCCCGACTTCAAAAAGTATGCATTATGGCTGGTAACGGGCGAAACAAACCCATCCGCAGGTCAATATGCTCCATCAGATAGAGTGATCACTTCAGGCTCATTAACAGATGAAGAGTTCGAAGAACAGTTTGTAGATGTAGCAGCAAAATCATTACTGATGTTCTGCCACTTAGATTGGTTTAGACCTAACCCTGACAAGTCTGTAGATTTTGATGATTGCGGAAAGCTTCTGTTGAAAGATTTAAAGCCTGTAATTGCTGCGAAATATTCAAATAAAACAGATATTAAAAGCGCATAAAAAAAGCCCGCTATTGCGGGCTTTTCTTAATCGTCACCGTTAAGTTCTTCCAAGATTTTTCTTACTCTGACTAAAACATCTTTTATTTCATCATCATCGTTGTCTTGGAATAAGGTTATTATCGATGCGTAGACACTCTTAGCCTCATCAATATTTGTGAAATCTTCGTAAATTATACCTTTTAGCATCATTGCTTTAGCTAATATCCTAAGAATACCTACATCTTTTGAAGAGCTAAATTTACTCTCTATACTTCTCAAGGCATTTAAAGCATTATTATGTCCCATCTGCCTATCTACAGGGTATATATTAACTGCATAACTAAAGAGGACGGTAGCATATTCAAGCTTAGTAATTTTGTTGGAGTTTAGCGCAATAGTTTCTAATAATTTACCATTAAATAATTCTGCATTTTCATCTTTAAGAAAATAAAGTGTGTTCACATATATTTGCAAGATATCGCATTTATCCTTGAAACTCAGTTCCCGATCTAATAGTTCTTGAGCTAATACTTTAGCCCTTTCCAACTCTGCGTTGTTGTATGCACCCTTTAAGAGTCGTTTCTTTTCTGTAAACTTGAATTCTTTTTTGTCTAAACTCTCTCCTGCATTTACATGCAATTTTTCACTTGTATTTAGGTGCAATTGCTCATCAACATTTAGCTGATATAGACCTAGCTTTTTAACTGTTTTTCTTTCTTCATCAATTAGTTTTTTATGCTCGACCCATTCATTTTTTACTTTTGTAATTTCTGACTTGGCTTTCTCTAAATATTCATTGAGTTCAACATTGAAATTTTCAATAGTTTTCGTTGTTTCAATGTTAATTAAGGTTTGAATAAGTTCCATTTTCTTCTCAATATCCTGATTTTGCTTTTCAGCCCTTGTGAGTATATCTTGAAGATTATTTTGTGCTTCATCTTTTATTTGCTTGTTATTTTCCTTTGACTCAGCTTTGAGCTCCCTTACAACACTTAGGTTTATTAAAGTTATTATTATTACTAATAAGCTAAGAATCCCAGCAAGAATACCTGCAATCATGGAAATGTGAGCAATGAAAGTGCTGACACTTTCATCTGTCGAGTCAACTCTCGATAATAATGCACTGCTTACCATATTCAATTCACTTTGAGTAACAAAAGTCCCTTCAAACTTTAACTGAGTTTTATCTTTCTCAGTGTTGGTATCACTCGAAGTATTATTGCTTGGTGTTACCTGAACGTTTACTTTCGATGGTTTTTCTAGGGCCTTTATTTCAGCTTCTAAAGCTCTTACCTTCGCATACAGTGATGTTAAATGCTTAATGTGGTCTTCATTATTTGTTTTTTCTTCGGCATTAACATGCGAAGAATTTAGAAAACAAACTAAAATAAAAAAGAATAAATTTGTTACTTTCAAAACATGTTCACCAAATTAACTTTTTAGTTTTATGCTAAATAGAACCTTTCAGCATAAGATATTGATAAGTTAGAAATTATTATATCTTTTACTTTTTATAAGTACATTCTTTATTTAGTCAATCAATATGAAAATAACTTTTCTTTTTATAGCAAGCGCACTTCTAATAGGTTTGGAAAACAAGCTAATCGCCTTATCTGTTACATCGATTTATGATGGCGATACTTTCAAAGTTAACTTAAAAGAAGTGCCTGCTATCTTTGGCGAAAACTTATCAATTAGAATCGCTAAAATTGATACACCAGAATTGAGAGGTAAGTGTGACCAAGAAAAAATCTTAGCTAGAAAAGCGAAACAATTCACTGCTGGTCGGCTCAGAAAAAGTAAATCTATAATATTGAAGAACCCTGAACGTGGTAAATACTTTAGAGTTATCGCCGAAGTTTATGTTGACGGACAAAACTTAGGCGAAGAACTATTAAAGGAAGGTTTAGCAGTAAAATACGATGGTGGTAAACGTAAAAACTGGTGTGAGTAAAAACACTCAGTGCTTTTACTTCACCACTTTTAAAAGTGCTTTATGCTGCCTAACTATTGGTAAGTCAATACGGTTTGATTTAACTTGATGACTGTATGATTCAGCTCTTTGAAAGGCTACCTGAGTTTGCTCATATTGAAGTATTTGATCTTGCTCTGAAATTGCTTCAGCTAAGTCCATTACAATAGCGTGGGCTTTGCCATACTTTTCAACTTGGTCATCTTCACTTTGAGCATAAAAATCAGAGAGCTTTAATTTAATTGAAAATTCAAAAGCTACTGAGTTATGACCTTGGATTAAAGAATGCGCCATCACATACATAAATACCGAGCTTAAAACCAACATTGCTATTACTAGTGTCATTTAAGCCCCCTTTTTACGTGCAAACAGATATAAACGGCCTACAGGGTGTTTAGCGACAATGCTTAGTGTTAGAAGATTTAAGCAAACAACACCATATTGATAAACATCGAATAAGACATTGCTATCTAACATGCCCCTTATAATAAACTGCGCCATTTGCAGCATCATCATTAAGAAGGTGACATACAAACAAAACCGCGCTGTTGGCGAGAAAGAGCAACCTCTAATTAGGTGCAGTGCAAATAACGTTAAGCCAAACGCAATTGAGAAACAAAACATAGAAAAGTAGAAGAACTGGCGAAGTGCCATGCGCTCCATATCCATTGTAATTATGTATTGAGCAAAACCAGAGCTTGCGAAGTGAAATACCATTACAGTGAATGCAGCTAAAAAGCATGAATGAAGTTCGTGATCGTCTATAGTTTTTAAGTCTCTTTTACCGCCAAAAAATAACGACCACCTTCGGTCTTTAAATTTAATTAGTAAATAGAGAACAACGAATACTTCAAACCCTCTTATCAGCCAGTCTGTGGCCTCAAAAAAATTATTCATGCTTTTCCTTAAACTACTTTAAAAGCTCAGAGCTTGTACCTTCAAACCCTGAGATTATCAATTAAGGCGCAGGTGGTATTACACCATCACCACCGCCACCATTCTTTTGGCTGTCAGTTGAATAGCTAACAACTGTTGGAGGCTGAACTCCACCACCTCCACCGCCATTTTTTACTTCTGTTTTTGGTGGTTGAATACCACCGCCGCCGCCGCCGTTGCCACCTGCAACTTTAGCCATTTCTGCACGAGTAAGTGTGTAACTTACTTTTGGAGGCTCTACTCCACCGCCGCCACCACCGTTTCTTGATGATAGTTGAACTTGAGCCGGCGCAGTACCACCGCCCCCGTCACTACCACCGTTACCGCCAGCAGAAACTTTTGTTAATTCGGATTTATTAAGTGCCTTAAAATTCATCGTTTTTCCTTGTTTGAATTTATTCATTCCGTTGCACTTGTTGCGAGCATGTTAATACAATCACAATTAGCTCACAACAAGCAATTGCATTGTAGCGCAACAAATGCGCAGGCCTCAAGCGAAAAGCTGTATAAATAGCCAGTACTCATACGCTCAACACCTGAGTAGTTTTAACATTAAAGGGGTTTAGGTGGGTAGATTTAATGTTTGAACAGCCCGTAAGAGGCTGCTCTAAAGTTTTATTGGTTGTTCGATTGTGTGGCCTTCAAAATTTCAATAACTTGATCAGCACTCGAAGTAGAGTTTTGATTTGTATTCTCTTGAAGTAACCGCATTATGAGGTCTAATTTAGTACTTGTAACTAGTGTTTCTCTATCTTCTCTAGATATTTCTGCCGGTAATGAATCACCAATATGTCTTGCCATTATTGAAGCTTTTAAAATGTTAATTCGTTCTCTGTTTATTTGAATTATGTTTTTCATGAGGATTATTACTAATGCCGAAAATCCCCCCAAAATAACCATTGTCGCAGCTGTCATCGGTAGACGGCTTATGAAGAGATCAAATGCGGATAGTCTATTATAACTTTGGCTAATATCGATGTAATCAAAAGCACTCGAAAACATATAAACCGCAAGAGCAATAAATGCAATGAAGACAGAAGCTAAAGCGAAATAGTATTTATTCAAAACATTTCTGCTAGCTTTGTTGAAACCCTCTGTATCTAAGGAAATGACATCTTTGTTATTTTTTAAGTCATTTAGCTCTTTATTTAAAGAGATAAGCTCTTTTTGCTTTTTCTTTATTGCATTATCAGACTCTTCAAGTCTTCCCTTATCATTCTCTATTTCGACTTTAAGTTCAGAGTGATAGCGACTTATTGACGAATAGTTGTTTGACACTTTTTCAAATTCTTTGACCAGTTCCTCATATTCAACTGCTTTATCATTTACTTTTTTGTCCAAATCATTTGCATGTGCATTAGATGACTTTATGTCACCTACGATTATTCTTTTTTCTTCCTCGAGGTTTTGAATTTCTTTCTTTACGAAATCTAAACTCTTTACAGCATTTTCATAAACAAGATTATTGTTAAATGTGGCTCTTTTTAGATCTTGAATAATTTCGCGAACTTTTTCCTGTGACTCAAATAATGCACTTGAAAATTCTTTAAATGAGTCATTGTCGGAAAAAAAGTCTAAACTTCTTCCGTAAATATGAATATCTGAAAAAGGATTAGGAATGATTAGACCATAAACTAGACTATTTACTTCGATGACACCCGTCTTATCCAAAATTAGAGTTTCTTGAGGTTTCCCTTCTAAAGATACTATTTTTAGATACTTAACTTTCTCATCATCAAATTCAACAGTTACGATAAACATTGGTTCTTCAAACTTTATTAATAATTCAGAAGAAGCCAGTTGATTAGTTGAATAATTTTTATCACACAAAAAATCATCACGTTCATCAGCATATAGCTTTTTATAACTTGTCTCAGGCAATTTTTTGGTAAGTTTATAAAGTGCTCCTTTAAAGAGTGCCCTTAGCTCTTGTTGAGTTGGAAATTCTTCCAACTTTAGATCTTGCTCGGTTTGATCAGTTAACATTACTTATCTCTTTAATTTATTTTTAGTTGTGAAGTACATTAATCGAAATTTATAAAGCTAAAGCATCGCTACCTTCTTCAATTTTGATGTTTTGGTTGCGTCAAAGAAATCAATCGTAAGCTGATTTGATATTTTATTTCTGACAACATTATTTAAACTTTCCATGTACCCTCCTCAATAAGATTTACTATTATTATTTATATATTTAACTATCTCTAACCAATATAACTCATATTTTTCTCTCTGATCATTAATGTAGTCATGTTTGTTACGCACAGCCATTACACTACCCAGATAAAACATCATCAAAAAGAAATCAATTAACCAAAAAGGTTAACTAGTTGACAATGTAGAAAACTTATGTGATAATTAAGTTAAGTTGGAAATAAAATTAAAACAACCGACTATTTAAACTATAAATTACGCAAGCAGGTCAGACTATTATGTTAACGAAATTTGGAATGGAAGTGCGCAAGAAGCGCATAGATAAAAGTATGAAACTTGCTGAAATGGCTGATGGCCTGCAAGTTACTTCTGCATATCTATCAGCCGTTGAAAATGGAAAGAAAAAGTTAACAACAGAATTTGCAGAAAAAGTAATTACTTTTTTAGGGTTAGAAAGTGGCGAGAAAATAAGCATGCTTGAAGCTGCTTATGCTTCTCAAGAAGAATTTAGTATTAAGATGAAAGATGATGACAGCGCTCTGTTAAGAAATGCAGCTGGTGCATTCGCACGAAAGATTGAATCTTCAAACTTGAGTGAACAGCAAGCTAAATCAATTCTTGAAATCTTAGAAGGTAAATAAGGTTATGTAAGTGAGTATTCGAACGGCTGGCTTTAAAGTAAAGCCAAGGAACACAAAACAAGTAAGGAAAGTTGCAAGTACATTGCATGAAGTCTTTTCACTAAATACTAATGAATCAATTGATGTTATTTCATTAATTGATATCGACATCCCGAAAAAGCTCGACGGTTTTCATTATGAAGTAGTACCTGATCAAGAAATGGGTGACTACGCTGGTTTATATTATCCAACTGAAATGAAAATGGAGTTAAAAGAATCTGTCTACGATGGCGCTTGTTCAGGCAATGGGCAAGACAAATTTACCATCGCTCACGAAATTGGGCACATGATTCTTCATTCTGATGAAGTGGCACTCGCCAAAACTACCTCTGATACAAACCACCGTAGATTTGAAGATTCCGAATGGCAAGCAGATCAATTTGCTGCTGAGCTAATTATGCCATTTTATGAAGTTGCTAATTTAAAAAGCCCTGCAGAAATACAAGAAAAATTTAAAGTTTCAGCGAAAGCTGCAAAGGTAAGATTTGAAAAGGTTCGGAAAGAAAAGCAAAGAGCTTAACTTTCCACAAATAAATTGGAAAATGAGTGGTGAGTTGTCCTCTTTCCACACAAGTTTCAGCAAATATTTGATATGTAGGAATTGAGAGTATATGCGGAAATTTTGTGAATTGCTATTCAACTCGTAATTTTTTTGAGGGTCTTATTATGACTTCAAGATTAAAAGTTGTAGACGTTCGTGCCTACCGCCGTTACAAAAACGGCCAATGGGAAGACGTTTGTAAGCACAAAAGAAGCTTACCAAGAGGTTAATTAACCTCATTGGTGGGAGTGGTGAGTTGTCCTCCGCCACGCTTTTGATTGCACTGTTTTGTGCAATCAACTGTGCTTTGCTATTCAACTCTTCACATTTTGAAAAGGCATATACTCATGCATGATAAAGTAATTCAAAATGCAATTTGGCTTAAAAAAATTAAAGCCCGAGTTGTAAGTCATCGAAAAGTGACATGTTAAAACTTTGACTCCAAGTTATCTAGCTTGGAGTCAAACTACATTTAATTTAATAAAAGTTTTTAGGTGAACACTTGGAAAAGATCGATGATTACAAACAAACTATAAATCAATTTTTATTTAGTGAGTTTATAGTATTTATCTCTCAGGTTGCTGTTTTTTTCTTAGTTGCAGTATTTATGTCTGGTTTTTTGGAAAATGAAACTAGACTGTTGGCATTCGCAGAACAAAAAATTAATGATAATACTAAGAAAGAGCTAGGACTTACCTTCCTTTCTTTCTTTTTAGTACTTGGATTCTTTTCAGCAATCAAACAGGCTATTGACAACAAAAGACTTGAATATTTTATAAACAGGATTTTATGGGATATTGCAAAAACTATATATACATTCGGAGCTGGCATTACCGGAAGTGTTTATGCTATGGCTTTGTATATTCATTTAAACCCAGATGAGTCAATACAGGTCCATAAAATTGTTATTGTGACAACTCTTGCCGGGTTAGTTACATTCCTATATGGATGTGGATGGAGCTGGCTTTTTAAACGTAAAACTCACATTCTGTCTAAATCTAATGAGCGAATTGACGCATCTTACGAAAATGAGAAAGCCAAAGAATAATTGTTCTTAAACTCGCTTTGTAGCTGCCCAAAACTGACAGCTACAAGGCTTTTACAAAATAGATAGCTTAAGCATTAAAAAATCAATTAAGTCCCAAGCTTAAAAGATAACTCTCCCACTTTTCAAGTGACGCTCTTTTTTCGTTTAAATAATCATATCTGTCATAGTGAACACTCGATACATCAAACTGACTATGTTGTTGAATAATGTCTCTATCAATCTTTGTAATGCCTGCTTTGCCCATTAATGTTTTACATGTTCGTCTTAAATCTCTAGGCGCAAATCTTTCCATGCTGTGTTTATCACACCAACGAAGCAATGCCATTCTTATTGTTGATACATGCGCAACTTGGTCTGGGTGGTCACGGTGGGGGAATAACTGACCGTTTTTACCTTTTAGCTGCGCTAGTTCTTTTACTATTTGTATTGCGGTTTCACTCAACGGCACAATATGATCGCCTCGTGCTTTTACCTTTATTCTTTTTTTAGGAATTGTTAAGAGCTTTTGTTCAAAGTCGTATTCATGAATAAAAGATCCGTAAATTTCGTTTATACGTTGCCCACCTAACATAAGCGCCAGCTTTACATATTGTTGAGTATAAAATGGTAAGTCGTCTGCTAGCCAAACTTGTTTTATTTCTTGTTCTGTTAGCCAACGTTCCCCTGCATTTTTTGGGGTTTCAAAATTAATGTCTCTGATAAAATTTGTCTTGATGTCGTAAAGATTTGACTTTTTATATTGTTCGGGTGAATTATCGAAGTCGATAGCAAATTTAAGAATACTCATTAATGTACTTCGTACTAAGCGAGCTTGTTCTTTTGCACCTCGATTATAAACTCGATAGATAATTTCTCTTGCCATATCAATATCAAATTGAGGTGGCATTAAATCATCCTCTATAAATGGCGTAACGTTTCGAGCAATTAGCTTGGTTGTTCTTTTTATTGTGCTTTCTGCCCAATTGTTTTCGATGAAATGCTCGAAATCTTGAAGCATTTCATGAAACGTTCGTTTTGCATTTATCTCTTGTTCTTTTTTTTCTTGCTCAGCTTTTGCTAACTGGGGATCAATTCCGTCATTGAGTTGAGTAGTGATTTCAGCATGTTTTGCTCTGGCTTCCTTTAGGTCAACCAATGGGTATGCACCTAAACCAATTACTTTCCTTTTACCTTCGAAATGATATTGCACTCTAAAGGTTTTTGCTCCTGTTTCACTTACTCTGATTTGTAAGCGGCCAGCACCATAATTACCTTCTTCAGTTAAAACATATCGCTTTTCTTTAGCTTTGAGCGCTTTGATTGATTTGTCCGTAAATTTCATACAACCACCCTATTTGAAACTGTGACCGCAACATGGGTCACAGTTTTGGTCACATATTGGATAGAGATAATATTAAACTACAGAGACAATATTGACAGAAATTTAATTGATAAGAATAGATTTTTGTAGGGTTATGACTAGGTTAGAAATAGTTTTATGTAATTTTGGGTCATGCCAAGAAGTTCACACATTTAATAAATCCAAAAACAAATAAAACCACGCATATTATGACAGTATTCGAAAAGGGTTAACACTAGGAAAGTTAAGGTTTATATAACCAATTAATCGAGCTTATAAAAAAGCCCCGTAAAACACGGGGCTGGTTGGGAGAGTTTTTAATTGACTATAAACCGAATACCACTTTTTCACTTTTCAGCATGCGGCTACTTAGGTAACTAAATACACCGAATAGTCCTAAAGTAACCAATGTTGATAATGCCAGCTGTGCGACAGGAATATCATTACCTTTGATAAATTCAATCATAGCGTATTGCTGTGCCGCGATTGGTAGCCACTGTACAACGTCTATGGCGACATCATAGGTAGTTATCATGCTTAGACCCATAGGTACGAATAAAACCATGGTTACATAGGTTTGCGCTTCTTTGAACGACTTAGCCATGAAAGACACAAATACTTGTAAGCTTGCTGACATCAACGCAATTGGTAAACCAATCACAAAGCAGAACAACATAAATTCAATGCTTAAGTTAACACTGAAACCAAGCTGTTCCCAAGGCACCATGCCATATGCAAATTTTGAAACCACTAAGATAAGTGCAAGACCTAGCATCGAGAATGTTGCAATCGCGCCAGACTTAGCCATTACAATTTGTAATGTACTAATTGGGTGACTTAAAAGAAGCGCGATTGAATTACGCTCACGTTCACCGGCACTGGTATCAATAGCTAGGTTCATTGCCGCATAAAACAGCGTCAATACAATCGATAACGTCGCAACACCTAAGAAGATACCGCCTTTAGAATCAGGTGTTGCTTGATCATGCACTTGTACATCAACGGCTCTCATAAGCGTTGGGTCAACACCTCTTGCCAATAGACGTAAACCTGCCGCTTCAGAGTTATAACGTGCGAGTGAGCGCTCTAATCGTGAAATTGACTTACGTAACTTATCATTAGACTTATCTGCAATAACAGTAACTGTTGCAGGGCGGCCTTCAGACATCTTTACAGCAAAATCATCGCTAATCTCTAGTACGATATCTTTAACGTCGTCGCCTGTACCATGCACAATTTCTTTACTTTCAAGATATTGAACTAGGTTAGGAGCCTGCTCTGCGTTTTTAATAGTAATTTTTAAATCTTCTGGTGAGGCAATTTGCTTTAACATCACTGAAAATAGTAAACACATAAGGATGGGTGAACCAATAGCATAGTATAAACCTGCCATTACCGAACGCTTGTCACGGCTCGCATCCAATACTTCTTTTTTAAATAAAACTGACAGTAACTTCATCATGCTGCAATTCCTTCATCACTACCGATTAATTCAATAAACGCTTCTTCTAGGCTTTCTTTGCCGGTTCGCTCGCATAATTCAGCTGGCGAGCCTTCAGCCACAACTTGCCCTTTAGCCATTACCACAACATGATCACACAGTGCTGCCACTTCTTGCATTACATGGCTTGAAAACAGCACGCAGTGCCCCTGCTCTTTCAGCATTAGTAATAACTCACGAAGAATACGCGTGCTCATTACGTCAAGACCTCGAGTTGGCTCATCAAGAATAATATTGGTTGGTTTATGTACGATTGCTTGTGCCAGCGCCGTTTTCATATGCTGACCTTGTGAAAAGCCTTGGCAACGTCTGTCAGCAATGTCGTCCATTTTTAATTTACTTAAAACATCTTGGGTTGCAGCTTTTGCAACACCCGTTTCCATGCCACTTAGTTCAGCATAGAATTGAATGTACTCGCGCGGTGTTAAACGCTCGTATAAACCACATGGATCTGGAAACAAGCCCAATTTTTGTTTTGCAGCCATCGGCTCTTTTGCGACATCAATGCCGTCAATCTCCGCATTGCCACTGTCAGCTTTTAATAAACCAAATACGGTACGTAAACAGGTGGTTTTGCCTGCACCATTTGGTCCCAGCAAGCCTGTAATTTTGCCATTTTGTGCAGTAAAGCTCAGGTTATTCATGGCTTTTACTGAACCGATTTTCTTTTCTAGGTTATTTACAGAAATCATCTCTTACTCCTTTTCATTCGATTCAGAATCACTGTCTGCATGAAATGCAACACCATTTAAGTTCATAAAAAACTGTTTGCGATTGTCTTTTTCTAAACAAGTCGCGTCTAATTCTTCAGTCCCATTCGAGTCAATGAATTTACCGACGATACTCGCAGCACAGGTTTGTGATACCACACCGTGAGTTGCGCTCTCAGCAATCAGGTGTTTAGCATTACTCATTTCAACCATTGCCATTTCAGCCCAACTTACCGGTGTAGCCGGATCTAAACCACCTGATAATAAGAGCGTAGGAATATCTGTTTTAACTGGTTCATAGAAAGATTTATCTACCGGTTTGGCATCCCAAATAGGACAAGCTAAATCAAACCCTTCAATCATCATTCGTCCCGTATAGGCTTGACCATGATCTGCGCGAGATGCATCGGTTAAGCTTGGCCAATCTTCAGAGCAAACTATTGCACTGTGCATGCCCATCGCCATACTATCCATCATATCTGTTGATGAAAGTAACCCAACAATCGGTGAATAATCACCATTCAAGGCTTCACTAATTGCTAAAGGTACTAATGCACGCGTGGTGTGACTATATAAGGCCATACGGACAGTGCTAAATACCTTCATTTTGGTCAGTACTAAGTTTATCTTCTTATGTGTTCTTGGATGACGAACGGTTGTTTCAATGGCTTGTTCATCTAATTTATCAAGTAACTTGTAGAAGTTCGCTTTAAGATTCGGGTAACTTTTTGAGCAATTTGCATCTGCTTCACATCTATCAAGTAAAGCATTCATCGAATCATCAATCGCCTTACCTATTGCTGTTAGGCTTTGCTGCATAGGCACAACCCCATCTAGCGTACTGGTAAGCACTGAACCCGGGAATTGACGAGTGTATTCTTGCGCTATACGTGTACCATACGACACGCCGTATAGATGAAGGCCTTTATAACCTAACGCTTCTTTAACTGCTTCGAAGTCTTTTGCCGCCGCAACAGTTGAATAATGAGATAAATCAGTATTCAGTTTGTCTTTACACTTTTGTGTGTCTTCTTTACCAAAAGCAACCATATCTTCGGTTAAATCATTAAACTCAAATTGAGATATTAAGTCTGCTCCATCGCATTGCAGTTTATTAGATTTACCTGTGCCACGTTGATCAACTAATAATATATCTCTAGATTCACGTGCAAAACGCAAGTTTCTATCAAAAATAGCCGCTAACTCTGTGGCTGATTGGCCTGGACCACCAGCAAAACCAAGTACGGCTTCATCAGGTTTACTCGGCTTGATTGCAGGAATGATTGCAAAATGAATATCTATTTCACCGTCCGCAGGGTTGTCTGAAACTGGCTGCTTAATGCTGCCGCATAATAATCTGTCATCTAAACCCTTTGCATAACATGGAGTAAGTTCTGGTTTTACTTTGTTATCTTGCTCTGCAATAGCTGAAGATGAAAGCCCCATCATTAACGGCAGAGCCGCTAACTTAAAAAGACCTGTTTTTGTCATGTTACTTCTGCTCATCATTGAGTTCCTTGTTGCTTTTTACACACACTATGATACTTTTAACTTAGTGTATTGGTGTATTATTGTATTAATACAGTGAGTTTAGATTAATGCTAGAATTTATTAATGTCAACCCCAGTAGTGGCGATCCAATTTATAAGCAGTTACACGAACAAATCGTGCGTTTAATTGTTGGTGGTCAAATACAAGCTGGAGAAGAGTTGCCATCCGTTAGAAAAATTGCTGAATATTTCACCGTGAACCCGATGACTGTATCGCGGGCTATTGGCATGCTTGTAGATCAAGGTTGGTTAGAAAGGCGAAGAGGCCAACCTACACGAGTTGCAGAGCAGCAACCTCAATCAACAGAACAAGGTCAAACACTTCTTTATGAAGGGGTAGATCAACTAATACAGCAGGCAAAACAGCTTGGTGTAACAGTGAACGAACTAAATGACATAATCTCACAAAGATGGGAGCAATAATAATGACAACCGCCCTTTTAGAATATAAAAACGTACACAAGATATTTAATCAAAAGATGGTGTTAAAAAATATCGATCTAATCATAGAGCCTGGCATGGTTGTGGGTTTACTTGGTAAAAATGGCGCTGGTAAAACCACCCTTTTGCGCAGTGCCCTTGGCCTCATTGAGGTAGATACGGGCGAAGTATTTACACTCGGGGAAAACCCGACTCAATTAAATACGGAATTAAAGTCACAAGTTGGCTATGTGCCCCAACAAGCTTTTGGATATGAAGGTTTTTCGATTAGAGAAGCATTAGATTTACACTCAAGTTTTTATAGCGAGTGGGATAATACACTCGAGCTAGATTGGCTAAAACGTTTTGAATTAAATCCTGATGATATGGTTGAAAACCTATCAATTGGCCAACGGCAAGCACTTGCTTTAATCATGGCCATGGCATATCGGCCTAAACTACTTATTTTAGATGAACCTGTGGCCAGCTTAGACCCTATCGCGCGTCGAGAGTTTATGCTTGATCTTTTTGACCTATCGCTCGAATCAGGCTCTGGAGTTATCTTCTCAACACATATCACTTCAGATATTGAACGAGTCGCGACCCATGTTGCACTTGTTAAAGACGGTGAAATCAAACTCTTTAACGAATTAGATGAACTCAAGACATCAGTGCGGAAAATCAGCTTCACCAACGAAACGTCGGTCAATTTAAGTGACTTTGATATTCTTAACAAACAGAATAACGCAGCAATCATCTCGGGTTACCTAGACCAAGATATTGCTGGTGTAAATCATGTTTCGACATTATCTCTTGAGCAATTATTTGTGGAGTTACACGCATGAGTAATACGCTAAACCGCACTTGGCATAAAGGATTTTATGCCTATTGGTTCAAAGAGTGCGGCAGCTTAAACTACCTGCTACCCATGTTTATTTTTGTCATTATCAGTGTTCTTGTTATGGCGAAAGGGGTAAGCGAGGCGCTGCCATTTACAATCTGTTTTACCAGTATTTGTGCTTTCGCTTCAGTCTCTTGGCAAAGCATTCGTCTGCAAGCCACAGAGTGGCATAGTTTGGTACCAGGTTACACAGAGCACATAGTCAAACAAGGCAACATCATTATTGTTGCACCACATGTGATTTTGATCACAAGTGCTATTATTTTTGAACAATATGACGTACTTAAATTGCTCAGTGTCTCAGTTTTAATAGGCACTTTGTTTTATTTAAAATGCCGAGTTACTAGCAAAATGTTTAACTCAAGTGCCTATTTTTTCTTTGCAATTATCGGGTTTACTATTGTTTTCAAAGAAGTACCTACTTGGGTAGCCGCTTTAGCTGTGATCTTAAACATTAATTTAGTGCTGTTTAGAAAGCACTTTGGTACAGCGTTCAAATGGCAAGCTCAAGCGCTAGTTGATTATAAACATGCACTTCAGTCTGGTTGGTCTCCTATCCCTAAAGGTTTTTTAAAGGGATATGGACAAGGATTAAATAAATTCTTTTTCCCATTGAGCTATTTTATGGGCCGCTCGCTCATACAATACACTGTACTCTTGCTAATAATATTTGTTGCCTTACTTACCTTAAATTACTTTTATGTAGCGGGCAGACCTAGCTTGTTTATATTTTCTAATCTTGTGTGCATTCTTGCTTTTATGATCTTATGGACAAGAATACAGAGGCAACAAGCATGGGGAACATTGATCACTTTACCCATTTACAGCAGTGTCAATGAAGCGAAAACAGCCTATGCAAAAGCATGTGAAAAGTATGCGCTTTGTATACTGGTTTGCTCTTTGTCACTGGCTGGAACCATAGAGTTTCTCAGATTCGATGAGCCGAATTTCAGATTTACTGCTGCTTATGCATTGGTAAATACCGCAGGCGTACTCTTATGTTTTTCAGTGGGTAACTATTGTAAAAAGACAGCTTTCTTTAGTATTGCTCTGGTCTTTACATTGGGCTTTGTACTGGCAATTACTGGTGTTGTTGTTGAGACAGAAGAGGTCTCAACAGGGAGTCTTGCTTTAGCTTGCTGCTATTTTATCGTTGCCTGTTTTGCCAATCGCAATTCGTCTAAACAACTATATACCAACCTCTAAACTATATTTTTCTTTTAAGTAAGCGCTCTATATGAGCGCTTACTTATCGCTTCAGAACAAGATTCATAAATAAACAAGCTTTTCAAACTCCAGCAACTTTAGGACATTGATATACATGTAGAAACATACGCTTTTTGTCGAGTATTCGACTAGATCACTACAGTAATTTTCGTATTTCCGCTTAAAAAATAAAATGAATTAAAAAACACATATAAAAAACCCGAGCTGAGCTCGGGTTTTCACAATAAAAAGCTAAAGAGTATTACTTAGCAGCCTTTTTCTTTTTTGGCTTATCTTCTTCAACCCATTTACCGTTTTCATACGTTGCTTTCCAGCCTGTCGCTTTACCTTCGACTTCAGTCATTACATACTGAGTCTTAGTTTTGCGCGAGTAGCGTACAACGGCTAAATTACCATCTGAATCTTTTTCAGGTGCATCCGCAAGGTAATAGAACTTAGGTGAAATTCTATCTCTGAACTGTTTTAGCTCTGCAACTTTAGGCGCACGTGTCTCCCTAGATTTAGGGAATGTGTGTGCCGCTAAGAAGATACCCGAGGCACCATCACGTAATACAAAATACGCTTCAGACTTTTCACAAGGTAATTCTGGTAAATGCACGGGATCTTCTTTCGGTGGCGCTGGCTCACCGCTCTTTAGAAGTTTACGCGTGTTTTTACAGTCTTCGTTGGTACAACCGAAATACTTGCCAAATCGACCGGATTTAAGCTGCATCTCTGAACCACACTTATCACAGTCAATAACTGGACCGTCATAGCCTTTGATCTTAAACGTGCCTTGTTCAACGATATAACCGCTACAACCTGGGTTGTTACCACAAACATGAAGCTTACGGGTTTCATCAATTAGATAAGAGTCCATAGCCGTTTCACAAATTGGGCAACGTTTCATCTGCATCAGGGTTTCAGTTTCAACGTCTTCTACATCTGCAGCAACCGCTTCATCACCAGAAACTAAGTTCATCGTTGTCGTACAGCGCTCTTTCGGCGGTAAATTATAACCTGTGCAGCCTAAGAAAACCCCTGTAGAAGCCGTGCGAATACCCATCTTGCGATTACAGGTCGGACAATCAATATCCGTCTCAACCATGACGTTCTGACGCATACCGCCATTTTCTTCATCACCACCAGCAACTTCTAACTGCTCTTTGAAATCAGCGTAAAATTTATCAAGTACCTGAGTCCAAATACGCTCGCCTTCAGCGATGTCATCTAAGCGCCCTTCCATCTTCGCGGTGAAGTCGAAGTTCATTAGATCGTTGAAGTTCTCTACTAATCGGTCAGTAACGATCTCACCCATTTTTTCAGCAAAGAAGCGACGGTTTTCAACCCGTACATAACCACGGTCTTGAATGGTTGAAATAATTGCTGCGTATGTTGAAGGACGACCGATACCACGCTTTTCAAGTTCTTTTACTAAACTGGCTTCAGAGTAACGTGCAGGTGGCTTAGTAAAGTGCTGCTTAGGGTCTAAAGCCACTAGGTCAACAATATCGCCCACCGCTACCGCTGGTAGTGATTGGTCTTCTTCATTTTTCTTACGAACTGAAGGCTGTACTTTAGTCCAACCATCAAAACGTAGTACTCGACCACGGGCTTTTAGCGTGTAATCACCCGCACCAACCGTAATGGTTGTTAAGTCGTATTCTGCCGGTGTCATTTGACACGCAACGAATTGACGCCAAATAAGCTCATATAGCTTTTTAGCATCAGCATCAACGCCTTCTACATGGCCTGATAATACGTTTACATCAGATGGACGAATTGCTTCGTGCGCCTCTTGCGCATTGCCTTTTGCACTGTATTTAATCGGATTCTCTGGCAAATACTTATTACCAAAGTTATCTGTAATGTAGTCACGACACATTGCAACCGCGTCATTCGAAAGGTTGGTTGAGTCAGTACGCATATACGTAATGTAACCAGCTTCATAAAGACGCTGAGCCAACATCATGGTCTTCTTAACACCATAACCCAAGCGAGTGCTTGCAGCCTGCTGCATCGTCGATGTGATGAATGGGGCGCTTGGCTTACTCTTACTTGGCTTTTCTTCTACTTTAACAACGCTTAATGAAGAAGACTCAATAGTATTAACCGCCGCCATAGCTTGAGCTTCGTTCACAGGCTTAAACGCTTGGCCTTGGAACTTGGTGACCGCAAAGCGAACATCTTCAGCTTTGGTTTTTGTGTCTGCGTGAATATCCCAATACTCTTCAGGAATAAACGCTTTGATTTCACGTTCACGTTCTACCAGCAGTCTTACTGCAACTGACTGTACACGACCCGCGGACAAACCACGAGCGACTTTCTGCCACAATAAAGGCGAAACCATGAAGCCAACAACACGGTCCAAGAAACGGCGCGCCTGTTGCGCGTAAACCATATCAGTATTTAATTGACCTGGCGCTTCGAATGCTTGCTGAATCGCATTTTTGGTGATTTCGTTGAAAACAACGCGCTTATACTTTTCTGGCTCACCACCAATGATTTCTTCAAGGTGCCAAGCAATTGCCTCTCCCTCTCTATCTAAATCGGTTGCTAGATAGATGTGGTCAGCATTTTCTGCGAGTTTTTTAAGTTCTTGTACGACTTTTTCTTTGCCTGGAAGTACTTCGTAATGTGGCTCCCACCCTTTTTCAGGATCGATCCCCATACGAGCGACTAGATTTGCGTAATCTTTGTTCTTCTTATATGTGGCTTTTTCTTCCGGCGACATTTTTCTTACTTCTGCCGGAGATTTGGTCGCTAGCCCTTTTGTTTTACCCGCACCTGAGGTCGGAAGGTCGCGCACATGACCTACACTTGATTTAACAATGTAGTCTTTGCCTAAGTATTTATTAATTGTTTTCGCCTTTGCAGGTGACTCTACAATTACTAACGATTTGCCCATAGCTGCCTATTCTGACTCATCTTGGTGTATGCCCATCGGGCGTGAATATTTATAGGTATATCTACAAACACCTATTGTTACAAGCTTTTAATACAAAGTTTTAGCTGATTAATGATTAATTACACAGTTTTTGTTGCAATTTTAAGCAAAAATGTATCAAGCAATAAGTAAGCTGCGCAATATAATGGAAACAATGCAAAAATGCCAACCGTTAGGTTGGCATTTTTTCAAGTAGGGTTATGGATTGGCGTCATCCACGCTTAGTGAGTAGGATATTACCTCGTTATTGCCATCAGGTTTAGTGAAGGTAAACTGAATAGACAGAAGACCTACTTCTTGACCGTTTGACTCTACTTCACGGCTCAAGTTTGCAATTGAAAAACTTGTTTCATTACTTAGCTTATTTGGAACAACAGCATCACCAGCGAATAAATCAAGTTTACCATTGGTGGTTGTTACCTCGATTTCAGTACCTGCGGGCAATGGATTGCCATTAACATCTGAATAAAATATATAAATCGGCACACTTTCAACACCAGCGTCGCCCAATGTAACAGAAGAGATATCACAGTAAGTTGAGTTATCAGAAGTTTCAAGAGTAAGGCCGTTTTGAGACGCGCAATTAACACCACCATACGTAGATGGTACGGCAAAACGAACAAACGGTTCATCGTCAGAAAGAATAAGCTCTAAATTTCGCCTTACCTCAATAAGACCTTTATTACACTTTCCAGACGCTTGGGCTACTTCTCCGCAAAGTAAACCGTCATATACACCATTGGCATCTGTATATAAACCATCATTATTTAAGTCTCTAAAGGTTTCAAATACCCCACCGTCAGATTGTTTAGGTTCACACGCATCAGTATTTGGGTCAACATCATCTTCAGAGCTTTGAGAGCAAAGATTTGCACCATCAAATTGACCATTTCCATTAAAATCTATAAATGCTTCGGGTCTATCAAAACTATAATAAAATTCACCTTCATCAAAACGGCCATTTCGTCTATCAATTCCGTCTGAACTTGGCCTGTCAATAAAACTTTCTTGTCCTTTAGCAACAACTAAAAAGTTAACTCTCCCACCTTGTACAATATTGTTGATGATATTGCCATCATCGTCTGTAACACTGCCATCAGTAGTTGGGTAAGCACCAATACATGGCGCTGATTTTCCAAAATATGTATCACATACCTCACCGATTTGGTTGCCCCAAGCGCTGTCAGAGAAAGGAACATCACCTTGCCTTCTCCATGTCAACGTACAAGTTGCATCAACACTAGAACAGTTATACAGAGGCGTGAACTCTTCTCCATCAAAGGTTCCAACTACTCCTGAGTTTGCTTCTACAGTTGCAGTAACTCCATCACCACTGAGTTGATTAAATTGATCACCAAAGAAAATATTAATGTCCACAGTCGCGCCCACATAATCTAACGCATTAATATTTTTTGTTACTAACTCAGCATCAAAGCTATCTTGATCAGTTACACCAGAACTCAAAAGAATACGTGATGACACACCTGTGATTTGCTCAGAAATTGGTACAAGTACATAACCTCCGGCAGGGCAATCATCAGGGCGAGGGTCAACATTACAGCGGTCAAAGTCATCTGGCCAACAGGTTACCTGTTTATCAGTGTTCTCAACTTGCTCAATTAAGTCGTCTGGAACATAACATGCTTCAACTACTAGAGGACTTGGTACTATACCTGAAGTCACTGTGGTTTGTGCCTTACCCTCGTTATCAGTACTGCTAGATGATTGGGTTAAACTTGCTGCACCAATTCCATCAGTAAGTCTGAAGTCGATACGCTTTTGTTTGATCGGATTTGTGTCTTCGTCTAAAAGTTGAAATTCAACAACGGATAATGTGGGCGCGCCACCTTCACCAGGTGGTAGTGCAATAAACTGCTCAAAATTTTCATTGGTTGTTAAAAACTTGAGAGCTTGTGCTGGCGACTCGCTGACTGTCAATTCGATAGAGTTAACAAAGTTATTACCGCCCGCTTCAACAGTTGCTGTAATTGTATCTGTAATACTACAACCATTCGCTCGGTAAGTTGCTGTGGCCTCTCCATTGGATGATTTAACTTGCGCATCAAGTTGTGCTTCTTCATTCGCAGCACACACTGAAGAGAAGTTTACGTCGGCAGGTGTTAGATATAAATTACCCTCTTCATCACGAAGCGTTGCTGTAATAACTGTACTACCACCCGCTTTGAGTTCAGTAACGCCCTCATCTAGGCCATTATCAAGGCTGATCTCTAGATCAACAACACCAACTGAGAAGTTACTGGTATTTGTCTCTCCATCATAAGTTGCAGACACAGTACCTGCACCACCACTATCACCTGGCTGAAGCTTTAATAAGGCAACACCAAATTCATCAGTCAATGCTGTACCACTACTTGGTAAAATCTGACCAATGGTTGTTGATACATTGACAATTTCACGAGTTAAAGCTGTACCACTTTGCTTAGATGATAGCTTAACAAAAACTTCTGCCAATTCATTTGAACTAATACGACTAGAGTCAGTACAGCCAGTATTTACGTCATTTGGGTCCAGCTCTGCTGTTTCACGATTTGCATCCCAATCGTCATTACACCCAGTCAATATTCTAATATCTATGTCGTAAGTGCTGGTTTCATCCCTTGGGTTACCAGAAGAATGAAAAAATGCTTCTTCTGTAAAACTAAGATTTTCGGTTTGCTGATAGGTTACAGTGAATTCACCTAACCCGGCTTCAGTTGTTGGTATAAGCTCAAAGGTTGCCTGACCATTTGAGTCAGTTGCAATTTTACCGTTACTTGGACGGGTAGTTGCAATAGCATCACCTTGAACTAGGATTAGTGCATTATTTATAGGCTGGTTGTTTTCTGTCAGACTGACTGTAACATAACCATTAGTAATGGCTGAAACTGGGTTTTCAGACGTAATTGGTTGCCCATTTTCGTCTAATACTTGCCCGACAGTTAATGTAATACCACCAGTGCCAGCACTGTTGAAATCAAGCCTTGCCTCCAAATCACCATCTTCTTTTTCGAAAGTCACAGTTGCTCGACCTGCCCCCTCGAGGTCATTATCAAGTAAACGAACTGATGCTATACCTTGGCTGTCGGTCAAAATTGAGCCTGATTTGTGATCCAGCGTTGCAAATTCATCAACCGCGAATCTCACTCGACTATTTGCTACTGGTGAGTTATTGAAGAGAAGCTGAGCTTCTAAAATTAGCGGGTTAGTACCTGATAACTGATTAGAAACATTCGAGTCACTTTCGTTTTTCGCTACGAATACAAATTTGTAAGGGTCAATATCAAACTTAGGATTACCATCAGTATAATACGGTTCAACACCAACAACATCTGAATCATCATTATGCGTGTATGTAGCGGTTAGTGCTTCTGCACCAGTTTGGGTGTTGGCTTGTAATACTAGTCTGGCCTGTCCATTTGTGTCGGTCACAACTCGACCATCACTTGGGACGGTAACACCTTTTTGACCTACATCAACAGTAATGAATTTGTTGGCAAGTGGCGTGTTACCTTCAGTTAGAGTAATAGTTACAAATGCATCTTTATTTTCACCAATTCTATTCGTATCTGTTATTAAATTACCGGTTGAGTCAGTAATCGTAATATCAATCGCAATACTATCTGTACTAAAACCCATTGAAAAGTACGTGTTTTGCACATTAATATTGTCTGTAGAAGGTGATTGACTTGTGCCTTTATAAGTCGCAGTAATAACTCCAAGCCCTTTTTCTGTATTGGGCTTGAGAATAAACATAGCTTCGCCATTGGTTTGCGTTAATCGGCTTGAGAAATCTAACGAAGCTTGAGTTCCTGCATCCACCTCCACAATAGCACCAGGCTTTTCAACCTGATCTTCAACTACTTTAACAGTTACAATCGCTGGTTTTGCAACACTGAGAGGATTTGTTTCATTAATCTCATTACCTTCACTGTCAAGCACTGTAAGGCTCATTTGAATGCCGCCATCGCCTAAAGATGTGAAATTAAAGCTTTCAGTTACCTGTGTGCCAGATTGAGGAGTGAAAGTAACGTTAACAATACCAGAGCCTTTAACCGTATTTGCTTTTAAAACTGTTGATGTTTTTCCGTCAGCATCTGTTAGCCCAGATGTTCTTTGCAACTCAGAAGTGTTATCACCCGAAAATTCTATTGTTTGGTTACTTAAGGCTTGGCCGTTTAATAAAAGCGTTGCTTCTAACGTGATGGGGGTTGCAACACTCAAATTAGAGAGAGATTCACCCGTCAAAGCATTTATACCATTCAAAGTGATTGCATAAACTTCTTCACCAAAAAACGGATTTCCTGAAGTCGTAAAATTAGCCACTGATTGCGCTTCTTGATAGGTGGCGATAACCTCACCGACTCCAACTTCTTTCGTTGCATGTATTGCTAAAACAGCAATACCCTGAGAGTTAGTTTCAACTTTAGCGTTACTATTTGTAGAGGCAAGTGAGTCTAATTGAAAATCTATCGTCTCGCCTACTCGAGGATTGCCGTCGAATAATAGTGTGGTACGCACTAAAGCGCTTTTCGATTGGCTTAGCGGATTTTCCGCGCTTATTAGATTCCCTGAAAGATCAACAATATCTGTTGTCAGCTGCAGCCCGCCATCGCCCATACCTGAATAATCAATGCTTTGTTCTACTGTAATTTCAGACACCGATGCAGAAGCTGTTATTTCACCAGCACCTTCCTGATTTGTTGGTAGTAGCTTGACCGTAGCTTTACCTTCACTATTGGTCAACACTGATGCCGGACCATCAAAACGGGCATATTCGTCAGCCGTGAAATTAATACGGGTATTGGCTACAGCCGCTCCGTCATTATTCAGTGTGGCTTCAATTGTGAGGGGGGTTTGCAGAGAAAGCTCTGTCGTTTGTTCTAAAATCGATAACGTAAGTTGATAATCGCTTGAAGAACCACCATCTCCAGTATTATTGTTCGTTTTATCTATTGTTCCGCCGCCGCCACAAGCTGTGACTAATAAGGAAAACAACAAAATGCTAAACCAGCGCATCAAAGGCATTACCCCCTCTCCCTAGCTGAATTAAAATTATTATCTCTTCATGTTACCTTATAAAGTGATTAAAAATCACAACTTTTTCTTAACTATTTAACGTTTTTTTTTGGTCTCAGGGCACCATGCTGGTAGGCTATTACGAATTTAAAAAAATCTAACAATCGATATGACACAAAATAATAAGATGAGTTTAACCACTCGCATCATGCTGGGCATGGTTGCGGGTGTTTTTCTAGGCCTGCTTTTTCAATTTATTCTTGGTGAAAAAGAAGACGTTTTTATCCCTCTAGGACTATTCGATTTAGCTTTAAAAGGCTTTTTTGTAGACGGCTTATTTCACATAGGTGGGCAAATTTTCATTGCCAGCTTAAGAATGCTGGTTGTGCCTTTAGTTTTTATTTCTTTGGTATGTGGTACATGTAGCTTAAGCGACCCAAAAAAGTTAGGTCGTTTAGGTGGTAAATCAATCGCACTTTACTTAACCACAACAGCAGTGGCCATTACCGTCGCAATCTCACTTGCATTATTAGTTAGCCCAGGTGTGGGATATGACGTACCTACAGAAGCAGCATTTGACGCCAAACAAGCACCAACCCTGACTCAAGTTATCATCAACATGTTCCCTACTAACCCAATCAATGCGATGGCTGAAGGTAACATGTTACAAGTTATCGTATTTGCGCTTTTATTTGGTATTGCAATGGCACTGAGTGGTGAGCCGGGTAAACGTATTGCAAAAGTGTTTGATGATTTGAACACGGTTGTGCTTAAACTTGTGACTATTTTAATGAACTTAGCGCCAATTGGTGTTTTCTGTTTAATGGCTAAGTTATTTACAACCATTGAAATGGGTTTGATCCTAGGTTTAGCAAAATACTTCTTTACTGTATTGGCCGCTCTATTTATTCATGCACTCATCAACTACTCTGCACTTTTAAAAGTTCTAACGGGTTTAAGCCCTGTTACCTTCCTAACTAAAATGAAAGACGCATGTATGTTCGCATTCAGTACATCAAGCTCAAGTGCGACTATGCCAGTAACCCTCGAAACAGCCACTAAAAAGCTTGGTGCACACAACTCTGTTGCGTCTTTCACCGTGCCTCTTGGGGCGACAATTAACATGGATGGTACTGCCATCATGCAAGGTGTTGCGACTGTATTTATCGCGCAAGTTTTCGCTGTTGATTTAACAATTAGTGATTACCTAATGGTTATTCTAACCGCTACACTTGCTTCTGTGGGCACTGCTGGTGTGCCTGGTGTGGGTCTTATCATGCTTGCAATGGTACTTAATCAAGTAGGTCTGCCAGTTGAAGGTATTGCTATCATTATGGGCGTTGACCGACTGCTTGATATGACACGAACAGCTGTAAATGTAACGGGCGACTGTATGGTAACGTGTGTTGTTGCCAAGTCTGAAAACGAGTTCGATACACATGTTTTCAATGACCCAAACGCTGCTAAGAATTTAGAAAAACTAGATTAAGCCTCGCAAGCCCCAGTATTTTAATTGCTGGGGCTTTTAGCTCCTTTGGGCAAGCAACTGCCTTTTAATTTATAACCCCCACCAAAAACCTTTTTTAATTCACAACCTGTTCGATTCATAACCAGTTCAGATTCACGGCGTATCATACTCACCTAAGATTTATACGTTGTTACATATTAAGTCTTGTTTTTTATTTGGGTCACCCATAAATTGAAGTTATGGGTTTATTAGAGTGTTAAATACGGTGAAGTATGAACATAATTAAGATATTTACGCTTTTTTGCGTTTTCAGCTTAGTTAATGTCTCGACCGCGCAAGCTGCCGAGCACGACACTCTTTTGTCTGTAAATTCTGTAGCGATAGATCAAGATAATGTTAATGTCATCGACGATCTAGACGACACCATTATTTCTTCAGCAGATATAATCAAAGGCCCGATAAACCACTCTGAGTTTGTTCTTTCAATTTCTGCTACTACAGTACAAATTGAGTTTTCACCAATAAGAGCACCACCTATCAAAAATTAATATCGAACTTTCGTGCTTATTAATTTTTTAAAGAGGTGACTCATGAACGCATTTACACCATTAGAAACACAAACTGCATCTAACTTAACTTTTGCTCCTGTTAAATTTGCTAACACATATAATCAATTAATTGATGAAAATGAACCAGCTTTACAGCTAATGCATAACCTTGTGCTTAACCCAATTCAGCATATTGAAATAGATACGCGTCTTGATGAGGTAGAGCTAATACTTAACAAAACACATCATAAAATGAGTTTTGTTATTGATACCAAAGATAAAATAGTTGGCCTAATTTCAAATGCCAGACTAGGTAGCCGTCATATATTAGCGACCGCAGACAGATTAAATTGCCATCGTAAAGAGCTTACAATTGGCGATGTTATGCTACCAATCAATACGCTACAACAAACTAATCTGAAGCAAGTTGAGCAGTCAACCGTTGGCAGTATAACCAAAACCATGGAACAAACTGGCTCAGAGTTCTTGCTTGTGACTGATGACACACAAACAAATTTTATCGGCTATTTTGGGGTGATTGATTTAGCAAAAGTGGTTGGCTTAAATTTGTACACAGTGAAGCGCGCAAATAAATTCAGTGACATTGTAGATACCCTACTTCATCACACAGAGATTTGATTTACCCATTATCCCAAAGTAATGTAAGTTAAAGTACAAAGCGCCGAATGGCGCTTTTTTTGTGTCTAAATGCTAGTTGCTAATTTTACGTAAAAATTAAATTTGACACTTGAAGATGTATTTACATGAACACTTTAGTAGTTTGAAAATAAACCAGCTTGAAATTTAAAATGTAAGCTCTAAACTTATTTTTGTAAGGCAATATAAATAAAGGATTTATAATGAACAAGCTAACTCTAATTTGCATATCTTTGATTTCTTTTTCTGCATTCTCATCTCCTGATAAAATTGCTTCTCATGAAGCTTACAATCATCTAAATTCACTTGTCACTGTATGCGGACAATTAAGTGATGTCAGAAAATTAAGAGCAAATATCAAACTCGATGTAGATGGAAAATACCCAAACTCTAATATTAGCTTTTCCTTTAATTCAAATATCGCTAAAAAGCTTCAAAAAAAGTGGGAAGGCTTTAAAAACACACAAGGGCAAACTATCTGTGCTTCAGGTGTTGTAGAAGAAGTCAGAGGTGAACTTCAAATCACACTACATCATCAAAGAGATATCGAGATAATCAAATAACAATTCTCTGCTAAATGTGTGGATGCAAAACATAGCAACTTATTTTTTGCATTCAATTATAAAAACCTCAATTCTCGGTTCGGCTGCCTACCTAAAAAAATTATAAAAATCGAAATTATTAGTTAGGTTTGACATTTTTTAGTGTATGACGCAGTAGAAAAATAAAATTAATCAGCTAAAAATAATCAGTTACATATAAAATGTCGTTAATTGCATCCCTGCTATTTTTTACAAAACTATTTGATAAAACCAATAACACATTGTTTTATATAACTTTGTAACTTTATAGAGCAAAAGTCCCTTTCAATATGTAAATTAGATTTCATTTATAAGAACACCTAAAAAAATGTACTTTTACCTCTCAAATTTGGAAGCTAGGTTAAAACGCTGTAATAGAAAGAAGATCAAGACAGCTTTGATTCAGAACACTTACTTGGTCTGAACAGATAAATTGAAGCAGTAAGCAGCCATTTTTATAAAAAGATTTGATTCAGTATTGACTTAAAACCAACTCTTAAATAACCTTGATATGTTATATCAAAACATAGTGTATTTTTGTGAAATCAAGCTTTTCAATTTTTAAAAACACAA
Source organism: Pseudoalteromonas sp. BZB3 (assembly GCF_040104455.1). NCBI lineage: Bacteria > Pseudomonadati > Pseudomonadota > Gammaproteobacteria > Alteromonadales > Pseudoalteromonadaceae > Pseudoalteromonas > Pseudoalteromonas sp. BZB3. The sequence goes on along the minus strand of NZ_JBECOS010000009.1, from coordinate 368,275 downwards.
CCACCACGACAACCACCTAATTGTCGTGTTAGCACTTGTTTGATTAAAAAAGGCTGACATGAATTGTCAGCCTTTTTAGTATGTTCAGTTCATGTCACACATTAACGAAACTTAAAGTGAGACAACAATGATTAATGAGCACCGCAAACTTGGTAAACAGCTTCAGCTTTTCAACATTTCCGAAAACTCCGCAGGTATGGTTGACTGGTATCCTAAAGGACATGAATTGTATAGGCGTATTGAGGGCTATATACGCTCAATGTTAGATAGATATGAGTACAGAGAAGTAAAAAGTCCAGTCCTTGCAAACGATTCTCTTTGGCAAAACTCGGGACATAGTGAGAAGTATAGTGACAACATGTTCCATCTCTCGCAAAATAACCTTTCTGTTAAACCGATGAGTTGCCCCTTTCACATTAATATATTCAACGACATGGTTCACTCCTACAAAGAGCTACCTTTTCGTGTTGCTGAGTTTGGTCTTTGCCACAGAAATGAACCCTCAGGTGCATTAAACGGTCTTTTTAGGCTCAGAGCATTTAACCAAGATGATGGACATATATTTTGTCGTGAAGCACAGATTAAGAATGAATTAAAGCTCTACTGCCAGTTACTTTTCGAGATGTACCAATTCTTCGGATTTAGTAGAGAGTTGATTAAAGTTAAAGTTTCATTACGGCCCGATAATAAGCTAGGGTCTGATAAATTATGGGATCGTTCTGAAATGCTCTTACAAGAAGGGTTGGCTGAACAAGATATTGTTTTTGAACTTGTAGAAGGCGAAGGTGCTTTTTACGGTGCAAAAATAGAATTTATTCTTAAAGACTCACTGGGGAGAGACTGGCAATGTGGAACATTTCAACTTGACTACTTTCTCGCAGAAAAATTCGACTGTGCATTTATTAACGAAGCAGGTGAAAAGGAGCACCCTGTTATTTTACATAGAGCAGTGCTGGGATCACTTGAGCGTTTTATCGCAGTCTTGCTTGAACACTACCATGGTCGTCTGCCTGTAGCTTTAAACCCTTATTCAATTGTACTGTTGCCTGTTTCAAAAGAACATATTGATTATTGTCAGCAACTAAAATCTCAATTGAAGTGTGCCAATATTTCCTGCTTTATCGATGACTCAAATAATAGCATTGGCTATCGAGTTAGAGATGCATTCAAGAAAAAATGTAATTTCAGTATTGTGATCGGAGACGAGGAAATTGCATCTGATCAACTTAATCTTAGATATAAAAAGACTAGTTCTAGTGTTCATTCTTCTAACTTAAATCGTTTTTTACTGAGTCATTAATCTAATTATTTACAGAAGACTCCCCTAAATAGCCCATCAGAAAAATGATGGGCGTCGATATTTACTTCACGATAAGATTGAATTGAAAAAATTGGCGAAAAAAACTATGCAAGGTATTAACCGTTACTTGCTAAGCTAGTTGCACATTGATTTTGCAGTACCTGAATATTCCGACTTAAACCCAAGCAAGGACGCAGAATAATGGACCTTATACACCTTAAACAGATTGTGCAGTTTGTTGTTATCAGCATGGCCGCTGCTGCGGTTCAGCTCTACTTATCGCCCCATGCGTTTACTTTTGGCCGTTACTTTTTTAATGCGCTCATGGCATTACTTGCGGCTTATTTGGTATCTAGCTTTTGTGACTTTTGGCAAGTAGCCGAAAGCGCCCGATCTGGCTTTATTGGTGTGGGGGCATATTTGGCCCCGCACTTGTTCAATGGCCTGAATAATTTGGGGCAAAGGTTTAGTAAAGATCCTATGAATATGATTAATAAATTTAGGGGTAAGTGATGGGCTGGTTATCAAAAGTATTTAATGTTGGTACCGCAGAACCTGTTAAAGCAGTTGGCGATGTACTCGACGAATTGTTTACCTCAAAAGAAGAAGAGTTAACTCTTGAGACAGTAAAACAACGACTAGCGCAAAGGCCACAACTGGCTCAAACCAAAGTGAATGAAGTACAGGCAGCACACCGCAGCATTTTTGTTGCGGGTGCTCGACCTTTCTTAATGTTGGTGTGTGGCTTAGGCTTTTTATTTGCCTTTGTGAACAATCCCCTTCTCACTTGGCTCTTTCCTGACATGGGCAAGCCCGGAATACCTCTTGCAGTAATGCTTGAGCTTACGCTTGCAATGCTCGGCCTTGCTGGGTTGCGTACAGTAGAGAAACTGAAGGGCGTGAGTAAGTAAATTAATTTTTTATAGATAGACATTAATTTTGATTATTAATGTCTATTATTCATCCACAATTAATGATTGAAATTCATCAAAGTGTTAAAACATAAAAAGCGCTTTGTTTAATGACCTTTATGTTTACAGTTTGGAACTTCCATAGAAATACAGCGTCTTGTCGCGTCACCACCACCACCGCCGCCACCGGTACCAGTTCCACCACAACCCCAATAAGTTTGAAAGTTTGTAGTATTAGGAGTAAGACCTCCACCTACTACTTGAGGGGTTAAATCACCAGGTATAGCTCGAGAATCTCTTGATAAATTTTTAAGAGTTTTAGTATTTAATTTGATTTTTAGTGACATTATTAATTTCCTGTTATTAATATCTTTAATAAAAAAACAGCAAAACTGCATGCAGAAGTAAACAAATGATAAAACCAACCTTGAAACATTAGTTTTCTTCACAATGTTGCCGCCACATCTATTCTTATTGAAAAAAATTAATGCAGTCAACATATTTTTATCCAAAAAAGGAACTGCACATAAATATTATCTTGAGACTCTTGAGGGAGAACACACATTTCGGATGAAACTTCCAAAGCAGAAAAAAATTTCAAGATTGCCCAATTTAATGCAAAGACAATCGATGTGAGCAAGCAGAACAAAACGACGCTGATTATGAGTTACTGACACTAAAGAACCGAGACAAAACTTTTATTGATGAGATTATTATTTTGTTCTTTTTAACTTTGTTTTTTGCCACCTGATTAAGCCAATGCAGCCATATATGGCTGCTGACTGGAAAGCAATGGGCTATAACGGTGCGCACTGGTACTTTGAGTTTGTGATAGTTGGTATTGCAGTATCAACACTTGGGCTTATGAGGTTGTTTCGTGCATTTTTGAGAAAAAAAATGTTCGGAGTTTTCACCAAATCAATTCAAACTTTCTCGTTCAAGTGATTCATTTTCTAATCTATAAACTATATCGCGCATATTAAATAGAGAATGCTCCCCACAAATTTTTCTTAGGTTTTCTGTATACAGATACCCTTCCTCACTTAAATCATCTATATCAGAAGTACTTTCTTCATAAGCATTTTGAAAGTTATCTATTATTTCGAAGTCGATTAAACACATTAAGTCGTAGTAATCAAAATCATTATACTCTTCTTCATCGAGATATTTTAAAAGCTTTATCCAGCTATCCTCAGGAATAATGCCATAAATGCTTATGACTTCATCATAATATTCTAGAGTAATTTCTTTCTTAACTTTTATTGGTTCATCAAATTCATAGGAAGGCTCAAACCAATCTTTCGGTAACGTAAGAGGAATAACAAAACATGCTAGTTGTAAATAGAACATTTCTTCAATTGGGTTCAACACAGTAAAAATTAGAGCTACTGCAGAACAAAAAAGCATGAATTTTAGTTTTCTATCACTTGCTTCCATTACTATTCCTTGTTTTAGATAGTTACAACTTTATTAAAGCTACCCTAAGAATGATTGTTAATCTATTGAAAAGCATCAAGTTCCTTTATTTTTTCGATAATTTGTGCTTTTTCTTCTAACTTTTTAAGTGCCGCTGAGAAGTTTGGCATTTCAACACCATTTGCAAGTGCCGCCGCTTTTTTATCCATACCTCTGACTAAGTAATCGTTAAGCGCATTGATCAAACTCTCACTTTGTATTCGAGTTAACGATAAAAGCAGTTCAAAACGTTCTTGGGTTTGCATTCCTTTAAATAAGTATTTCATAAAATAGTTATGAGTTAAGTAATAATTATTTAAGCATATTTAGATTTTCAATTTTTACAATGAATTTTAGGGTTTTGTTGTCACTTTCATGTCAAAGCGTGTCACAACTTTGACAATCAGATCCTATTCAACAATTACCTAGATCCTTTATTTACTTGGGTTAGCTTTAATATGGCTGTCACTAGCTTTGTCAATTTGACGCATTTTTTGTGCGAAAGCGGAAGGCGAGGAGGAGTGAATTTTTTGGCACTTTGGTATCTTGTTAGATGTTCTGACGGTTGTTTGCCAGCACACCAACCACTGTATATAATCACAGTTCTTTATTTAGGTATTTGGTGCAGAGTTATGAGAGTGAATTGCCCTAACTGTGAAAGCAAAGCAATCATTACATCGAGAGAGAATCAATCAACGGGCGTTGCTGATTTATATTGTTCGTGTACTAATAGTAAAGAATGTGGGGCAACATTTGTTACTACAATTGCTTTCAAACATTTCTTAAACCCACCAAGAAAAGATACAGCAAAAATTGCGATATCATTAGTTAAAGCCCTGCCTAAGCATGAACAGTTTGATTTGATAGAAAATTAATAGGTATATGATACTTAAAATGTTATTTTTACTTTTAAATAAAAGTAAGGAAATCCAATAATGCTTGAACCTATATTAACTAGTATAACAACGAAACTTTTTGAAGAAGCATTCAATCAAATAAAGAGTCAAAACATAACAAAAATAAATGTCAGTGCTTCTATAGCCATTAATGAAGCTTTTAAGGTGGAGAAGGTAAAAACTATTTGGCGCTCTCACTCATCTATTTCCTTTCTTGAATTTTATTACCCATCAAAAATTAATACTGGAATTGAGTCTGTCCCTGTAACAAGCTTGAAAGATATTAGCTCAATTAAGCACTTAATTATAGAAGGAACAGTTGGCCAGGGTAAATCGATAATGTTAAGAAAGTTAGCGAGTTCTGCCCTTCGTGAAGCTATAACGATTCCAATCTTTATCGAGCTAATGAAAGTAAAATCTAATACTAACCTGAAAAGTTTACTTATAACTAGTCTTTGTAAGTACGGAATTTGTGCCTCTGAAGCTAATCTAAATGAGCTACTATCAACAGGAAAATTTACTTTATTACTTGATGCATTTGACGAAGTGCATGAAAGTAAGATGGCTGAAACTATCGACTATATCGCTGAATTAGCTGATGAGTTTCCTAATATAAAGATCATAATCACTACTCGCCCCTCTAACAATCTAAAATTTTTGAACTCATTTAAAGTCGTACAAATTGCAAAGTTAAAAGCAAATGAGTTTCCCAAGGTAATAGACAAGCTATATTCAACAATTGATGATGACCTATCTAGTGAAATACCAAATCAATTAAAAAAAGCATTAGTCTCAAAGAAAAAAAGCTATCAATTTATCGATACGCCTCTTTTATTAACCCTTCTTTGTATTACATATAATTCTTATCCTAAGTTGCCAACTTCGATTCATGAATTCTATAAAAGGCTATTTTCAGTTCTAGTTGAAGAACATGACTTTACTAAACCAGGCTTCACTAGGAAATACCAATCAGGTCTAAATGTTCATCAACTTGAGAAGCTCTTTAAAGCTTACTCATTTATGTGTGCACAAGTGAATGGTAAAAGTATTCCCCTTGATCAAGCAATATCAAATATAAATAAAGTTTCCAATAATCTTAATATAAGACCAGTAGATTCATATAAATTTTTAAGTGATTGTAAAAATAATACGTGTTTACTGCTTGAAGAAAGTGGAGAAATACATTTCATTCATAAAAGTATTATGGAGTACTTTTCGGCAGCATTCATAAACGAATCCTCTACTACTTTCAAAGAAAGACTCTACAATAGAGTCCTTAAAAATCAGAGAACTAACCATTTTTTTCATGAACAATTAAAGTATCTTAGCCATATTGATGACACTCATTTTAATAGTCATTATTTAATCCCTCTTCTTGAATCAGATATAGCTTTTTTACAAGAAAATATGGATAGTCATGACTCATTTAATTATTCAAAAATCTTTTTAAACTTCTTTTTACATATTAACGAAAATAATGAAATATTCGGTACAATTATATTTCGTAGTGATTTTGTTTTCGGCTCTGGATATAAAGTGGAAAGCTTATCGGATAAGTTAGAAAAATTAATAACGGGTTTTTTAATAGGTATAAAAACTTTTGATTTAGATGCTAATTTAAATAAAATAAACAAGAATAAACTTCAAAAGTTGACCGCAAGCGAAGCCGAATCATTGGTAAGGAGCAATCACAAAAGTTTAGTTCCTAGTAATGAAGGAACTCGAGACATTGTGTCAGTTATCAATTTAATTAAACTTTCTCCTGAATTATCACAGTTTCTGGATAGTGCTTTGTTGGGAATATTTCATAAACATTTGAAAGAAATAGACAAACTAAAAAAACTTCAATCATCATATGAAGACATTTTAATTGATGCTTTCGAAGATTTTTAAAACAAAATGTGGCTTGTAGAAATATAATACTCTCAAGCCATCATCCCCACATCCCACCAGTCGTCTTGGACTATTGCTGAAGCTCTACCTTGTAGCACCAACTCAGCCAGTTCAAGATCACCAATGAGAAGTAAGTTTTTATTCAATTTATTACTAATCGGTGATTCCCTTTGTTCTTGTTCTGCAAAGGAAAAAGCTAACTCTATCACTTCTCTGGCGTGTGACCAATGCGCTTTGGTAGGTTCATTTGTTATAAATTGTTCCAAGTCGTTAAACTCAACTTTTTTTAACGAAGTCAGTTTGCCGTCTTGTATGTGGTACACCCGGCGTTCAACTAGCACATGGCCATGCTCATGCATTGCTTTTTCTTGCTCTGCCGTGAGTACGTCCCAATTCGCTTTTGCTGTTTGTTGTGCCTTGTACCGCTCAGCATCGGCTTGTTTTTAGGCGGCGAATACACCAAATGCTCCGTATTTGCTTTTTATTCTTTAATTTCGGCTTGGGGCCAAAAACAATAAACTGGCCCGAGCTTATTTGGTAAAAAGTTTGGTATTTTCCGCCTAGTCACTTTTACTCTATTTGCTTTAATACAAGCTGTGTTTAATGCAAGAAGGCAGGCTCATTTAGAATCGAAGCTATTTTTCATATGTGTTACTATGCTTTTGTTAAAATCCAACAATTAAGCACCATAGATAGCTAAAGATTTATGCAAGAAAACAATCAATTACACACACAAGAAAACGTTGAAGATATCCCTACTATCTATTGGCACGACTATGAAACTTGGGGGGCTAGCCCGCAAAAAGACCGCCCGAGTCAATTTGCAGGTATTCGCACCGATTACAACTTAAATATTATCGGTGAGCCTTTAATAGAATACTGTAAACCTGCCCCTGATTATTTACCTCACCCTGAAGCATGTTTGATCACTGGCATTACACCGCAACATGCACTTAAACATGGCCTGGTTGAAGCTGAATTTATGGCGAAGATCCATGCTGAATTTAGCCGCCCTAATACCTGTGTGGCTGGCTACAACAGTATTCGCTTTGATGATGAAGTTACGCGTTACTCATTGTATAGAAACTTTTATGACCCCTACGAGCGAGAATGGCAAAATGGTAACAGCCGCTGGGATATTATTGATTTAGTGCGTGCCTGTTACGCATTAAGACCTGAGGGTATTGAATGGCCATTAAAAGAAGATGGTTCGCCAAGTTTTAAACTCGAAGAGCTAACCGTTGCCAATGGCATAGAACACGCCGCTGCGCACGACGCGCTGAGCGATGTAACCGCGACGATTGCACTGGCTAAGTTAATCAAAGAAAAACAGCCAAAACTATTCAACTTCTTCTTTGGGTTAAGAAACAAGAAGGCGTTAGCTGATCTTGTTGATGTCTATAACATGCAACCACTGGTACATACCTCTTCGCGCATTCCTGCGACTCAAGGCTGTACTAGCTGGATCGCACCAATGAGCTTTCACCCAGTGAATAAAAATGCTGTGGTGTGTTTTAACTTAACTGAAGACCCACAAGTGCTGCTTGATTTAGACGTTGAGCAATTACGTGAGCGTCTTTATACAAAGCATGCTGATTTAGGCGAAGATGAATTACCAGTTGGTCTTAAGTTGGTGCATTTAAACAAATGCCCTATTTTGGCGCCTGCTAAAACTCTGCTTCCTGAAAATGCAGCACGTTTAGGTATAGACAGAGAAAAGTGTCTTGAGAATTTAAAAGTGCTAAAAGCACACCCAGAATTAAGAGACAAAGTAGCAGAAGTGTTTAACGATAAAGCTGACTTTAGCAGCACAACTAACCCTGATTACCAGCTTTATAATGGCTTTACGTCAAAAGCAGATAAAGCCAAGTTTGCGATGATCAGAGACGCCGCACCTGAGTCACTGGGTTCATTTGATTTAGAGTTTGATGACGTCAAATTTACGACTATGTTATTTAGATACAGAGCCCGTAACTGGCCGCACACGCTCACACCACATGAATTAGATGTATGGCGTAAATATTGTCAGAACAAGTTGATGCATGGTGAAGATAACCCTTCTATCGGCGCTGAAGACTTTATGTTAACGCTGGAGAATTTATTGCATCAGCATGATGGTAATGAAAAGAAAATGAGCATATTAAAATCTTTGTACATGTATGCTCAAAGCCTCTAAGCGCTTACTCAATTTAAATCTTACACAAAAAAGCCCGTTAAAAACGGGCTTTCTCTTTTTGAGCATTAAGAAAAATAATAATTAATTTATGCCAATGTATTTGTGTACTTGCACCGATAAACGCCAGTTTTTCTTTAAACAAGTTTCAATAGCCAATTTAGTTGCTTTGGCTTTTTGGCTGATTGGCTGTAAGTAAATCAGTTCTGGTCTCACACCTGTTTGCTCGAATAGCGCTTCAAGTTCATCAACGTGCTTTTGCATCGCGATTGGGTGTTTGATTTCATTTGCTCTTTGCATGGCTGACGTCAGTACATCATAGCCGCCGCGCATGTTGATTTTTGGCGATACAGTTACCCAGGTTGATTCAGGTGCTAATATTTCAAAGGTGCCACTGGTTTCTATTTGTGTGGTGTAACCGGCCTCATGAAGTTGCTCGCAAAGAGGCACTAAATCGTACATACAGGGTTCGCCACCAGTGATAACCACATGCTTTGCTAAATAGCCGCGTTCTTTGAACAAATTAATAATGTCGTCAATACTCGCATTTGCCCACTTTTCTGAATCCGCTTTCTTTTCGACTGTTTCGCCTAAAGTTACAAGATATGTGTCGTTGGTTTCCCACGTTTGTTTGGTATCACACCAAGCACAACCCACTGGGCAGCCCTGCAAACGCAAAAATATCGACGGCACACCAGTAAAACTCGCTTCACCCTGGATGGTTTCAAAAATCTCATTAACTTTGTACAAAGCAGCTCCAATACAACATAGCAAACTCAAAAAATCGGCCGTGAAAATTGTTATTTTTTCAGCGGCCGTGTAGTATATCGCGCCCTGAAGCAAACCTCTATCAAATTCGAGGCAATAATCTTATGAGTGAAAAAGTCGTCGTAATCTATTCTGGTGGAATGGACTCTTACACAGTGTTAAACAAAGCAATTAAATCAGGCTTTGACGTGTATGCGTTATCGTTCAACTATGGCCAGCGCCATGTTAAAGAGCTAGAAGTCGCTGCGAGTGTCTGTGCTGATTTAAATGTACACCATAAGGTTGTTGATATTTCTGCAATCAATCAGCTTATTGGTGGCTCATCGCTTACTGATGATATTGAAGTGCCAGAAGGCCATTACGAAGAAGAAAGCATGAAAAGTACGGTTGTGCCTAACCGTAATATGATCTTACTGTCTTTGGCTGTTGGCTATGCGGTATCACTTAAAGCTAACAAAGTATTTTATGGCGCACACTCAGGTGATCATGCCATTTACCCTGACTGCCGCCCTGAGTTCGTTGAAAAGATGAGTGACGTATGTCGTATCGCTAACTACGAAGAAGTTGAAATTGTTTGTCCATATTTAAACAATTCAAAGATTGAAATTTTAACAGATGGTCTAAAAATGGGCTTAGATTATAGCAACACATGGACTTGCTATAACGGTCGTGAAAAAGCCTGTGGTAAATGTGGTGCATGCCAAGAGCGTCTAGAGGCGTTTTCATTAAATAATGCAAGTGACCCACTTCCTTACGAAGCCTAATTTGTTCATGTGCAATTGCAATCACCTATTGCAGTTGCACAATCCGTTAGCCTTATTTTAGTCTCATCTTCCCTTCTCTGACTTTTGTCACTAACTGAAATCAATAAGACTGCTATTCTAAGATTAGAATTATTAGTAGGAGTCAGTTATGTCAGGAACAACGATGATCGTGATGATCGTTTTCATTTGTGTCGGATTAGGGATGGTTGGAGAGTGGGTAAAACGCTATCTCGCATTCAAAGAAAAAGCACTTAAGCACTCGGGTGACTCCGAACAAATGCGTAAAGAACTCGCTGCCCTAAAAAGCCGTGTTGAAACACTTGAAAAAATCGTCACGGATGAAGGCTATCAACTCGACAAAAAGATCAGCAATTTATAGTACTTGTAATTAGTAGTTTAGTTCAGCGACAAACTCACTTGGAGACTGTTCAGGTACAACCAAAACCAATTGCTTTTTGGCGCGTGTTAATGCGACATAGAACAGTCTTCTCTCTTCTGCATCTTTGAATCTCTCGACTTGAGGCAGTAAAGCTTCAACTAAAGGTGCTGATTTCACTCTTGAAGGCAATGATTTATTGTCTAACCCAATTAAAACCGCGTAATCGGCCTCTTTTCCTTTTGCAGCATGGAAGGTCATCTGTTTTATAGAAAGTTGCTGATAGTGGCTCTCAATCGCTTGTAAAGTTGATTTATCAAGTAGCGCAGCATGACTTCTCGCTAAGATTAAAACACTGGCATTAGTGGGGGCTTGATTTGCAATGAACCCTAGAGCTTCTGAGATGCCTTGCATTTGATCTGTGTGAATCACTTCTTTCACAGCAGGTAATGAGCTTGATGAGAAAGCTTGTATTGATTTGGTAATTTGTTGTGGGTTAGCACAGACAAACTCAGCAGATAAATCGAGTAGGGACTGCGAATAACGAAATGTTTTGTCTAGCTGGGTGGTCGTTGCATGGCCAAAGTGTTTTGCAAACTCTGTGGTATAACGAATATCGCCGCCATTAAATCGGTAGATTGATTGCCAATCGTCACCCACTGCAAATAGCTGGCTACCGGACTTATTAGCCAATAAGTCTTTCACCAATTCAGCACGAATTGGTGAAACATCTTGAAACTCATCAACAAGAATAAACTTCCATTGCGGGGTATATTGACCACTTTGAGTATATTGTCTGGCACGAATGATCATGTCATCAAAATCGATGCTATTTTCATTTGATAAATAGAGATTATATTCAGCTAAAAAATGTCTCAGTAGGGTTAAATCATCTGAAAACGTCGTCTCTAGCTCTAAGATTTTGCCAAGTGCATGTGCTTGTTTATACAGACTTATCAGCGTGAAAATTGTTTGTACAAACTTGTTTTTCAATGGGGAGTTTAAAAATGAGCTTAGCTCACCATCAAATTTGTAGGCAAAGTTATTTCGTAAAAATGAAACCAACAGCTGCTTAAATGAGTCGTCAGAAGATAGCGCTTGTAAAGTATCGAGTATAAACGCAGTTTTAGCCTGTAAATTGGTAGATAATTCAGAAACCTTAGGCATGCTACCTTCTACATCGGCTATGATTTGCTTGCCCAAACTATGAAAAGTCATCACTTGATCTTTTTCTTCAAGTCTCGCTTGCAATTCTTCACTGGCATCACTGCCATAGGCTAATACTAATAGGTCTGCTGCTTTGGCTTGTTTCGTGTAGAGTAAGTATTTAAATTTCGCTGTAATCACACTGGTTTTTCCTGTCCCAGCGCCCGCCAACAACAACTGTCTATCATCTTGAATGATACATGCTCGCTGCTGTGCTTCAGTCAGCGGGTGTTGCTCAAGCATATCAAAGAATGATTTATACTCTCGCATTTTGTAATTGATAAAGCTGTTTTTAAACTCTGCAATATCTGTTTCTGTCCAGCCCTGTAGTTCTTTTAAAGATGCCAGTGCTTTTTGTATATCACGCGTTAAATGGCACTTTAGATCTCGAGAAAGCCAGTTTACAGCCAAGGCTTTGACTTTATCTTTTATCGCTAACCATTTTCGGTGTGACAAAAATGACTGCTTTAACAGTGCTTCAATTTTAAAAATTGCATTAACTAAATCCGTTTTATTGGCATTACACCAAAAGGTGTCTAGCTGACTTTGGCAATCATCATGCGCTGCAAAACGGTGCTTGTAAGGAGTGTCATCAGCATTGAGCTGTATTTCAATCACATGGCTAAAAGGAGTTTTATGTAATTGAGGCGCACACTGTAACGCCTGCCATGAGTAAGCAAGCGTATCGTTATGTAATTGTAAAATAAGTTGGCTTTCATTTAACTCAATCGCCTTGAGCTTATTTCTAAGTGATACAGCTGTGTTTTGGAAGATCAAGATAACAGTTCAATGAACAAAATGATGACTTATGTTAATCAAGGCTATTGAATAATCAAAGTATTTTTATTGATTCCAGCATTAGTAAATTTCAGGCATAAAAAAACCAGCTAAAAGCTGGTTTTAATAATTGGTGCGGATGGGGGGACTTGAACCCCCACGGCCGAAGCCACCACCCCCTCAAGATGGCGTGTCTACCAATTCCACCACATCCGCAAATTCTTTAGTTAGGTACGTCCGAGTTATTATCGTTCGAAACTGGTACGTCTGAATCAGTAGGTGCAGCTTCTGTTGCTACAGGTGCTGAAAGGTTCTCCCACTCATCAGTCTTTTTAATTTGACCAGCTGTTAAGTTACCTAAAATGATGCTCAGTACGAAGAAGACAGTCGCTAGGATTGTTGTTGTCTTCGTCATGAAGTTTCCTGCACCCGATGAGCCGAAAACTGTTGCAGAAGCACCAGCTCCGAATGAAGAGCCCATATCTGCGCCTTTACCTTGTTGGATTAAAATCATACCAACTAAAGATAAAGAAATAATTAGGTAAACAACCAATAATATCTCGTACATTTTATACGTTCCCTAATGCACTTTTGTAAATACTTAAAAAAGCATCTGCCTTAAGACTAGCGCCACCAATTAGGCCACCATCTATATCTGGCTGTGCAAATAACAAATCACTGTTAGAATCATTAACGCTTCCACCATAAAGGATACGAAGCTCATTTGCGATATGACCATCATATTCGGCAATCATATCTCGAATAAATTTGTGCACTGCTTGCGCTTGTTCAGGTGATGCTGTTTTACCAGTACCAATTGCCCAAACGGGCTCGTATGCTATCACAGAGTTTGACAGTGATGCTATACCTGAATGCTCAATTACAGCTTTAATTTGCTCAGCAACAACTTGTTCTGTTTCTCCAGATTCTCTTTGAGACTCTGTTTCGCCTACACATAGAATCGGTGTTAAGGCATTTTCTTGTGCTTTGCTAAATTTTTTTGCTACAACTTCGTTTGACTCACCAAAAAGGCTACGTCTTTCTGAGTGTCCTACAAGAGTAAACTCTGCACCAAGTTGCTTTGCTAGTTCTGCACTAGTTTCGCCTGTAAACGCACCTGAGTTATTTTCAGATACTGTTTGCGTACCAGTTACAAAACCTTTTTCAATTGCCGAGCTTAAAAGCATTGCTGGAGGAAAAACAATAAGAGATGCTTTTTCTTCTACTTGGCCTAGTACCTTTGAAGAAATCTCTTCGACTAGTTCTACAGAACCATTCATTTTCCAATTACCAGCGACAATTGGCTTACGTTGCGACATACGATACTCCGCATCAAAAGCGGGTGAGATACTAACTCGCCTCACCCAAAGTTACAAGAAATAAAATTGAAATTTTGTTTAATTGCTCACAGTTTCAACAACTTCGGCAATTTTTTGAGCGAAGTCTAGTACTTGCTTCTCTTGTTCCGCCTCAACCATGACGCGTACAACAGGCTCTGTACCAGATTTTCGAAGAAGAACTCGACCTTTACCAGCAAGCTCAGTTTCTACTTCTTTCACTGCGGCTTTTACTTCGTCGGCTTGTGTTGGATCAGTGCCAGCTTGATACTTTACATTGATCATTTTCATTGGATATTTCTGGAAACCCGCACCTAAGTCTTTCAATGTCTTGTTTTGCGAGACCATGGCTGTCAATACTTGCAAACTTGAGACAATACCGTCACCAGTAGAAATAAGGTCGAGATTCAAAACGTGACCTGAACTCTCGCCACCAATTTTCCAGCCTTTTTCTTTTAGAAGTTCGATAACGTAACGGTCACCAACTTTACTTCGTTCAAAATCAATACCTTTGGCTTTCAGTGCATTTTCAAGGCCCATATTTGACATCACAGTACCAACAACACCACCGCCTAAGTTATTTTCTTGGTGTGCCTGACAAGCGATGATATACACGATGTCATCACCATCGAATACTCGGCCATTGTGGTCAACCATCATTACACGGTCACCATCACCATCGTATGCAATACCAACATCCGCTTTATGCTCTAACACTTTTTGCTTTAAACTATCAACATGCGTTGCACCGCACTCTAGATTGATGTTTGTGCCGTTTGGCTCACAGGCATGACAAATGACTTCTGCGCCTAATTCACGCATTACATCAGGGGCGATGTGGTAAGTTGCACCGTTTGCGCAATCAAGAACGACTTTTAAGCCCTCTAAAGACAGTTCATTTGGGAATAAACCCTTACAAAATTCGATATAACGACCATCTGCGTTGTCCAGACGACGGGCTTTACCTAGCTTTTCAGAAGGTACACAAGTCATTTCTTCATCCAGCATAGCCTCGATTTCAAGCTCAACTTCATCGCCAAGCTTTAAGCCTTTACCATTGAAAAACTTAATACCATTGTCATGGTATGGGTTGTGAGATGCACTGATCACAATCCCCGCTTCGGCACGAAATGTTTGCGTTAAATACGCAACAGCCGGCGTTGGCATAGGGCCAAGTAAAACAACATCAATGCCTGCAGCAATTAACCCTGCTTCTAGAGATGTTTCAAGAAGATAACCTGAGATTCGGGTATCTTTACCAATAATTACTTTTTTAGTACCAGATTTAGATAAAACCTTACCTGCGGCCCAGCCTAATTTAAGTGCGAACTCGGGCGTAATTGGAAATTCGCCGACTAGACCTCGAACACCATCAGTGCCGAAATACTTTCTTGTTGTCATAAGGGTGTTACTCCATTTCTTGCTGCCTGCCATACACCAATGACATCAGCCGTTTCTTTCACATCATGAACGCGGATTATATGTGCGCCTTTTTGAGCACATAACAATGCACCAGCTAAACTGGCTGCAACACGTTCACTTGTTTCTCTATTCAAAAGTTGTCCAAACATAGATTTTCGAGATAAGCCTGCTAACAGTGGCAGGCCTAGTGTCGAGAATGCATTGAATTTTTCTAAGATTTCAAAGTTATGACTCAGTGTTTTACCGAAACCAAAACCGGGATCTAGTATGATCCTATTTTGATTAATGCCAGCTTTACTGCACGTTAAAACTCGCTCTTCAAAAAACTGATTTATATCTGAAATAAGGTTTTCATACGTTGGGTTTGTTTGCATCGTGCGAGGTTGACCTTGCATATGCATAAAACAAACGGGTACATCGGAGTATTTTGCTGCAACTTGTAATGCACCCGGCTCTTGAAGTGCTCTTACATCATTAATAATGTCTGCACCGGCTTCAATGGCCGCTTCCATGACAGCAGCTTTACTGGTATCTATTGAAATCACACAATCAGAGGCTTCTCGAATGCGTTTGATTACAGGTATAACACGTAGAAGCTCCTCTTGAAGGGCTACGTCTGGTGCGCCTGGTCGGGTAGACTCACCACCAATATCTAAAATTCCTGCACCTTCCTCAATTAAACGCATAGCTTGTTTAAACGCATCTTCAACAGAATTGTAATTGCCACCATCTGAAAATGAATCAGGAGTAACATTAACAATACCCATGATAATCGGTTTGTTTAAATCAAGTATTCTGTTTCTTGGAAGAGATAATTGGGTCATGTGGTTTAGAAGCGTCCTTTAACGTATTTATTTCACCTAATTCGCAAAATAAGTTTCGAAATAAAAGGTAAAAATTACTAAACGCAATTCTATATGGTAAGTGAAGAAATTAAAATAAAAAGCCCCGATAAATCGGGGCTCTTATTGAGATTAATTACTCTTTGCTATCATCAAGCTCATTTGTTGGTCTCGATGTCTGTTCTGAATCATTTGATTCAGTTTCAGCTTTAATCTCAGACTTAGTATCAACCTTAGCTTTAGGCTCTGGTTTTTGATCATGCGCATCACGAGGAGGACGAACCTCTTTACGTTCCATCAAGTCATCAATTTGACCCGCATCGATGGTTTCGTACTTCATCAACGCATCTTTCATGGTGTGCAGGATATCCATGTTATCTTTTAAGATTTGCTCAGCACGATCGTAGTTGCGAGTAACAAAGTCTTTGATTTCAGAGTCAATCAATTTAGCTGTTTCATCTGACATGCCTGACATGCGGTGAGAGCCGCCGCCCATATACATTTCGCCTTGCTCTTCTAAGTACATCTGAGGGCCAAGTTTAGAACTCAAGCCCCACTGAGTAACCATTTTCTTTGCGATGTCTGTCGCACGCTCGATATCATTACTTGCACCCGTCGTTACTTTGTCATCACCATAAATAAGCGCTTCAGCAATTCGACCACCATATAAACTTGAAAGCATTGACTCTAAATGCTCTTTAGAGTGGCTGACACGGTCTTGCTCAGGTAAGTACATTGTCACACCCAGTGCGCGGCCACGAGGGATGATTGATACTTTGTAAACTGGGTCATGCTCTGGCACTAGACGACCCACAATGGCGTGACCTGCTTCGTGATAAGCAGTCATTTCTTTCTCGTGCTCGCTCATCACCATAGACTTACGCTCAGCACCCATCATGATCTTATCTTTGGCTGCATCAAACTCAGCCATGCTCACTTTTCGCTTGTTACCACGAGCAGCAAATAATGCAGCTTCATTCACAAGGTTTGCAAGGTCTGCACCTGAGAAACCAGGTGTACCACGTGCAATCACTGATGCTTGTACATTCTCATCAAGAGGTACTTTGCGCATGTGAACATTAAGGATTTGCTCACGGCCTCTGATGTCTGGTAGACCAACCACAACTTGGCGGTCAAAACGACCAGGACGAAGTAGCGCAGGGTCAAGTACGTCTGGGCGGTTAGTCGCAGCAATCACGATAATGCCTTCATTGCCCTCAAAACCATCCATTTCAACTAGCATTTGGTTAAGTGTTTGCTCACGTTCATCATGACCACCACCCATGCCAGCGCCACGCTTACGACCAACAGCATCGATTTCATCGATAAAGATAATACAAGGAGCGGCTTTTTTCGCTTGTTCGAACATATCACGAACACGTGATGCACCCACACCTACGAACATTTCCACAAAATCAGAACCAGAAATTGTGAAGAAAGGTACTTTTGCTTCACCAGCAACGGCTTTTGCAAGTAGTGTTTTACCAGTACCTGGAGGACCTACCATCAATACGCCCTTAGGAATGCTACCACCTAATTTTTGGAACTTAGAAGGGTCACGTAAGAAGTCTACAAGCTCAGTGACGTCTTCTTTTGCTTCGTCACAGCCAGCAACATCAGCAAATGTGGTCTTAACTTGGTCTTCGCCCATTAGACGAGCCTTGCTCTTACCAAATGACATAGCGCCTTTGCCGCCACCGCCTTGCATTTGACGCATGAAGAAAATCCACACACCAATAAGCAGTAACATTGGGAACCATGAGATAAAGATGTTTGCTAAGAATGACTGCTCTTCAGGTGCAACGCCTTTTACGTTTACATCGTTTTTAAGCAAATCGTTAATTAAATCCTCATCATACATAGGCATGATCGTCTGGAAGCGTTCACCGTTTCCTTTTACACCTGAGATAGTGCCAGTACTTCTGTCGATATTGACATCACGTATTGCACCGCTACGCACTTCTTTTACAAACTGCGTGTAACTCGTTTGACGATCGATTTGATCGTTTCCATTGAAGCTCTGGAACACTGTCATCAGCACTACTGCGATAACCAACCAGAGTATTAAGTTCTTTGCCATGTCGCTCAAGGAGTTAACCTCTTGTATCTAAAAATTATTTAAATTCAACTATAATGCACTTCAACTGTACTACAGTTTGTAGCCTGTCGCCACTATATATACTTCCCTAGATCGTGGACGCGATGCTTTAGGTTTACGAATTTTGACTACTTTAAAACAATTACGTACTTCTTGTACAAATTGATCAAAACCTTCACCTTGGAAAACTTTTACTGCAAATGCACCATTTGCTTTTAAGACCTGATGGCACATATCTAACGCTAGCTCAACTAAATACATACTGCCAGCTTGGTCTGTGCTCATGTTGCCACTCATATTCGGTGCCATATCAGAAAAGACAACATCAACATTTTTACCGTTAATACGGTCTAATAATGCATCGAGTACAGATTCTTCTCTAAAGTCACCTTGTAAAAAGTCTACGCCTGCCAGTGAGTCCATTGGTAAGATATCACATGCAATAACCTGCCCTTTATCACTCACTTCTTCAGCTAAATATTGCGACCAACTTCCAGGTGCAGCTCCCAGATCCACTACAGTCATACCAGGTCTGAGCAATTTATCTTTTTGCTGTATTTCTTCTAATTTGAAAATCGCACGTGAACGGAAACCACGTTTTTGTGCTTCATGAACATAAGGGTCATCAACATGTTCTTTTAACCAGCGTTTTGAGCTCGCTGAGTGCTTTTTATTTGCCATATTAACTGCAACTCATTAGTAATATTCTGTAGATGGCGTTAGAATAGCGATAATTCAAGCCTAAGATTAGTAAATATTACCAATATGACATTATCAAATAAACAGAAACAGTACCTAAAAGGTCTAGCTCACCCACTAAAACCAGTTGTTTTACTTGGTGCAAATGGGCTAACTGAAGGCGTAATGTTAGAAATTGATCATTCTTTAGACATTCACGAATTAATCAAAGTGAAAGTACCGACGAATGACAGAGAAACGAAACAACTCATTTTTGACGCAATTGTAAGAGAAACAAAAGCACATAAAGTACAAGTTATTGGTCACGTTATCGTGTTATATCGCCAAAGCGAAGATAAGAAAATTCAACTGCCTCGCTAAGCTTCCTCGTCAACAGCATTTGCTGTTGACGTCTTCTTCCACTCAATCGCCTGCTTGATAAACTCAACTGTTAATTCATTTATCAAACCACTTTCAGCATTAAGTAGCATACTATAGCCTATGTTCATTGAAGGAATGACCACAATATCAGTGCGGTAACCCTGAACCCAGCCACTATGATAGAACAACAATGTGCCTTCAAAGTCATATATGCGCCAACCTAAGCCATAATGTGCTTCTTTTACATGTTTACGCCAAATTCTTCTTTTAAGTTCTCTTTTAGTTTGTACATAAGGCCGAGATTGCACAGTCAATGCATCCAATGACAGTACTTCTGGAAAATGCCCCAGTTGCGCTTTTAGCCAAAAGACCATATCTGCCGCGCTCGCATTCACCCCTGCAGCAGGCAGTACTTTGTAATAATTGCTCTTTAACCTAGCTGTATGCCAACGTTTTCTGCCTAAAACGTGAGGCGCGGCAAAATTTTTATCTTTTGTTAAATTTTTTAAACCAACACCGCCATCACGCATACCTAAAGGCGCAAATAAAAATTCTTCAACCCAGGTTTTGTAATCTAACCCTGTTTTGGTTTGTATTACCCTATCTATAAGACTAAACATTACATTTTGATAACCGTAACAGACACTGGGTTTACATATTGGTTGAATATCAAAAAGCTTATCTGTGATATCGATGTAACTCATTCTAGATTCAACCAGATTATCGTAGGCATTAGGCACTATGCCGCTAGAATGACTTAATAAATTGTAGACTTTTAAATTTTCAAACCTTGAATCACGCGCTTGTGGTAGGTAATGACTGATTTCACGGTCTAGGTCTATTTTCCCTTCAGTAGCTAATTTAGCGGTCAGCGAACCTGCAAACGTCTTTGATACTGACGCCAAACGAAATCGTGTATGCGCATCAACTTTTCTGCCTTTTTTGACTTTTGTTCGACCAAATCCTTTTTGAAAATAACTATCATCACCTTGAACGATACTTAATGCCGCACCAGGAATGGATTTTTCTTTTAGTTTTGTTTCGACTTGCTTAGAATAGCGATTTACAAATTGCTGCCACTGTTGTTGCTCGGCGTTGTTGTTTTTATTTAATGCCAAACATTCAACGGTGAAGAGCCCCATAACTGCGTAAATCAGGGTCTTCATAAAAATTGCTCCTGTTTTCATAACGGCATTCTAACATTTTGTCGTTTGTTGTCTTGTGTTTGGGCATAAATTATTAATCTGAGGAATTTTAATGCGTAAGTTATCGATACTTGGAGTTGGTTTATTACTTAGTTCTGCATGTAGTTTTACCCCTCAGTTGGCGCCAGAACTTACTTTACCTAAAAAGCCTTTATTAAAAAAAGAAGTTGTTTTCCTAACCTACAACGCAAAACAAAACCCTGTAAAAATTAAGTCAGTGCAGCTTCCAGCACACCCTATTTACAAAAACAACCGTGTTTGGGTTGACCCTAAGTCTCTTCAATTAACGCAGTTACAATACCAACTTGTAGTAAATCAGCTATCTGAGCTTGGATTAGTAGTAGCCGATAGTAAAGATGCCGATTACATTTTAAACGTGCAGCAACTTTCAGTAGAGAGAACCAATGACATAGACTTACAGCTTGAAACAAATAAAAAGATTATGTCTCACACTGCACCAGTTATAGAAAGTAATCAATCAAAACAATGCAGCAACTATGAAGTCAAAGTAAGCTTTCGCTTAAATCACAAGCAAAGTGCTGATGTAGTTTGGATTGCACAAGCGAGTATATCCAGCCATGCATTTATTAATAAGCCTGTAATATACAAGTTTACTCAGCAACAGGTAGTTACAAATGAACAGGCCGTTGTCGATTTTATCAACTTGCACAACACGGAAGCTGCACGTAAACAGCGGTTTGAGCAAAAAGTCTCTGTGCCTAATTACAAAGTCGCGTATCAAACTTCTCCTTTAACTAGAGTGTCTGGTTTATGCACGAATCAAGAGGTTTCATCGGTGACAAATGACATTGAAGCACGCCTCATTGCCGAGTTAATGGGCAAGTTAAAAGTGCGCTAAACATTTTTTTACAGTATTCAAGCGGTTTTATTGCTTATAATTCTTATAATTAAGCCACAATAAAATTGCCTGAATACCTTCACTGTAGATGTATACTACATCTTTAAGTGATTGGTTTTAGTGAGGGAAACATGGAAAACTACGCCACTATTTTACTTGTTGAAGATGATGAATCTTTGGCCCAATGGGTTGCTGAATACCTAGATAACCAAGGCTATACAACACATATTTGCCACAGAGGCGACAAAGCTGTTGCTATGGTAAAAGACGTCTCGCCAGATATTGTACTGCTTGATATTATGCTTCCAGGGCAAGATGGCATAAGCGTTTGTCGTGATCTGCGTCAATTCTACAATAAACCTATCGTTATGATGACCGCAAAAGATGAAGAGATGGACGAAGTCATTGGGTTAGAAGTAGGTGCAAGTGATTATGTTATCAAACCTGTTAGACCTCGTGCGCTGCTTGCAAGGATCAAATCTCTACTCAGAGTTGCAGAACAATCATCTTCCACAACTGAGGTCGATGATGACAACATTCAAGTAGGTGCATTACACATAGATACACTCGCACGAAAAGTAACGATTGACGGAACTGAAGTTGCAATTTCTAGCGCTGAATACTTATTGCTGCACTTTTTAGCAAGTAATGCGGGGGAAGTCGTTTCTCGAGATGCGGTATTTAAAGCCACTAAAGGTCGAGAATATGATGGCTTAGACAGAAGTGTCGATGTTCTTATATCTGCACTTAGGAAGAAGTTTAATGACGACCCTCAGCATCCAGAAAAATTCAAAACTGTCTGGGGAAAAGGCTACTTGATGGTCCCTACGGCTTGGTAATTCTTCCGCATTCATTATAACCAACATGCTTAATCATGTTGGTTTTTTCTATCTATAATTTGGTGTTGCCAATTTGAAAAAACTTTACCTTTATTTACTTGCTAGTGCGCTATTGTCTATTGTGGTTCTTGGATGGTTAATCGATACGTTTAATCAGCAAGCTTTCTCACCAGATGATAACTTCATGTGGCAACGTAATATCACGGGTGGGTTTATCAAACAGTTAGAAAGACAGCCTGCTAAGCTACGAGCTTCATTTGCTAACACCATCAGTCAAGAGTTTTCACTAGATGTAAGTTATAGAGATGGGCAAAGTCTTGCTCTGCCCTCTGAGTTAAAAGACGAAATGTTTACCCCACAAGGTTTATTGCTTGAAGACGAGATAGGCTTTTACCTGCTTAAGTCATCCAAAAATCTTATGCCAGATTATGTCGAGTTGCGTTTAACCAAACCAGAACAAGAGCAAAACAGTGATGTATTACTGACCTTGTTATTTTATTCCGGCGTTTGTACTTTTATGTGGTTCATATTGTCACCGCTTGCAAAAAGGTTAAACGTATTAACGAGTAAAGCGAAACAGTTTGCAGCCGGTGATTTTTCCGCACGTATTGAGCCAAACCATTTTACTTATATTAAAGACGTAGAGCTTACATTTAATGGCATGGCGAGCAAAATTGAAAAGCTGATGGCAGAAAACAAACTTATGGCTTCAAGTTTATCTCATGACATTAGAACACCTGTTGCCTGTATGCGTTTCGCTTTAGATGCAGCCATAGACGAGCCTGACAATAAAAAGGTGAATGAAATTCTGCTTAGAATGGAAAAAGACTTAGATCAAATGGAAGACATGCTAAAGTCATATTTATCCTTTGCAACGCTCGAGCAAAAATCTCATTTATTAAATTTTGAAACAACACAAGCCTCTCATTATTTACATGATGTAAGCTTGCAAATACAGCCTAAATTACAAAAAGCTGAATTGTCGTTACTTAAGGAATTAAATGCCAAATTCGAAATAACCGCAGACTTACATTGGTTAGCCCGTGCCATTACTAACTTACTCAGTAATGCTTGTGATTTTGCAACCAAACACATTCAAATTTCTAGTTACTATGACTCACAATACATATATATAGAAATAGAAGACGATGGTCCGGGGATCGCACCAGAAAACTGGCACAAAGTATTTAGTCCGTTCTTTCAGGAAGAAAACCACCGAAATCGAGCTGGGAAAAGCTATGGGCTTGGGCTTGCAATCGTCAGTAAAGTGGTAGATTGGCACCATGGGAAAGTCTCTGTTTCTCAGTCTGAGAGCTTAGGTGGTGCTAAATTCACCCTTCAACTGCCAAAAAAATCTAACTGATCATCATTTAAGATGTATTGATTTCAGACAAGGGCTTTTTATTTTTCATCATTTGCAGTAGATTGTCAGCCATCCCTTAGAATATAAAAGAATAACAACATATGAGTAGTATTAGAGGCGAGTTCAGTTCTCGCTTTGGCTTTATTATGGCTGCCGCAGGATCGGCTGTTGGACTAGGAAACATTTGGGGCTTTCCAACTCAAACCGCCTCCAACGGTGGTGCTGCATTCGTTCTTGTATATCTTATTTTGGCCTTTTGCTTAGCATACCCAGCTTTAATGGCCGAACTTGTTATTGGCCGTCATGGCCAAGCGAACGCCGTGTCTTCTCTACAGAAGTTAGCTAACTCCCCATTGCAGAAAAAATTCGCGTTCATCGTCGGTTTTGGCGGTATTATTTGTGCGGGTTTGATCCTGAGCTTCTACGCCATTGTTGCAGGCTGGATGTTCAGTGCTACCGCAGAGCCAATTGCTGCAGTGACAGGCCTAGAAAGTACATCAACTTGGCTTAACACTCAGTCATTTCCACGCGACCTTATATTTACTAGCTTATTCATTATCCTAACCATTGCCATCATCAGTAAAGGCGTTGAAAACGGTATTGAAAAGTGGTCAAAGCGTCTAATGCCAGCCCTACTGAGTATTTTAGGACTACTCATTATCTATGTAATGACTCAAGAAGGCGCAATGGAAGGCTTAAAAGCTTATTTAGTACCAGATTTTAACTCTTTATTAGATCCGCAACTTTTGGTTAGCGCACTTGGACAAGCATTTTTCTCACTGTCTTTGGGTACAAGTGTGATGATTATTTATGGCTCATACATCAGTAAAAAAGAAAACTTAGTTTCATTGGGTGCGTATGTCACGCTTATCGATGTACTCATTGCATTTGTAGCTGGTCTTTTAATTATTCCTGCTATGTATGTAGCACAAGCGCAAGGTGTGGCTATTTTCTCAGAATCTGGCGCCCTGCTATCTGAAGACACATTAGTATTCCAAGTATTACCTGCTTTATTCACAAGCATGGGAGATATAGGCTACTTCGTTGGCTTCGCTTTCTTTGCTCTGATGAGTATTGCAGCCCTTACATCGTCTATTTCAATGCTTGAAGCGCCCGTTTCTTATGCTGTTGAAAAGTTTGCTTTAGGCCGTGTGCAAGCAACTTGGATAATTGGCGGGATCATTTCTCTTGTCAGTTTCACTATTATTTTTAATTTCTCTGCATTATTTGGTTTTGTAGTAAGTCTGACAACACAATTCTCTCAGCCATTAATTGGTATGCTTTGTTGTATCTTTGTTGGCTGGATCTGGCACAGAAATAAACTGCTCGCCGAGATTAAGAATGGTCATGAAGAAGCTGAAAGTACACTATTTTGGAAAGTGTGGCCTTGGTACATAAAGTTTGTATGTCCATTGGCAATCGCTATGGTGTTTATACATTCGTTCTAATCAGAGCTAATGACTTATTAAAAAAGCGAGTATCCAACTCGCTTTTTTATTATGCTAATTCCATATCAGTATGTGGAATGCCATCTTCTAGATAAGTGTCAGATATCGCTTTGAACCCTAACTTTTCATAAAAAGGGGTTAGATGTGTTTGCGCACTCAATTGTACTTTAAAGTCAGGCCAAAAGCTCTTATGTACATTCAATGACTCATTCATTAATTTTAATGCTAAACCCTTTCCTCTATTGGGCTCAGTAATTATTACTCTACCAATCGCAGTAACCTGTGATTTTTTTAGGTAGCAACGTGAATAAGCGACAACCTCTCCATCACCATTTAAACAATAAATGTGTCGAGTTTCTTTGAGAATATCAACTTCATCTAATTCAGGGTAAGCGCACTCTTGCTCAACAACAAAAACATCCACCCTTGCTTTCGCTAATTTGAAGAATGTTAACGTATCTAATTCAGAAAATTTTTTTACATACCATTTCATGCTTTTCACCGATAAAAAAGCCTAGCTATGCTAGCTAGGCTTTTAATAAATTAAAACGTACGAATTTAGTTGAATAGCCTTTCTAGTTGATCACATAGTTGAGACACATTCACATGATCATGTTCGATGGTTAAATCAACATACCCATCGCCTCTAAATGCTCGATCAAGTTCGATTAACACGTGAGTTTTGTGTGCTTCAGGCACAAATGATAACTCTATCTCTTGAATGCCAAATAACGAACGCGTGTTTGGCCTATATTCTAACTCTTGATAGCAACCAGACGTTGATTGAAAACTAGAAGCTCTCAGATAGCCTTTTTCAACATCTGCTTTTACTAAGCTAAATCCGAGCTTATCCATCGCCTGCATACAGGCTTTGACAGCTTCATTCGGGTAAATATGCAGCGTATCTTTGTCATTGGGATCAATGGCTAAATCAATATCAAGACCGGTTTCAACCCAAACAAATGAATGATTGTAACCTGCGTTCAACTCAGTAATCGGGGTTTCTGAATGTAGTCTTGCTTCAAATGGTATGACTTTCTTTTCACCTGGTGCGATTACAAATTGTTCTGAAATACGCCATTTGTCTAGAACGTGATTGGTAAAATATTCGCCATCATCTGACTCAACTTTGACTCGCGTCATCAGTGCTAATTCTAGGCCGGATACCTGTTGCTCAACATCTCCGCCTTCAACAATGATTTGTGCTTGAAACTTTTGACCTGGATATAAATGTTCAGTTTCTAAAATAGTATCGACCTTCGCAGCCCCGATACCCACAGATGCAAGGATTTTTTTAAACATCGCCTCTCCTGTAGAGATTATTCCTTCTTACTGCATCTTAACCACATTTATTAAATCTTGTCAGCGAAAATTTTTGTTTTTAATGCAAATATCTTTCACTGATAACAAGTTAGTCAAATTTTACGAACTATTAGCCTAAAGTTTTGATTTATAAATCAGTCAGTTTTGCTAATATGCAACATCAATTTCGCTTAATTATATTGAATATGGAACTGTTGTTTTTTGCTGTCGCATTCGCATGCGGATTTTCTATTTACCAACTCAAGCTTCCGCCACTCATTGGTTTTTTAATGGCTGGCTTTATTTTAAACCTAATGGGTCATCAGACAACTGATTTACTAACCCAGTTAGCTGATTTAGGTGTAACCATACTATTATTCAGTATTGGTCTAAAACTCAAAGTCGGTAATTTAGTTAAACCTCAAGTATGGGGTCCAGCAACACTACATATTGTTTTAAGCACAGCTTTTTTTGCCAGTCTGTTATTATTATTAGGCGCGGCATCTCTGCCCCTATTCAGCTCACTAGATACCTCCAGTGCTTTGCTTGTGGGTTTTGCGTTTAGCTTCTCAAGTACCGTATTTGCTGTAAAGGTACTAGAAGAGCGCGGTGAAATGTCTGCCCTACACGGTAAGATAGCCATTGGCATCTTGGTTATGCAGGATATCTTCGCGGTTATCTTTTTGGCTGTCAGCACTGGTAAAATGCCAAATATTTGGGCGCTTGGACTTTTAGTCGCACTGCCTTTATTTAGACCTATCATGTTCTGGGTACTCAATCGCTCTAAACATGGTGAACTTTTACCTCTATTCGGCTTTTTCTTCGCCTTGGTAATTGGCTACCATGCTTTCGAGTTTGCAGGGTTAAAGGGTGATTTAGGTGCTCTTATCATAGGTATGATGTTTGCCCCACATAAAAAAGCCAGTGAATTGTCTAAATCATTACTCAATGTGAAAGACATTTTACTTGTCGGCTTTTTCTTAAATATTGGCCTAAATGCAAATATTACACCTAATGCGCTGTTAGCTGCGGTCATGCTTATCTTAGTGTTGCCTATCAAGGTTATGCTTTATTACCTGTTAACAAACTTCTTCAGACTCAGGGCGCGTACGTCTCTACTGAGTGCATTTACGCTATCAAATTACAGTGAGTTTGGATTAATCGTTTGTGCGGTAGCTGCCTCAACAGGCCTCATTACCAGCGATTGGTTAGCCGTTGTTGCCATTGCAGTTTCAATCACTTTTGTCATTGCTTCTCCACTAAATAAACGTGCTAATGAGTTGTACGTTAAGCTAGAGCCTTGGCTATTAAAATTTGAGAGTGACAAACGCTTAGAAGAAGAATTACCTGTTAATTTAACTGATACCAAAATAGTTATTTTCGGTATGGGCAGAATTGGTACGGGTGCTTATGAAACCATAGAAGCGTCGCACCCTGGTAAAGTAGCTGGTATTGATATCAAACCGGAAGTCGTTGATAAGCATGTAAAGCGCAACCGCCGTGTTTTACTTGCAGACGCGACCGATCCAGATTTCTGGCAGCGCATGAACCACTCTGACGTTGACATGGTTATGTTAGCTATGCCTAAGCATATGCAAAACATTTTTGCATTAGAACAGCTTAGAGCATCGGGGTTCAGCGGTCGTGTGAGTGCCATCGCATATTATCCAGATCAACAACGTGAATTAGAAGAAATGGGCGTAGAATTTACCTATAACTTCTATCTAGAAGCCGGTAGTGGTTTCGCTGAGCATGTTAGTCAAAAAATATTTAATTAATAACTTAAAAAGTTATCAGTACCATAGCAGGTACTGATAACTATTTCTATTTACCTCTCAACAACTTACATCTAGACGTCTATTACCCTTGTTCCAAATAATGCAAGTCGATTTACAAAGCTTTACATGGGCCGTAGAAATCATGCTCAAAAAAAGAGTAAACTGGAACGGTCTTATGAGCTAAGTCTCTATTTTAAACACAATTTTTGTTTTAAATGTGATTGACCCTAAGCTCTTATTTTTTGGAATTTTTGGCAAGCGAGAGGCATTGATGCGTAAAGGTAAGGCAGAATTAAATTTTTCAGCCGTGGTGGATGACGTTAAAGCAAGTCCTTTTGTGGATTTGCAAAGCCGACTTGACGAGCTGCAAGACAACGGAATGACAGCGCTGACAATTCGCACTGTTTTATTTAACAAAATGTTAGATATGCACAGTGTTCCGGCCGATCATTTTTTGAGAAAAGAATCAGCCCCATCTAGATTAGATGACCCAAAAATAATTGAAACACTTAATGACCTTGGCTTTTATAAACAAAGCAAAGTCGTTCATTAATTAATTGGGGAGCCTACTCTCCGACTTATAGGCTGGCAATGCCCGTCGCCAGCCTATCTTCTTTCCTACTAAATATTACTTGCTTGTTTCTTTCTCTTTTAATGCGTCTTTCTTGAGGATTTTCTTCGGTATAAGACTGAGAACAGATAGCTTTATTGGCAACCAATAAATTGCATAAACAGAATCATGTTTAGCGTCATATTTACCAACGCCAATACTTACTTTGCCAGCCTCAGATGCTTTTATTAAAGTCCCACCTAGCCTATCCCAAATAGCCAATGCAGAGCCTAAGTTGGTATCAAAGTGTTTAGGGTTATCGCTGTGATGAACCTGATGTTGAGCAGGGCTAATAAACCACCCTTCTAACTTGTCTCCCCAACTAAACCAAATGTGGGAGTGTCTTAAATTAGCACCAAAAATATTAAATAAGAAAACAAAGGCATTTGCACCTAGAATGTCAAACATGCTTAATGAAGTGCCGAATAAATGATAGCCTATACCAACAGCGATGCCTTGCGTCACCGCCATTCTGCAAGCGTATAAGTAGCTCTCAACAGGATGAGTTCGATAAATAGTAAATGGCGTCAGTACCTTTGCTGAGTGATGAACTTTATGAAACTCCCATAAAAATGGGACTTTATGAAGCAATAAATGCAGCAAGTATCTAGTGAAATCATCGAGCAAAAATAGTATGAGCGTAAAAAAAGCAATCACACTGGCTTCTGGCCATTGCAACATAAGTGGTTTGCCGAGCACCCACTCCAGAAAATCTGTAACAGCTATCGCGACAGGTACCATGGTGAGTACAATAGGTGCAAACGTTGCTGCTTTGATGATTTTATTTGTGATAAGCAAGGTGTAATCTAATTTCGCACTTTTACACAACCACACATCTTTAGGAAATAAAAAACGCAAAAAGCCTTTGCCACTTTTCGACTTTTCAATTTGTGCATAAACAAAAAACGCCATAACTATCGCGCTAAGTAAATATGGAATGTATATGCGCTTGTTTGCGTCAATTAAATAGGTAGGCAATGCTGATAAGTCTTGCCAAATCTGCTCTAACACACTTTCTCCTTTAACACAGAAATTTAGAGAAGTAATTTTGTTTAAATAGACTCAATATATTATGACACATGAAAATTTATAAAAAACTTATGTATTTATATCGTTCTGTATTAAGCATAAAATTATACGAAAAAGGGCCACAAGTGGCCCTTTTAAATACAAAAAAATATATTTTAAAACTGATACTTATAACCAAATATAACTTGTCTTGGTTTACCCGGGCGCGCACCATAAGGTCGACGGCTCACTACTTTCTCTTCATCAAGTAGGTTATCAATCTTAAGATAGATACGTCCATACTTATCAAAATCGTAACCCGCAGATATATCAACCGTAATCGCACTATCAGTTTTTGCACCATTAAGACCATCTGCAATAATGTCGCCATTATCATCAACAAGGTCACCAGCTCTTTCTTGCATTGAAGAAACATTCTTAATGCTTAAATTGGTGTACCACTCGCTTGCCTCAAGACCAATATTAAATGCAAACTGATGTTCAGGAACATATGGAAGGCTGTCACCAGAACTCACTCTTCCCCATTGATCAAAGTCTGATGTGAAATCTGTTTTAAACTCACCTTTGGTGTATGTATAAACAAAGCCATAAGGAATATCTATTTGCAGGTTCAAGGGATAGCGCTGAGAAAATTGTGTTTCTAGGCCGTATACATCAACTTCACCACCATTGAATTCTTGGTCTATTGCCTCATCGATACCACAATTTGAAAATCCACAACTTTCTTTTAAATTGCTGTAGTCATTGAAGAATGCAACAGCTTCGAATTGCGTTATTCCATCATTAAATCGACCACCAAACTCATAGTTAACACTCTTTTCAACTTCGATATCTGCAGCTTGTTTAGGACTACTTGGAACAAAGCCTTGGTGCACACCAAACAATAAACCAGAGTCATCATTTAATTGATAAAAACCACTCACGCCTGGTAACCAGATCGTAGTCTTTTTCTTTTGCCAATCGTCAGTATCTTTTTTATCTGTATAGTACATGTCCATGCTTTCGCCGCGTACACCCGCAGATACCGTTAAATTACCCAGCGTCACAGTATCTTCAATGTAAACTGAAAGCGCTTTCGTGTTTTCGATATTTGTCGTGGTGAATACAGCTTCTTCAGCTGTTTTTAGCGCAAAACCGTCTTCCATTTCATATGTTTCAGTAAAGTGCTTACGTTCTATTTCATCTTCATGTAATCGAACACCGAAAGCAAGCTTGTGCTCAACACCCTGAATTGAGAAGTCATAATTACCATCAACTTGAATACCCTGAGAGAAGTATTCGCGATCATTGGTACCCATTAGTAAATAATGCGTTGTGCTGCCTGATTCTACTGAGTTTTGTGTGCCAGAGATAACTGCGTATTCTCTTTCATATTTTTCAGGGTTAGCCAAAACAGCAGACAAACTAGCTTGCGAGCCTACTAACTTACTAAGCTTCAACCAAGCTCGTTCATAATCATGTCGATAAACACGGGTTGTCATTGATAAATTATCGTCTGACATATTGTGCGAAAACATGAACTGCTGGTGTTTAGTGTCCATTAATGCCGGCTGAGTCGCTGCATAACGTCTGTATGGGTTTTCAGCAAAATCTGCATCAGTTAGACCTAAATATGTTTCGTCTGACTTTTCATCAGCATATGACAGTTTAAGCCCAAACGTATGGTCTACCCCATCATTAGTCAATTGATAGTTAAATTTAGCTAAAAGGTCATTTTTATCGAAGCCTGTGTTACCACCACCATCTAATTCTTTAAAGCCATCAGCTTTTAGATTTACGCCTTCGACTAAAAAACCGACGTTATTAACAACGGAGCCAAAGTGCCCATGTACTTTTTGATACCCGTCAGTTCCTCTTGCGATATCGATACCACCTTCAGTGAACTCAGGTACTTGCCTAGTCACAAAGTTAAGCGCACCAGCCACGGTTTGAGGACCATGCTTTATGGCTGCTGGCCCTTTAAATACTTCAACCGCAGTCATACGCGTAGGTACTGGAAAATAGTACGCTGCTGACGCAGAATAAGGAGAAGGCCCAATCAATACGCCATCTTCCATTATTGTTATCTTTTTGCTTCGCTCGGGTGTTACCCCCCTAAAGCCAATATTTGGACGAAGACCATAACCATCTTCTTCCCTAATATTTACGCCAGGTACTTTACTTAAAATACGGTGAATATCATCATACTCAAACTTTTCTAATTCAACTTCAGTAAGCAAAGTAGTAGAGCCAGCTTCAGTTCGAAGCTTGTCTGTGTGGCTTAGAATTGTAATGTGTTCAATATCATCGCCACTTGTTGCCTGCTTATTATCGGCAAACGCAGAGGTCGCAATACTTGCTACAGCTAATGCTAAAAGTGTTTTTTTCATAGAACTCGCTCTTTAATCGTTGTCGCCCGCAGAAGTCTTAGGTAATTCAAGTGCTAACTTGTTTATAAAGTCATGTTTGAACTGATCCGTAATGTCTTTCACTTTAGCGTGAGTGTGCTCAACTTTTTCTTTATCATTTACAAGTGCTTGCTGCAGGTTTCCATCAATTGCGTCAATTGCCGCATTTGAATCCTGGATACCTTTTAGCATGGCTTCTTTAATGTCTGAACCATCTTCATACTCTAAGAAGTCATCAAAACCAGTTGTATTTTCTGCAGCTGTGCCATTGCCAGTAAATAACTTTTCAAATGCAGCTAGATTCGCTTTCATATTTGCTAGAGAGTTAGCAGACACTGGCGATTCTACATCTTCTGCACACGCTTCTAGGCCGCAAGAATTGCTGAAGTAGCCAAGAGGAAGCGCCAACTTTTGGTCTTTTAATTGCTTATCGGTATAAAACATTGCATTAGTAATTACATTTACTGCAGCATGCGCACTGTCAAAGCTATTACCTGGCTCACCCGCTTTTTTAAGTTCAAGGGCATAACCAGTTTCACCCTGCCATTTTTCTAATAAAACTTTTGAATTATCAACTAAGTCATTTGCAACTTCGAGTGCAAACTCACAGCGAGCAACGCGACGCTCACCATCCGTTCTACTGTTCCAATTAGCAAGGGCATCATTAGCAATTGAACAGCTGTGATCCAATTCTGTACTAAATAACAAGTGTTCTAAACTGACTAAACCTCTACGAGTTGCTGTTCGGTTTTTAATATCATACGGGCGACTTTCATCTAAATTGATGACACCATCTTCGAAATATGCTGTGTCTTGGTCAACGCCGCACGTACTCTTCGCTGGCCATGAATAAATTAAATTTCTTAGTTCGCCTTCATTCGTTGCTAATGGGCCTACCTGCATCAGTTCTGCTTGTTGCCAGATTGCAGTTGTAATTCTCCAACTCGATTGAGCCACTGCAAGTGCATCTAACCTTGCTTGTTCCTCGCTTTCTCCTGCAGCAACTGATTTTTCAACATCGCAGTAAGCTGCTAATGTTGTGCTGTTTTTCTCTGCTTGTTCCTTAAATGAAACGAAAGTAGGTGTCATTACGTTATCAACTAAGTTAGCTAATAAGGCCGTTTCATCGAAGCTTGTTGTACTTCCACCGTTATCGACAACTGGTGTGCCACCGTCAAAGTTTTCACCTTGGCTGCTCGAAGTGCTCTCTGAGCATGCTGCCAGGCCAAGTATTAAAGAAGTAGCTAAAGCCAATGGCTTAAGTTTTGCGGATCTCAACATAAAATTAATCCTAAAGTCTCGAATCATAGATACAGAAAAAGGTTAGTAACCTAAATCACTAACCTTTCAATATATTGTTAGCTAAAACTATTACCAGTTTTTAGCGTTTTCTTCTGCAAAGTCATATGCTTCAGCTAGAATGTCACGTGCTTGGCGTAATTTTTCTGCGTAGGCTTCAAACTCTTCAGTTGTGCCCGTTACTAATGGCTTATCACCCATTAGTGTGTGAACTTCAACAAATTTAGCCTCACCAAAATCAGCTTTTTTCGGGTTTAAATCATCTTCAGCAAATGGAGAGAATGGGCTAAACTGGAAGTTTAACGCGAAACCTTTCATCTCACCCCAATGCTTGGCATAAGTCGCAAACTCATCAGTAGTGTATTCACCATCTTTTAAGTTTTCGATATCGCCAATAGAGTCATTGATGTAATGAACCACTGTCGCTGCAATCGCTTTTTCCCAGCCAAGAGCTGCATCGAAAACATGCTTGTTAAACTGTGCTTTCAACTCATCAGAAAAATCAGCTACATCAGTGCCAAAATTATCTGTGATGATTTTACGTCCCGCGATGAAGTTAACCATTGCTTCAGCAGTGAAATCTGTTGTTTCCTCAGCACCACGGTCACGTTTAGCAGCATTTGATGAGTTACCCCATACAAATTCAGACGCTAAGTCAATAACACCATTGCCGTCAATATCATTTTTACCCTGGAATTCATCACGACCGCCTTTTTTAGCAATTTCGTCATCTGAGTATTCTAGGTAGTTACGTGATGCGCCAAAGTAACCGAAACCTTCGTCGTATTGGTGTTCAAGTTTTGTATACAGAACGCCTTCTTTTTGCGCTACTTTGTTGTCTGACTCAAGGCCTTCACCAAGGTAATCATCAGTACCTTGTGAGAACATTAAAGCGCCAAGCGTGTGTTTTTGTACAAGTTGGACAAGGTCTAAGCCTTCTGGTGTGATGTAAGCTTTGGTAATCGCTACACCATTGGCATCTTCTAAGCTATCACCACCATTTACTTTTTCAATTTGAGCGATGAATAAGTCAAAGTAATGTTTAACCAAGCCTTCTGGTGTCTTAGCCTGAGTACCGAACTCAGTTACACCTTTGAAGTTACCTTCAACTTCCCATTCTTTATACATTTTCGAAGCATCAGCACCTGCAATTTTACCGCTAAGCTCTTTGCCTGAACTTGAAATTGCAGCAAATGTTTTTTGCTCATAACCAGATAAGTCATCACCTAAGTGAGTAATTGGGTTTTCAGATACAGAATCATAATCGCCCCAAAGTGCGTCAAGCTTTGCTCTCACATCAGCAGCTACAATGTTATTTGTTTCAATGTACTCAACAGTCATTAAGCCCATGTAATGCTTAATTTCAGCTGATAATGCATGACGTGCAGTCTGACCAGTGTAAGCAACTGATGAACCTGTTCCAAGTTTAGAAGCAAACTCATATACGTTAACGCCATCTGTTGCTTCAACGTCAGTAATTGTTAGTGTTAATTCTTTATCAAAAGTTAAGCCACCAGCATCTTTTACTGTTACCGTTACTTTAACTTCAGTTTCTTGTTCGTAGTTGATAGCGATTGAGTCTTTTAGCTTTAAATTACCTTCAGCAATTTCGAAGCGGTCATCAGCAACTGTAAAAGTTGCACCTTCTGCATTGTCATCTGTAGCACTTAATGTGCCAACAACAACACCTAATGCATCTTCAGTGATTGCTGATGAAGAAAGAGTGATATCAGTAGGAGCTTGGTTTGTAGGCGTTGTAGGTGTAGATGTTTCGTTATTGCTTGAACCGCCACACGCAGTTAAACCTAATGTTGCAGCTAAGATAGATGTAGCTAACAGAGACTTACGAAGGGTCATTCTTATTGTCCTTTGAAAAATATTAAATATTATTAAATTTTAATTACAGCAAAGTATACACGTATCTAAATAACAATCAATATTATTTACACTGTCATAAATAGTGCTTTTGTCAAAAAACAGTATAAAAAACATTCTAACCTCTGCAAGAGAATAACGACAATCTATTGTAAATCAATTAGATAAAAGCATCTTTCCAAAAAGACAACTCAATAACCTTTATGAGAATCAATATCAATTACTTTATATTTATTGTGCTATTGTCAATTATTCTCGATGCTATCATTAAATATTTGTTGTGCTGTCTGCCAAATAGCCAAATTCACAGGGTCTTTTAACCTTGTAGATTTAGCTATCAAGCCAATTTCTATATTAGTGTTACCGCTTTTGATAGGTAATACTCTCACTTGCCGCTTAAAAGGACTTTGAGATAAAACAACATCTGGTACTAAGGCGATACCAAACCCTAAACTGACAAGGGCCACGATAGCCTCATGACCTGATACATGCGCATAGACTTTCGGCTTAAAGCTTTGCTCTGTGCAGAACTCATCTAATCTTTCTTTTAATACGCCCTGCTCTGGCACAATATATTCGAGCTTTGACCAATCAAGTGACTCTAAAGGCATTGCATTTATAGTTTCGGAAAGTGGACTCTCCATTGTCGGCGCTATCATGAGCAACTTAGCTTCACCTAGCTTTGTATAAGCAAGACCTGCTGGTAGTTCCCTTGGTTTAACTGCAACGGCTAAATCCGCTTTTTCAGCTTGGACGTTCGATATTGAAAGCGCTGGGTCCCCAGTGTTTAGATTCAACTCTACATCCGGGTATTTTTTACGAAATGCCGCAAACAACTTATATATGTAACTATAACTTGCCGTCACAGAACAATATAAGTCAGCTTCACCGGATAAAACCTGTTGCTCAGTTTGACATTGCCCTTTAAAAAGCCGCCATTGATTTAGCGTTGCATTAGCATAGTCAACAAAGGCTTTTCCTTGAGAAGTTAATGACACACTGCGGTTATCTCTAATAAATAAGGGTACGCCGACTTCTTCTTCTAATTGTTTTATTTGTCGGCTCATTGTTGGCGCACTAATAAAGCAAAGGTTACTTGCTCGGCCAAAATGTAAGGTATCTGCTAGCGCTAAGAAATGCTTAAGTTGTTTATGGTCCATTTTACATTTCAAAAATTGAAATACAGTAATTCAAATATATCATTTTACGAAATCAAAACTACCCCCTATTCTCAAACTCGTATCTAGAAAAACACTTATTTTTTAAAGGCTCTAACATGGCGAATTATTTTAATACTCTTCCTTTACGTGAACAGTTAGCACAACTTGCTCAATGCGAGTTTATGGACCCAAAAGAATTTGAAAACGGCGTTGCAGCCCTAGAAGGTAAAAAACTGGTTATTGTTGGTTGTGGTGCACAAGGCCTAAACCAAGGTTTAAACTTGCGTGATTCAGGACTAGATGTAAGTTATGCCCTGCGCGATTCTGCGATTGCTGAAAAGCGTGCTTCGTTCGTTAGTGCATCAGAAAACGGTTTTACCGTTGGCACTTATGAAGAACTTATTCCTACTGCGGACTTAGTGCTTAACCTTACGCCAGACAAACAACACACCAGCGTCGTTGAAGCGGTTATGCCACTGATGAAACAAGGCTCAACACTGGCATATTCTCATGGCTTCAATATTGTTGAAGAAGGTATGCAAGTGCGTGAAGACATCACAGTGATCATGGTTGCACCTAAGTGCCCGGGTACTGAAGTACGTGAAGAGTATAAACGTGGCTTTGGTGTACCGACACTTATCGCCGTTCACCCTGAGAATGACCCTGAAGGTAAAGGTCTTGAGCAAGCAAAAGCCTATGCTGCGGGTACTGGCGGACACAGAGCTGGCGTACTTAAGTCTTCATTTATTGCTGAAGTAAAGTCAGACCTTATGGGTGAACAAACTATCCTTTGCGGTATGTTACAAACAGGCTCATTACTTTGTTTCGATAAGATGGTAGAAAAAGGCGTTGATGCAGCGTATGCGTCAAAACTTATTCAATACGGTTGGGAAGTCATTACAGAAGCACTTAAGCATGGTGGTATCACCAATATGATGGACCGCTTAAATAACCCAGCAAAAGTAAAAGCATTTGAGCTAAGTGAACAACTAAAGCAAATCATGCGTCCACTGTACAACAAGCATATGGACGATATCATCAGCGGCGAATTCTCAAGCGGCATGATGGCCGATTGGGCAGAAGACGACGCCAAGCTTCTTTCGTGGCGCGCAGAAACCGCTGAAACCGCATTCGAAAAGCAAGAGAATACGGCTGAAGAAATTTCTGAACAAGCTTTCTTCGACAAAGGTATTCTAATGGTTGCTATGGTAAAAGCAGGTGTTGAACTTGCGTTTGAAACCATGACTGCTGCAGGGATCATTGAAGAATCAGCATATTATGAGTCGCTTCACGAAACGCCGTTAATTGCAAACACAATTGCACGTAAGAAACTATTCGAAATGAATCGTACTATTTCAGATACAGCAGAATATGGTTGTTATTTATATAACCATGCTTGTTTACCACTACTTCAAGATTTTATGAAAGAGATTGAAACAGATGTCATTGGTGAAGGATTAAGTTCAGATAATTTTGTTGATAACCAAGTATTAATCTCGGTAAATAGCGCAATTCGCAATCACCCTGTTGAAAAAGTGGGTGAGACATTACGCGGTTACATGTCAGCAATGAAAAAGATTGTTTAGAAACGTTTCGCTTGTTAGAAACCAAGCCCAATAACTGCAAAGTTTTGGGCTTTTTTACTATTTGTTTACAATTTTAAATAAACTTCAATAGTAGATAAGATTTCCTATGCTAGAATAATTACTTAACTCGTTATCAAAATAAGTAATATGAAAGCGAATAGTTTATCCATTACAGTAAAAATCTCGCTCCTCGGTAGTTTAATCGCAATTATCGTTGCAACACTCATAGGGGTTATCTCTACCTATCAGGCAAAAGGCATGGTTGAAAGACGCATGTTACACTCTGAATTGCCTAGTAAAGTAGAAAATATAAGTAAATCTATAGAGAAACAAATTGCGCAAATGAAAGATGCTGCAGAGCTGCTTTCAAGCAATCAGTTCATTCTAGCCAATGCTAAAAACCACCAACAGGATGACACCCTACTTGTCTCTGAATTACAACGTATTGCGAAGCAGTTTGACTTAGCAACCGCGTCATGGGCAAATCGTGAAACTGCTGAGTACTGGAATCAACATGGATTTTTACGTGTTTTGAACCATCAAGAAGACGGCTGGTTTTATGGTTTCACGCAATCTGGTGAAGCTTATTCCATCAGTATTTTCAGAGAAACCACTGGTGCTGTGAATATGTTCGTGAACCACCAGCAGTTGAATGGCATTGGTCTAGCTGGCCTTGCGAAGAGTGTCACAGATATGCAGAGCATGCTCAGTCAATTCACACTTGAGCAAACAGGGTTTGTTTTCGTGGTTGATAATACTGGCGCAATTAAGTTGTTCCCTGATAGTCGCTCAACTCAAGCACAATCCTTGAAAGACTTGTATGGCAGTACAAATTCCAACGCACTTTTACAAAATAACGCGTCAAACTTGATTAATGTTTCTTTGAATAATGAAGCACAAGTGATTGCAAGTCAGCCAATCAAAGGCACAAATTTATATGTCGTGGCACAAGTACCTGAGCATGAGGTTTATACCGAAATACGTAGTCTACAATGGCAGATTGTTGGGTATGCCAGCATCATTGCGATTTTTGCTTGCTTAGTCAGCTTTTTCTTAGCACGTACATTGGCAGCCCCACTGTCTAAAATTGCGCAACTGTTTGCCAATTTAGGAAGTGGCGATGCAAGACTAAATTATCGACTACCAGAGTCAACACAACCTGAGCTGCAAGAGCTCAGTGATGGCTTTAATCAGTTTATTGCCAAGATAGAGCATGCTATCAAACAAGTGGCAAATGAAAGCCATGAAATTCGTGCCACCAGCCTTAAACTGACAGAGCAAAGTAATCGAACTTGCCATGCCCTAAATGAGCAAAAATCTCAAACATTATCTGTAGCAGCTGCGATTAACGAAATGGGCGCAACGGTGCAAGAGATTGCTGGCAATGCGAATAGCTCTGCACAATTGACTGAATCAAGTAAAAATACGGTTAAGCACAGTGAACAAGAAATTGCCCAATCTCAGATTACATTAGGACAACTTGCGGATGACATAAATAGTATGGCTGAGCAGGTTAACTCTCTCGTTGAGCGTACCCGCTCAATCGCAAGTATTGTAGAAGTGATCAGAGGGATCTCAGAGCAAACAAACCTACTGGC
This sequence comes from Pseudoalteromonas sp. BZB3, assembly GCF_040104455.1. NCBI lineage: Bacteria > Pseudomonadati > Pseudomonadota > Gammaproteobacteria > Alteromonadales > Pseudoalteromonadaceae > Pseudoalteromonas > Pseudoalteromonas sp. BZB3. Next base: position 328,660 of record NZ_JBECOS010000009.1, on the reverse strand, counting down.
ACTCAATGCTGCAATTGAATCAGCTCGAGCTGGAGAGCATGGTCGTGGTTTTGCAGTCGTGGCAGACGAAGTGCGTGCGTTGGCAAGCAGAACATCTCAATCTACTGATGAGATCCATAACACCATTAATGAACTCACTGTTGCCGCAGAAAACATTGTATCGAAGATCACGCAATCTAGAAGTCAAGCTGAACATAGTGTTATGAGTATGCAGAACTCTGTTGATCTGCTGAAGGACGTTAGCGAAACATCAAACCAAATCAATGATATGACTACTCTTATCGCAGCTGCTACTGAAGAGCAAAGCAATGTTGTTGCTGAAGTTGGACTAAACATTGAACAGATCAGCGCAGCCAGTGATAATGTTGTCGATGAAACACAAGCAATTTCACAAGCTATTGAAGCCCTTGCCGAGTCAGCGAAAACACTCGATGGTTTAGTTGTGAGTTTCGATAGTAAGTAATTAAAAAATTCACTTTTTCAAAAGAAAGAGCAACATTATTGTTGCTCTTTCTTTATATGCTAGGCATTAAGCGTAATAATTTGTAACGATTAAAAATACAACAACCTCATTTCTTCATCTAGGATTAAAATATGACTAGCTGTAAGGGGGTATGTATGAAGCACATTTCATCAACACTAATTATATTGCTGCTGTTACTCATTCTAGCAGGATGTCAAAGCACCCAATCCAATACACCTGACATTAATTACGCACTATTAAACACATCGGTATTTGAACAAAAAGAGATTGTCTCTCAAGATGAAGTTTTTGCTCTCAATGAAGACATAAAAACGCAACTTGACCACTATATTAAAGACAAAGCATCTCCAATACGACAAGCCAAGCAACTACTCAATTTTTTAATGGATAATGGAGACAGTACACTAGCTTATCAAAGTGGCGCTAATCTAGTCGCATCTGATGCTTTTTATAATCTCAATGCAAATTGTCTTTCTCTTTCAATCTTAGCGCATAGCCTCGCAGAGCATTTAGGTCTCTCAACACAATTTCAACGTGTTCATATTCCAGAGTATTGGGATCAAAGCCAAGGTTATAGCCTCCTTACTGGTCATGTTAATCTCATCATCAAAAAAGCACCTCTCAGAGATGAAGCAAACAAAATATTCTTTCTAGAACCCACCTCAATTACCGTAGATTTTGATCCCAATAGTAGAGAGCAAAAATTTAAAACGAGCAGAATCAGTAAAAACAGGATCACTGCTATGTTTTACAACAACCGCGGTGCAATGCATATGATCAGAGCTGAATATGACTTAGCTTATAGCTATTTTAAAGGAGCAATCGAACTAGACCCTGCTTACTCAGGTGCTTGGGGAAATCTTGGGATACTCTATCGTATAAACAACATGAACGACCTTGCAGAAAGGACCTACCAACACGCTTTGATTGTTGACCCAAATAACAACACAGCGTTGGGCAATACCGCACTGTTATACCGCTTAACTAACCGAGAAAGCTTAGCATTCAAAATCGAAACTAAATTAGAAAACAAGCGAAAAAGCAATCCTTTCTATATGATTGTAAAAGGTAATGAAGCCATCGCTAAAAATGAACTAAACAAAGCACTTCATTTTTTTAGTGAAGCGAGAAAACTTGATAATGACCTTCATGACAGTTATTTTGGCTTAGCTAAAGTCTATTATTACAAAGGGAACCTTAGTCGTGCAGAACGTTATCTCAAACTGGCGCTTAAAAATGCAGAGTTTACTCACGATAAACGACGCTATGAGGGTAAGCTGGCTGCTTTTAAGTATTTGGCTAGTCGCTAACGCCAATGCTGCCAGCGCGTCGACGCGCTTGTATGAAGATATGAGTGTTTTAACCAGCTCTGAGCATCAAGGAAGAGAAGCTGGCAGCCCGACTCCCAATATCACAGCTCAATTTTTATATGAGCGCTTTCAGAATTTAGGTATTAAAGTTAATTATCAAAGCTTTGAATTTAAAAGTGGGTTCTTTAGTAAAAAGCTAGGCCACAACGTCATCGCGACATTACCCTGCACTGCCAACCAGTGTGGCAAAAAGCTCATCATCACCGCTCACTATGACCATTTAGGTGGGCAAGAGAATAGCTTCTATGCAGGCGCCAATGATAATGCGACAGGTACTGCCGCATTATTAGCAATAGCAGAAGTCTTAAAAGAGCAAACTCGTTTTAATGCCGTCATATTTTTAGCTACCGACGCCGAAGAAAAAGGGCTTTATGGTGCCAAGCATTATGTGAGTGAGACTGACATTAATGGTTATGCCTTAAATATTAATTTGGATATGTTAGCCATTAATAACAGAAACACTCTGTACGCACTTCATGATAAAAAAGCCAAAAAATACATTGAGCAATTTAAACAGCAAGAAAATCCATTTAAGGTATTTTCTACTTCGTCTCAGTTTAGGCTACACAAAAAGCTCAATGACAATCGTATCAACTGGCATAAGGCCAGTGATCATTACGCGTTTAGTTTGAAGAAAATACCGTATATCTACTTTGGTATGGGGATTGATGATAAACATCACACTAAAAAAGACACATTAGACAATATGAACTTTGAAAGGTATCAAACTGTGGTTGAATCTATCAGTGACTTTATCGTCTCATTAGCGCAAGTGCCATTAGACTCTACGAATTGAATCTTTTGAGCTTTGCTTAGCTTTTTAAGATGCCACTCTAATTTAGCAGCAGTACTTTTATCACCGACCGCTTTACTATAAATCAATTTGATGGGCGCTTTGCCTTTTAGGTTTTTTGCGCCTTTACCAGCATTATGTGCCTCAACTCGTGCGTCAACGTTGTTGGTGATCCCTATATACCAATGCCCCAACCTACTCTCGACGATGTAGACAGACCAAATCTTTATCTCTTGGGCCAATTATTTTACCTATTAAGAAACTTTTTTAACTTCATACCGTCAAAGTGTATCAAGAAACTTTACCTTCTGTACGCAATCGGTATGATGCAAACAATAAAAGAATAAGGATCAAAAAATAAATGCTAGTAAAAAAATCCCTCGCTGTTTGGCTAAGTGCAGTAGTTATGACTGTTATGTTGTCTGGCTGTTCAAGTTGGGTATATCGAATTAGTATTCCACAAGGGAACTTTTTAGAACAAAGTGATGTAGATAAACTACGCGTTCAGATGACCCAAGAGCAAGTACTTTACGTCTTGGGGAGCCCAGTTGCAAAAGATGCTTTTTCAAATGACAGCTGGCACTATAGCTACACGCTAAATATTGGTCGTGAATCTGAGCATAGAAAATCTTTAGTCGTTTATTTTGAGAATGGCCTTCTTGCGAGAATTAGTGGTGATTTTGAAGAGCCAGAAGAATTTAATATTCCGCTAGAACAATAATTGATTTTATAAATGAAAAAAGGGCTTAAGCCCTTTTTTTGATACTTTAAGAGTATTGAGGATTGGTATTAATACCAATCCTCTTAATTAAGTGATCTATTTTGAGGCAAGGAAAGCTTGTCGATAACGAGGCGAAAATTTTGCTATTTAGTTGTTCTAAATGAGAAATTTTTAACGTGGTTAGCGGCAGCTTTAATCCCTTAAAATGATTAAGTATTATTGAGGATTGGTATTACGCTCTACCACCCGTTATTTTATTGGCACGACCTTCTTCTTTGGCTTTTTCGGCTCTTTGCCTTCTTGCCGCTTTAGGATCGGCAATTAAAGGGCGATAGATTTCAATTCTATCTCCCTCTCTCACTACTTGATGATTTTTGACGGTACGATTCCAAATACCGAGTGACAGGTTTGACAGTTCGATTTCGGGACACTTATCAGCAATACCTGATTGTAAAACCACTTGCTCAGCCGTCGAGCCTTCGGCAACATCGACAGAGAGCGAAGTTGCAGTGTCTGGTAATGCAAACACAACTTCAACCTTGATCATTATCTCACCCCATATACGGCTTTAGCGCGTTGTGTAAACGCAACAACCATGTTCTTGGCAACTTCGTTAAATACCTTCCCGAAGGCCATTTCAATCAGTTTACTGGCAAATTCAAATTCTAGTTTTAAAGACACTTTACATGCTTGCTCATCAAGCGCTGTAAACTCCCAATAACCATTTAGTGATTTGAAAGGGCCGTCAACCAATTTCATCTCAACTTTGTTGCCTGCTAAACGATTATTTGTTGTGAACCACTTTTTAAGGCCCGCTTTCGATATTTCTAAACTGGCGGTCATTGAAGACTCGTCCTCAGAAATAATTTTTGCGTTGGAACAATTTGGTAAAAATGCAGGGTACGCATTTACATCATTGACTAAGTCAAACATTTCTTGGCTGCTGTACATCACCAGCGCACTTTTTTCAATCTGCGGCATAGCTACTCCACTTGCTTTGACGCGATTTTAGCAAGCTTTTTAATAATTATCTTGTTTACAAAGCATGAGTGGGTAAAAATAAGTAACAAAGCTAAAAAAGCCCTGTTTAATCAGATCATTTGTAGGTAGACTACGCCATTATGGCAAAGAAAAAATCACCAAAAGCAAACAGCAATACCATCGCGCTAAACAAAAAAGCGCGACACGAGTATTTTTTACACGATAAGTTCGAAGCAGGTATTGAACTACAAGGCTGGGAAGTTAAAAGTATCCGAGCAGGTAAAGTAAATATCTCTGATACTTATATTCATCTTAAAGACGGCGAAGCATTTTTACTTGGTGCTCAGATCCAACCATTAAACAGTGCATCAACTCACGTTATTTGTGATCCAATGCGATATCGTAAACTGCTTCTCAAGAAGCGTGAACTAGATAGGTTGATTGGTGCTACTGAGCGCGATGGTTTTTCACTGATTGCAACTGCAATGTATTGGAAAAAGTGCTGGGTTAAATTGGAGTTCCATTTAGCCAAAGGTAAGAAGATGCACGATAAGCGCGCCGATATCAAAGACAAAGACTGGTCGCGCGACAAAGAGCGCTTAATGAAGCATAAAGCCAGATAAGCAATATAATTACTCTAAACCCCAGCATGCTGGGGTTTATTTTTTCAAACGACGCCAAACCCAGATGCTTATTTCAGAACAAACCGCACAGCAACAAAATCTATTGTTTCAACTATACGAAACACTCAATATTGAACAACAAAAGCTGTTGATGGTATTGGCCGTCGTTTATAAGCCTTTGAGTCGTGGACATATCAATCAGCTTTGCCGAAAGCTGAGTAATCAAACCCAAATTGATTGGCCTACTAATTTATTACGGTTGAGCAATCCAGATATTGAAGTGTTAGCGCAAAGTGGACTATTCAGTGCAAAAGGCGATGTTCACAAGGTCAACCCGCTTCTAGCAAATAAATTAACAGAGCTCAGTATTCATCAAGGGAGCTTTTTACCCATTCTAAAGCTCGCTGAAGACGTTGTGCCCGTTTTACAGCTATATGACTGGGAGAAAACCTTCCAAGATGAACAAAGGCTCGCCCGCGACTATTTCTATCTCAAAGAATTTAAGAGTCTAGAAAAACATCTTCGTCTGGATAAAAATCCGCAAATCATTGACCATAAAAGAAACCAAATTCTGCTTGAATGTTGCTTTATGCCGTTCAACGAATCGGCTTTTACAGAGCTGCCTGAAAGCATTCAATATCAAGCATTTGCGACTTGGTTAGCGTTTAGAAAACAAAAAGGCGCTTCGCTCAGCTTCCCGCTTAATTTACTTAAAAGTGTGATCCAACATTGTCAATTTTTACCGCTCAAATTGCTCTATGTCGAGTATTTAGTTTTCCAAGGTGAATTTGAACAAGCAGCAGCCTTATTAGCAGGCGAAGCTAAGTCGTTGTATCACAGGCAAATACTGGCCACGATTTGTTTGTTCAACGGAAAAATAAAAGAATCAGTTGATGAATTCGAGCAAGCCATTAAGCTTAAAAATAAGCTCTACGGGAAAAAGTCAGACTACTTATTTGGTGTGTTTGGGTTGTTCCAAAAGCTTTCGCTGTTACTACAAGGCGCCGACAATCAGCCAAGTAAACTGACAAAACTCATTGAGTTGTGTAAACAGCAAAAAAATAATAAGCACTCAAACTCATTCGACAAACTCATCGCTTCTATATTTATTGAGTTGACTCAAGCTATTCAGAAGGCAGAACCTGCTTATTTAAATGACGTAATAAACGACGTTAAGCACTCGGTGTTTTCAAAGAATATCGCGGCTTTGCTCACCCTCTACGCTCAGTGTTGGACTTCTAAAACTGCAAATTTAAATAGAGAACAAGTGAATACGCTCGTGAGCAATTTTGATCAAGGCGAGCTGACTCTATTTGCTAATCTTACTCGTCAGTTACGTCATGAATCGACACCGCTTACGATTGATTTTACCCAAAGCATTAAAGCCAAGCCAAGATGGGATAGAGCTTTATCGCAACTGAAAGCGCTTACTAATCTATCTCAACCCGATAGTGCTCAATCAAATAGCGATGAGCGATTAATCTGGGAATTACACTTTGCAGGTGAACATTCCTATTTCACCGCACGAATACAAACGAGGTCAGCTCAAGGGTGGAGTAAAGGAAAACCAATTTCAGCCAAGCGGCTAGTAGAATCATCGAGTTCATTAAACTGCTTAACCGTAAAAGACAAAACCATCATTCAAGCGATTGAAAAGCTTGCTTTTGAAGATTACCGAGGTACAGACACTCAGTATCAGTTAACTGGCCTTAAAGCCCTTAGGGCAATCAAAGGCGCACAGAACATTTATCTCAACGATGACTTTACGATGCCAATTAGTGTTTCTGAGCACTCCCCTGCTGTGCTCATCGACAAGCATCAACAAGAGATCCATGTTTCAATCAGTCATTTACCAAAATCATTAGAACGCGAAGCCCCTGTTTTCTCTTTTTATCAAATGCAGCCTGATGAATATGGCTTTAGCATCTTTGAAACCGAGCATTTAAAAGTGGCTCGTATCATCCGCGAAGAAGGGCTTGTTCTGCCTATTTCAGCCGAAGCAGAGCTGTTGCAAAGTGTGCAAGCCATAGCGCCTTTGATTGATATTCAAAGTAATCTAGACAATAAATCAGTAGCAGATAGCCAAATATCAACCACCAAACCAACCACTGCGAATAATAAACTTGTCATCAATATCCAACCCTATCAAGAGGGTTTGGTGTTTACATGCATTGTGATGCCTTTAGGTGAAGAAGGCCCGGCTTTTAAACCAGCTATCGGCGCAAAGCATATCTCTGCATTAATAAATCATGAGCGGCTAACCACATCTCGAGACTTAGCGTTTGAACAGGAGTTACTGGAGCGCTTAGACGTACTCTGCCCAGCCTTTCAGGCGATGGCAGAAAACCAGCTTAAAGTTTCAGTGCCTGAGGATGCGTATGAGGTGTTATTAAAACTTGAAGACATCAGTAAACAAGAGCAGGCTTCCTTACCTTTATTACTAAGATGGCCGAAAGGTAAAACCCTTTCTTTATCACCAGAGCTACAAACGCAGCATTTACAGCTTGCAATGTACCGTCAAAATGAATGGTTTAATTTACAAGGCGAGCTTCAGCTAGATGATGACAAAGTCATAGCCGTTAAGCATTTACTGAAATTAGCCGAACAAAGTGGTAGTCGCTTTATCAAGCTAGAGTCTGAGCAAGTGTTGTGCTTGTCAGAGCAATTAAAAGCCAGGCTCGATAGCATTAATATGGCTAGCGAGCACGGACAGTTTCATCCCCTTGCAGGCAAAGTGATCAATGAAGCCATGTCTGGTATGCGCATGAAAACCTTATATAGCTGGGAGCAGCAAACCCAGCGTATGTTTGAAGCTGAAAAGTTGCAACCCAAGCTTTCGCCTTATTTAAATGCTGATTTACGCCACTACCAAATTGAAGGCTTTCAGTGGGCGATGAAGTTAGCTCATTGGGGTGCAGGCGCATGTTTGGCGGATGACATGGGCTTAGGTAAAACATTACAAGCGCTAGCTGTGATCCAAGCTCGCGCATCACAGGGAGCAACGTTGATCATTGCACCCACTTCGGTCTGTTTTAATTGGCAACAAGAAGCAAAGAAATTTACACCCACTTTGAGTGTTTTTAATTTTGCTGACAACCCTAATTCTGAATTTGTCGAAGCGCTCACAGGCAATGAATGTTTGATTATCAGCTACGCCATGTTGCAACGCCATATTGATATACTTAAACATATTAACTGGCAAACAATTGTGGCTGATGAAGCACAAGCACTTAAAAACCCGTTATCGCAAAGAGCACAAGCTGCTTGCGCTTTAAAGGCCGAGTTTAGAATGATCACCACAGGTACGCCGCTTGAAAACAACTTAAGTGAACTATGGAGCTTATTCAGATTTGTAAACCCCGGGTTATTAGGCAACTTAAAAACCTTTAACCGCCGTTTCGCTCAACCTATTGAGCAAAGTGACGAAGACCCAATAAAGGCCAAAAAAGCCGCCTTTGGTTTAAAAACTCTGCTTAAGCCTTTTATTCTTAGACGACTAAAATCTGAGGTATTAACTGAACTGCCGCCACGCACACATATAGATATTCATGTGCCACTGAATGAGCAAGAAAGACATTTATATGAAGCAATAAGAGTCAATGCCGTCGAGAAACTGGCAGCAATTCAAAAAGAACATTGTATCGCAACACAGCGTATGCAGATTTTTGCTGAGCTAACCAAGCTAAGACAAGCGTGTAGTAACCCCACTTTAGTATCACCAAATGCCGACATCGAAAGTTCAAAGTTGAAGCAACTGGCTCTGTTGCTGAGTGAACTTAGAGAAAATAAACACAAAGCCCTGATATTCAGCCAGTTCATCGGTAGCTTGCAAGCGGTAAAAGCGCTATTAGAAGCACAGCAAATACCTTTTCATTATATTGATGGTGCAACCCCTGCAGAGCAGCGCAAGCAAAGTGTTAATGCGTTCCAACGCGGTGAAGGTGAAATATTCTTAATAAGCTTAAAAGCCGGTGGCTCTGGATTAAACCTCACCGCAGCTGATTATGTTATCCATCTTGATCCGTGGTGGAACCCCGCGGTTGAGGCTCAGGCTTCTGATCGCGCACACCGCATTGGACAGACAAAGCCTGTCACGGTTTATCGCTTAGTTGCAGAGCAAACTATTGAAGAGAAAATCCTCGCCCTGCATGAACATAAAAAAGAACTTGCGGATAAGTTACTTGATGAGGGGAATTCATTAGATACACTGAGTGTGCAAGAATTACTTGGTTTGTTAAAAGAAACGTTTTAGTCAGATTTGGTGATTGAGGGCTTAATAAGCCTATTCAATCACCTGAATCAAAGAAAGAATTTTCTTAATTGAATTGAACGATTTCAACACCCAGTACATATTGACCTTGTTCATCTTGCGCACAACGCACAACCTTAGTGTGGGCATTCAAAGGCGGAATACTAGCACTGCTTGAGTCAATATGAATATCGAGTATGGTGTCGACTTCTAATGGTTGTTCAACCGCAATGGAAAGACCTGTCGCACTCAAATCTAAGCATTTACCAACCAGAGTGAGTTGTTGTTGTAAAACTGAAATTTTTGCCTCAGCATTGACCATCATACGCATAAAGCGGCGTTTATCTTCGTGCAACATAGAGTACTCCTAAACCATTGATTTTAGTTTTTCTAGTAATTGTTGCATTGAAAAAGGCTTTACTACGTAAGCATCGCACCCAGCTTCGAATCCGGCTTGTTGCTCTTGCTCAGACTCAAGCCCTGATAACATGACTATTGGAATGTCTTTTGTTTCTGGCGTATTTTTCAATAGCCGACAAGTATCATAGCCATCAAGGCCTGGCATACAGACATCTAGTAAAATAGCATCAGGTGGGTTCGCGATAGCCGATGACAAACATGACTTGCCTGAGTCAGCATAACTGAGCTCAAAGTTACTCGATAGCGCTGTGGTGAGCATTTCAAAATTAAAATATTCATCATCAACCACCAACACATGCGGCGTTGGTTTTGCTTTTACTTGAGTTGTCATTGGCAATGCTACTTCCTTTTCAATACTCAATTTAGTTCCTCTTATTAAGGTAATTCGCCTAGCTCAAATTGCAAGGCGAATTGTCAATTAATCACACTCTTTAAGTGCATTAAGTACACGCTTAGCTGAAATTGCGTAAGGTGTTCCTAATGTTTGAGCAAACAAAGACACTCTTAGTTCCTGCTGCATCCAAAAAATATTTTCAAGCTCTTTCGGAACCGGTAAACCATTTGGAATTTTCGTCAGCTTTTTCTGGTACTCTTGAGCTACTTTACCTAACTCTAATGTACACAATCTGTCTCTATTTGGATCAACGGGCAGTTTTTCTAAACGACGCTCAATGGCTTTCATATAACGCAGTAAATCATTGAGCTTCTCAGCACCGTGTTTACTTACAAACCCTCTAAAAACTAGAGATTCAAGCTGTGACTTGATATCACCGTGTGCTGTGATCATAGTTAAGTCAACCTTGCCTTTCATACGCTTATTAATAGCATGAGCAACACTTAACACTTGCTCTACCTGAGTGGCAATTTCAACCACCGCATCACCTAGCTCACCACGGATAAATTCTTTTACCTGCTCAAACGCTTGCTCGTCTCGAATATCACCATGTTTTTGTAACAAGGCATCCACACCAGAGGCAATACAGTCATCAATCAAGTCTTGTATTTTACCAAACGGATTAAAGTACAAGCCCAGTTTGGCCTTGTTTGGTAAATGCTGCTGCAAGTATTTAATTGGTGACGGCACATTTAATAACACCAACCTCCTTAACCCTTGCTGATGCGCATCGTGTGCTTTTAATTCATTATCGAATAATTCAATGGCAGCACTGGACTTTTTATCCACCAGCGCAGGGAATGCTTTGATTTCGTAGTTCCCCTGCTTCTTAGTGTACTCTTTTGGTAACTCGCCAAATTCCCATTGTGTGAGATCGCTTTGTTCAATACCCTGCTCTGCCACTTTAGACAGTGTACTTGTTACTTGACCTTGTAATTGCGCTTTTAATTTCAGCAAATCTCTACCGTGAGCTAAAATCTTATTTTTCTCGTCAACCACTTCAAATTGCATTACTAAATGCGTATCTAACGTGCTGGTATCCCATTGCTCTTCAGCAACACGAACCCCTGTCATTTTCAGTAGACGATTGCTAAGTGCATCAATTAAGCGCCCTTGCATCGGCTCAACACTCGCTAAAACTGCATCAGCATAATTTGGTGCAGGAACAAAATTTCGTCTTAACGTTTTTGGCAAACTTTTGATAAGACCACATATAAGTTCGTGCCTGAGTGCAGGAATATGCCAGTCAAACCCTTCATCTTGAACTTGGTTAAGCAGTGCCAAAGGAATATTAACCGTAACACCGTCAACAGGCTGTCCCGGCTCAAAATGATAACTCAAAGGCAGAATTAAATTACCTTGTTGCCACGTATCAGGATAATCGAACTCAGTGATCTGCTCCGCCCCATGTTGCATTAAATAGTCACGAGACATATGCAAGTAGCGCTTATCTTTCTGCTTTTGTTTTTTCCACCAATGGATGAACGCAGCACGGTTATTCACGTCTTGTGGGATTTTTTCATCGTAGAACTCAAACAAAGTAATTTCGTCTACTAAGATATCTCTTCGACGTGCTTTTTTCTCAAGCGTGTGGATTTCATCAATTAGATCTTGGTTATATTTCAAAAAGCCTTCTTGTTGGCCAAGTTGATCTGCAATCAGCGCTTCTTTAATGAATAATTCGCGGCTAACAACGGGGTCAATTTGACTATATACGGTCCGCTTCTTAGAGACGATAATCATGCCATACAGACTTTGCTGCTCATAAGCAATTACACAACCTGGCTTTTTCTCCCAGTGAGGCTCGCTAAAGCTACGCTTCACTAAATGCTGAGCAATCGGTGGCACCCAAGCCACATCAATTTTCGCATTCATACGGGCATACAACTTACTGGTTTCAACCAACTCTGCTGACATCAACCACTTTGGCGACTTTTTGAAAAGACTAGAACCTGGAAAAATATGGAATTGGCTATTACGCGCCCCTTTATAGACCTGCTTTTCATCTTTAAAACCAATATGACTCAACATACCGCTGAGCAAGGCTTGATGAACGTTATCTACTTCAGCCTGATTATCAGTGAGTTTCATCCCCATTTCTTCGCAGACTGTGGTCAACTGATAAACAATATCTTGCCATTCACGAATACGCATATAGGCTAAGAACTCTTTCTGACAAAGCTTTCTGAATTGGCTACGGCTTAACTCTTCTTGTTGTTGCTCTAAGTAATACCATAAATTTAAGAATGCTAAGAAATCAGAATCAGGATGCGCAAAGCGCTCATGTTTTTCATCTGATGCACCTTTTTTATCTTGCGGGCGCTCTCTAGGATCTTGAATAGATAAGGCAGCAACTATGACGATGACTTCATGCAATGCGCCCAGCTTTTCAGCAGACAACACCATTTTCGCCAAGCGAGGATCGATAGGCAAGCGGCTCAAAGCGCGACCAGATTGAGTGAGCTTAGTCTGCTGTCTTCTTTTTGAAGGATGAACCGCTTCGAGTTCTTCAAGTAAGGCAATACCGTCATTGATATTACGACTATCAGGTGCCTGTACAAACGGAAACTCACTGATATCGCCAAGTCCTAAGCCAAGCATTTGCAAGATAACCGATGCTAAGTTTGTACGAAGTATCTCAGGATCTGTAAACTCTGGACGACCTAAAAAGTCTTCTTCTGAATATAAACGTATACAAATACCTGAAGCCACACGACCACATCGACCTTTACGCTGGTTAGCACTGGCTTGAGAAATGGCCTCGATAGGTAAACGTTGTACTTTTGTTCGATAGCTGTAACGACTAATACGTGCAGTACCTGGGTCAATCACATAACGAATGCCTGGTACAGTCAGTGATGTTTCAGCTACGTTGGTTGATAAAACAATGCGTCGATGGCTGTGCGTGGCAAAAATACGATTTTGCTCCGCATTGGAGAGTCTGGCATATAACGGTAAGACTTCTACGCCCTTTAGATTCCGCTTACTTAGCGCATCGGCGGTATCTCTGATCTCTCTTTCACCATTCATGAAAATAAGAATATCACCCGGCCCTTCGGCACATAACTCATCAACCGCATCAAAAATGCCTTGCAGTTGATCGTTTTCTGCTTCGCTTTCATTGCCAGCTAAATCAAGTGTTGGCCTATACCTGACTTCTACAGGGTAGGTTCTACCCGATACTTCAATGATAGGCGCATTATTGAAGTGCTTAGAGAAACGTTCAGGGTCGATGGTTGCAGATGTGATGATGACTTTTAGATCAGGACGCTTAGGCAAAAGGTTTTTTAAATAACCTAAGATGAAATCAATGTTAAGGCTTCTTTCGTGAGCTTCATCAATAATAATCGTATCGTACTGATTCAAATAGCGATCGTTCTGAATTTCCGCCAACAAAATACCATCGGTCATCAGTTTAACGTACGAGCTGTCGCCAACTTGATCGCTAAATCGAATTTTAAAACCAACCTCTTCACCTAAATCACAATTCAGTTCTTCGGCAATACGATTTGCAACGCTTCTTGCCGCTAATCGACGAGGCTGAGTATGACCAATATAGCCGTCGACTCCACGACCTAGCTCTAGGCAAATTTTTGGTAACTGTGTGGTTTTACCTGAGCCCGTTTCACCGGCGACAATCACAACTTGATTTTCAGCGATGGCTTTTTTTATTTCGTCTTTTTTCTGGCTAACAGGAAGTTGCTCGGGGTAATCTACTTTTGGTAGGTTTTCTAAGCGAGTAACACGCAACGACTGACTGGCCTCAATATCTTTCTTAATTGAAGCAATAACTTTGGTTTGTTTATTCTCGTCATTTATTTTTTTAACACCATGCAGGCGTTTTTTAAAAATAAACTGATCTTTCTTAAGGCAAGTTTTTAGCTCAGTAAACAGCGGTCCTACACTCACTTCCACGACACTCTTTTAAAAAAATAAAACAGCGGCAAGTATATCAAAAACCGTTTACTGAGCCTATTACTGAAGTTGTTGTTCTGCTATACGATTATTTAATTTATCGCTATGTGTGCAAATCACACATATCGATGACCGGACTCATAATTATCGTGAAGGTGTTTATCAAGTGCTAACAAAACATGTGCTCGAGTAATTACCCCAACTAAAATACCATCACTATCACAAACTGGATACAGTTTTGGGGTATTCACAGTCATTCTGTCGGCCATTTGAACAATGCTGTCATCTGCCGAAACGCAAAAAGGCTCGGCATTCATGACATCAGACACCACACTGTGAGACTCGTTTTGATAAGTTGCTTCTAACATCTTTTTTAAGCAGTCTTGCTCAGATAAAAACCCTATTACTTTCTTATTCTCATCAATAACGGGGCCACCCGATTGGCCACTTTGCAATAGTTTTTCTACTGCAGCTTCTATGCGCATATTTTGAGAGAAGGTAACTGGGCGATGATTAAGATAGTCTTTTACTTTGATTGAATGCATTATTTCGCTCCATTAAAAAGCCAGCTTAGTTAAATATAGCTGGCTATCATGGAGTTGCATGTATTTTCAAAAAATTAACCAGTTAATCATCTTTGAAAATACCGATCTGGGTATCTTGTGATGAAGACTTACTGGCTCGATGCATCCCTTTGGTATTAAACGGCATACTGATATTGCCTTTGGTATCCACAATAATTACACCACCTGTACCGCCGATAGGCATGAGAACATCATGGATCACTTCTTTACCCGCTTGTTCAATTGATTTTCCTTGATACTGGACCCTTGCACAAATATCACTGGCAACACTATAACGAATAAAATACTCGCCATGACCAGTCGCCGAAACAGCACATGAACGGTTATCAGCAAATGTACCCGCGCCTATTACTGGTGAATCACCCACGCGGCCAAAACGCTTTGCAGTCATACCACCTGTCGATGTGCCAGCAGCCAAGTTACCATTTTTGTCTAAAGCAACGGCACCGACTGTGCCCATCTTATATTCGTTTGCAAGCGCATAGTGCGCAGCCTGATAATCTTTGCTGGTTTTATTAGCCGCATCTAGTTTCTTTTTGGCTTTGATCAAGGCTTCATAACGGTGTTTAGTATCGAAGTAACTATTGTCTACAAAATCGAAGCCTTGTTGTTTTGCAAACTGCTCGGCGCCTTCTCCGCTCAGCATCACATGCACTGAGTTTTCCATCACTGAACGGGCCAAATCTATCGGATTTTTAACCTTTTTTACCCCTGCAACAGCCCCAGCTTGACGATTTCGGCCATCCATAATAGATGCATCTAATTCATGAGAACCATCGTAAGTATAAACAGCACCTTTACCAGCATTAAAAAAAGGTGAATCTTCTAAAATATTTATCGCCTTGGTAACAGCGTCTAGACTCTCACCACCAGACTCAAGCACTTTATACCCTGCTTCTACTGCTTCTTCTAACTTTGCTCTATAGGCTTTCTCTTGCTCTGGTGTAAAACGGCCTTTTTCAATTGTACCCGCACCACCATGAATTGCGATTGCAATAGGTTGCGTTTGTGCCATCGCACCAAAACTTGCTATAGCAATACCTATAGCCGCTAATAGTGGTTTCTTATTCATATTTTATCCTTGGACTTTTTTAGTTCATCTTGAGAAGTTTGTAACTAAATAGCAACAAAACGAGTCAAACTTAATTAACCAAATTGCAGGCACAAAAAAAGCACCTTCAGGTGCTTTTTTTCAAACGCTTAATAATTAGCTAGCTTGACGCTGTGCTTTTAAGCGCGCTAAACGAGCTACTTGGTGAGTAGACGTCAAGAAAGAGAAGATAGGCGCTAGGTATCCACGCTTACGTAGCTCTAAGTATGCTTCATCGCTTAATTCATTTAGCTTGCGCTCGTCAACAAGGTAGATACCGTTGATGTCTTTTTTCTCGCCAGCGATTTCAACTGTTAAAGTTTGTTGAACTAAAAGCTCTTTCTCAGCTAGATAAGCAGTGAACGCTTCAGTAACACGTGCAAACTCTACATAGTTTACTAATGCTTCTTTACGACGCTCTAGGTATTCAGTTTCTTTGCCATCAGCAAATAACGCATTACCTTCTTCTTCGCCAACTAGTGGGCTTGCTTCATCGATAACAATACCGAATTGATCTTCTTCAGGGTGCTTCACAAGACCAAACGGGTAACGAGCAGCAGCTAGAGGTGCAAAACCTGCAGTCCACTTGCCATCTTGTACAAATAAGTTTTCACCTGGCTCAAGACCAAACATGACAACTGGTTGGAATTGGCCATTCTCAGTGTTTTTAACAAACGCCATTGGGAATTCAGTAGCAACACGCGCGAACTCATGCGCTACTACTGGCATTAAGTGCTGTGATTTTAAAAATTCAACGTTGATGCCATTTTTTACTTTAATGTTGGCATGCTTCTCGTTATGTAAAGGCTGCACTTGTTGCTCCGCCATAATACTACTCCATATAATATGTATTCTTAAAAAAATTAGCCTTAGGCTAGCGGTTTTAGAACAAAAAAGAAAGCCTAAAAATGAAGTTCTGGCTAACAAAAAGGATACAAATTTACCTTTAATCATAAAAAATATGTAAATGCAGTATAAGACTGTTTAAAAATCAGATAATAAGAGATAATCAAACCACTATATTTAAACAAACATATATCTTAAAAGGTCACTATTGTGAAACAAGATAAATGGGAAAAAACGGATAAATACACTTATTCTTTGATGAAAGTTGAAGAAAGTATAAAGTGGAAAAAATTAGCCTCTAATTATAAACCCGACTGGATTGCACCGAGTAATAGCTACCCAGGGCTTTGGGCTAAAGTTCCACAGACGTATTTTGACTTTATCAACCAACTTATTCCCAGCTTACTATCTAATTTTAGTGCAGAATTAAAAAACGTGAAAAGAGTAGCCTGTAACTATGCCCTGACAACAACATCACATGAAGAACTACATGACTACCAACAAGTTCCCCACTTTGATAGCCAGTTGAACAATCAAATCGCTATCGTTCATTATTTATGTTCTCAAGAGTTTGGTGGCACAGGGTTTTACCACCATAACTCAAGTGAAATTGAAGTCGTTACCGCGAAAAATAGGGCTAGTTACGTCGATACACTCGCTAATGAAATGACTCATTTAAACAATAAGAGTTCACAGTATATAGAAGATAATCACCCTCTTTTCACCAGAACACATTATGAACAAGCCCAATTTGGGAAATTAATATGTTACCCGGGTAACTTGCTTCATTCAGCATGTATTCCCTCTGTCGATTTAACTGTGTCAAAACTAACCGAGGGAAGACTTACTATTACTACTTTTATTGAACTTGATTTTGAGCTCAGACTTTAGCCAAGCCAAATTTATTAACTTGCTCTAAAAAGTCCCTGTGCCCAGTTAGATTTTGCTCACAAAATCTAACTCCTTCCGAAATTGAATTCTTCAAATTTTGAATTTCTTGTTCTTTATTTTCAAACATATGGGCATAGTGTTCTAAATTTGTTTTAAAATTCATGCCATAAAGCACATATAGAAAATTATCTAAACGAAAAGAGTCCACACTATATCTAAAATCAAATTGTGAAGGTAATTTGCGTTGCCACAGTGAAAGCTTTTCTTTTAAGGTAGGCGATAGACGGCTTTCATCTGTGTTTTCAATCCAGAACTGTGAGTCTGTGCGTTTAGACAAGCAATAATGAAGTTGAATAAAGTCACAGGTAGATTCCCACATTTGAGTGATATCACGATTGAAAAGTTCTGCCGTACAATTTAAAAGGGCTTTATCAGGTGGTATTAAATCTGCAAATATCCGAGCCGTCACATCAAACATTAGCAAACCTGTTGCCTCTAAGGGTTCGACAAATCCTTGAGATAGGCCCATAGCAACACAGTTATTAATCCATGGTTGCTTTTGATAGCCGACTTTCATATCTATTTTTCTAACATCTTTCTCTGTAACATCTTGATTTAAATATTGAGATAAAACATTTAGCGCTTCATCAAGTGTTTCATGTTTATTAGAGAAGACATAACCCACACCACGTCTGGTTCTCAAGCCTATATCCCAGATCCAACCATTTTTTTGTGCTGTAGAAATAGTAAATGGTGGGATTTCTTGCTCTTCATCTTCATAAGGAACTTGTATTGCAAGTGCAGTATCAGCAAGAAGAATATCCCCTTTATGAATAAATTCACCTTTTAAAGTTTCATTTATCAGTAAACCTTTAAAGCCAGTACAATCAACAAAAAAATCACCATCAATGAAGCCTGCTTCTTCTGTGGCAACGCCATTTATATAACCACTATTTGTAGTAGATACATCTGTTACTGTCGCTTTAATATTTTCGACACCTAACTTCTCTATGGCGTGTTTAGATAATAAGTTAGTGAACTTCCCAGCATCTAAATGGTAGGCATAATTGAAAATACCTGCATACTCTTTGTCGACAAGTCTTTTAGGCGAAAGGTTCAAATTACAAGCATGAGATTGAACGGATACGAGATCGGCATAGTGTAGTTTATTGAGCTCTTCATCTAAGAGCCAATTCGGTGTGATATCAAAAGGCTTTAGCTTTGGGAAATCGAACCCATGGTGATAATAATTTTTTTCTGTTGTACCTGGAGAGTACTCCCAATCAACAAACTTAATACTTTGCTTAAATGAAACATCGCATTGTTTTATGAACTCAGATTCGCTGATCCCAAAATATTTCAAAGTATCTTTAATAACTGGAACAGTGCCTTCTCCTACACCTACAGTAGGAATATCAGGAGAGTCAATGAGGACAACTGAATACGATTTATTCAAATGCGGCTTTAAACGCATTGCAATATGTGACGCAGCCAACCATCCCGCGGTACCTCCGCCGACAATAACAATCTTTTTGATCATAAATACCTCTATTGAGCAATAGCCAATTTTAAGATAAAAAAAAGCCCTGAATTAACAGGGCTTTATAATATCATAAATGATTAGAAGCGGTAGTCGATACCTACAGAGTAACGCGTGTCACCTGAGTAAGACCATGCTGCATAACCATCACGTAGTGAAGGCTTAGTACCCGCAGGAGACGCTGCATCACCAAACTGAACACTGTCTTCACCTGTTAAGTTAGTGCCAGCGAAACGGATAGTTAGATTATCATTGATGTTATAGCTTGCAGTTAAATCTAAAGTACCATAGTCATCATGACGACGGTTACCGTAGAAACCTGTTTCACGGATCATGTACTCTGAACGCCAGTTATAAGCGAAACGAACACTTAGTTCATCTTGCTCATAGTATGCAACTGCGTTGATAGTTGTTTTTGAACTATCAGAGAATACACCGATTGCATCAGAGAAGTTAGACGCTTCTACAGAACCATCTGCGAATGTGAAGTTAAATAAAGTACCGAAACCATGACCAAGTTCGTGCTGTGATTGGAACTCGAAACCAAAGATTTCACCACCAGTACCGTCAACACGTGTGTTAACCTGCCAGCTATCAGCACCTGTTACAGGGTCAGTAATGCCAACTGATTGATTCAATAGTGTATCTGTAGTTGTGAAGTTGCTAACGTCTTTGTAGAAAAGAGTTAACGCAATCATGCTAGCGTCACCATAGTAATGCTCGATACCTAAATCAGATTGAGTTGCTTTGTACGGTTGTAGGTTAGGGTTACCTTTAGTTACTGACTCATTACCACGCTGAGTATCACCGTAACCTGAAATCGCAGATGCTGCGAACATGTCGTCGTAGTTAGGACGAGAGATTACTTGAGCTAGTGAGAAACGAGCAATTGTGTCTTCATTTACATCATATGCAAAGTTGAAGCTTGGTAAGAATTCTGAGTAATCACCAGTGTCTTTAACAATATTTGAACTAAGACCGTTGTTCTGTGCGATACCATTTGGATCTACAAACTCAGGATCTGGCATGTAGTAGCTTGATGAAGCATCTGTTGAGATGTAACGAACACCGAAGTTACCACGGTAGTTTTCACCAGAGTAGTTTGCCATTACGTAAAGAGCTAGGTTTTCTTCGTCTACAGTTGAGAAACCTGCACGGTCTTCATACCAAGTACCAAACGTTGCTTCTGCATTTGCACGCATTGCATTGATGTCTGGAGTTGGAATACCGATATCTTGTGTACCAGCAGCGTCTTTACCTGTCCAGTATTGAGTCGCATCAATCTTGTTGTGTTCGCCGTGAGTTGGACGATATGACTTCTTCTCAACAGTATGATCAGTCCAACGTACACCTGTTTTAACGCTAGTTACTAGGTCACCGTCAAGGTCAAAAGTAACATCTAACTGGAAGTAAGTTTCTTCGTCTTTGTTAGGTGCAATTTGTGATGCCCAGTTTTGAAGACCAACGCCAGCCCACTCTTTGTCATACTCAGAGATGTTCCAGCCACCTTTTGGTAGGTAAACATGCGAAGCTTTACCAGAGTTATCAACTTTTAAACCTGTAACATCTGCTTTTGTACCAATCCAAGATGCGTGGTTGATAGTTAGGTCAGTACCACCTTCGGCTGAAGTATTACCTACACGTGCTTCGACTTTGTAGCCTTCACCTTCAAAGTTGTATGCTAAATCAATGACTTCCGACTCCATAGATGCAAAACGTGCAAATGTTTGAAGGAATGTAGGGTTAGCTGCCGAATCAGCCGTTTCGTTTTGACGAATAGTACAAACACCACTTTTTAAACGCTTCTCACAGTTATTCTCTGTGTCTACGAAAAGGAATAAGCTGTTGTTATGGTTATCAGCTTTCAGCTCTAGACCCATGTAATGGAATACTAATTCTGAAGAATCATCAATTGCATACTGAGCAGTGAAATCGATTGAAGTTCTCTCACGTGCTTGTTCAAAGTAGTTAACTGATTCAGCACCAGCCCACGCATACGAAGCTTCGTTACCACGACGAACATACGTAGAATCTTCGAACGCAACAGCAGCTAAAACACCAAAGTTTTCATCAGCGTTTTTCCAGCTATATAAACCTGATAATGAAGGGTCTGTTTTATCTGATTCAGAAGAGTACTCACCCTCTACAGAGAAGAAAGCTGTATTTGAATCTAAGTCTAATGGCTTGCGAGTGATTACATTAACTGTACCACCAACACCACCTTCTACGATATCAGCTTGAGAAGATTTGAATACTTCAATACCAGAAATCATTTGAGGCGGTAGTAAAGAATAATTGAAGCTACGGTCGATTGCTTGTTGGTCATACCAACCTGTAGAAGCTACTGATTGACCGTTTAGAGTAGTAAGCGTTAGTTGGTTTGAAGCACCACGGATAGAAACTTGCTGACCCTGACCAAACTGACGGTTTACAGCAACACCAGGAATACGACCTAAGGCTTCACCTACATCGCTATCTGGGAACTTACCAATATCTTCTGCAGAAACTGCGTCAACAACACTTGTTGCAAATCTTTTAGCATTGATTGACTCTTTTAATGAACGTCGAATACCACGAACCTCGATTACTTCAACGTCTTCTTGAGCTTTAGTTCCTTCGTTTGCGTAAGAAACGGTAGAAACACCAGCGGTAAGAATAATGCCGATATTTGCGGCGATTAAGCTTTTCTTAAAATTATTAGCTAACACAGGATTCCCCTTGAATCATTTTGTTGGTTTTTTATTCACTTCTGCCCAGTGAAGATGACAGCGTTGTCATCTAATAACAAACCATACACCGTAAATTACAATTTCGCTACATTTTTTTTATTGAACTACTCAAAAAATATTCAACAACAAGTTTAACGCTTTGAAAAATTAATACTTTTACGGATATGTTTGATAATTTGTTACATAAAACAAGCTGAATATAGCACAAAAAGTTTGTTTGTGGATAGATAAAAGGGATAAGTCGGACCATTAAACTGAGCCACATAATGTCCTTGTGGATCTCAATTCTAGGTCTACATAAAGAGTTAATTGCTTTGGCAGAAGCATTCAAGGGTGATAACCACTCTCAATGACAGCGCTGTCATTATACATATTTAATTACAATTCTGTCTATCTCTATTTGTTTTTAATTCTATTAAATCTTCGAAAAGTTAAATTAACTCTATATATGGTAGTGAATTGATAAAACTTTAAATGGCTCCCCCTTTTTTCTAAGCGTACTTCGGAACTAGAGCACCTAATTAAGAATGTATGAATCATTAATGTAAGAAAGTTAGTGAGCCCTTAAACAAAAAACGCGCCATTAGGCGCGTTTTTCAGTCATATAAACGTTAATGAATTAAGGTGTCCAAAATACCGTCAAATCAATATCTGGGTGATTCAATACTGCTCGTAAAGGAACATCGTATTCTGAGCCTTCAGCTTTAGCATTTTCGTACACCGCTTTTTTCTCATCACCAGAAATAAGCAATACCACTTTACGAGCATCTGCAATACCGCTCAGCGTTAAACTCATACGCTCAGTGATACTACCTGTTACTTCACTCTCAATTGCATTAATTGCACATACTTTGTCGGTGCCTTCTAGACCATTCTTTAAACCATCAGCATGAGGGAATAAAGAGGCTGTATGACCATCTGGCCCCATACCTAAAATAGTAACATCTGCTGTTTTTAATTCAGCATAGGCTTTTTCACATTCCGATTGCCCTGCAACTGCAGTGTCTGCCGAGTTTTTCATTGTTACAAAGTTTGCTTTTGTCGCATGATTTTGTAGAAGCGTTGACTTAATAAATACCTCGTTAGACTTTTCATGAGTCGCATCTACCCAGCGCTCATCAACCATAGCAACTGATACTTTTTCCCATGGAAATTCTAAGTTTGCCAGATATTTATAAGCTGGAGCAGGTGATGAACCGCCAGAAACCATAAGCACGGCTTTACCATCTTGCTCAATACCTGACGACAATTGCTCTTTTAATAAAGTAGACAAGGCTTTTGTCATTTGATCTTTTGAATCAAAAAAACGCTCTGTTAACTTAGCCATTATGCGCCCTCTCCTACGTTAAACCATTTATGGCTACACTCTTCTAATAGTTCATCTGCCGCCTCTGGTCCCCATGAACCCGCACGATAAAGTGATGGTGTCCCCTTTTCTTGCCAACGAGCAATAATTGGGTCAATCCATTTCCATGCACGACGAACTTCTTGTCTATGAATAAACAGTGATGGGTTATTTGCCGCTGCATCTAACATAAGGCGTTTGTATGCATCTGAGTGAAACCCATTTTCGTACTGTTCACTTAACTCAATATTTAGCGTAACAGGCTGAAGTTGCATTTCGTGCTTGTCTAATTTTTTAGACATCAACGTCAGTTGAATGCTCTCTTCTGGTTGCAGACGAATAACAAGGCGGTTAGGCTGAACAGGACCTACATTGTTACCATATACATTGTGTGAAACAGGCTTATATTCAACCACAATTTCGGCACAACGTTGCTTCATGCGCTTACCCGTTCTTAGGTAGAAAGGTACGCCTGACCAACGCCAGTTATCAATATGCGCTCGAATAGCCACAAAGGTTTCTGTTGTGCTCGCGCCTTCAGCAAGCTCTTCTAGGTAACCTGGGACAATTTTGCCACCTAACTCACCTGGTACATATTGACCGCGTACCACATTATTATCTACATCTTCACCGAGTAAAGGGCGAAGTGCTTCAAGTACTTTTAATTTCTCTGTACGAATACTCTTTGCATTTAACTTATGCGGAGATTCCATTGCTACCAAGCAAAGTAACTGCAACAGGTGGTTTTGAACCATATCACGCAAAGCACCTGCTTTGTCATAGAAACCGGCACGAGATTCCAAACCCACGGTTTCAGAAATGCTGATCTGAATATTATCAATGGTTTTGGCATCCCATAGGTTTTCGAATAATGCATTCGAGAAGCGTAATGCCATTAAGTTTTGTACTGTTTCTTTACCTAAGTAATGGTCAATTCGGAATATCTGCTCTTCTTTGAAAAACTCCGCGATACGCGCATTAATTTCTTCTGCAGACTTACCACAGTAACCAATTGGCTTTTCTACCACGACACGTGACGTTTCAGTGATAAGGCCTTTAGTCGATAAAATTTCACAACATTGACCGTATACTGCAGGAGGCAGTGATAGGTAGAACACGCGAGACTTGTCTTCTGCGTCTGAATTTAGAATTTTGTGTAATTTATCCCAATTATCATCCGCTTCAGTCACGTTGATCACAACAGGGACTAAATAAGTTGAAAACGCCTGCCAATCTTTATCATTAAACTCGCCTTCAGATAAGAATGACTTAAGTGCCTGATGCGCCGTTTCAATGTATTCTTGTTGTTGTTCTTGACCACGAACGGTTGGCAAAATACGAGAGCCTTCAGGTAAGTTGCCTTCTTGATAAGCTCTATACATCGCTGGCAATAATTTACGAAGTGCTAAATCACCACCACCGCCAAAAATTACAATATCAAAAGGGTTAAGCATAATTTACTCTCTACATGGTTAGGCGCGTCGTTTGGCTCTGGCGCGCTACATACTTGCTTACTGGGTAGTTTACCAAGCAAGCTTGGTTTGCGGTATTGAATTCGTTTGCATTTTACGGGGTCTGGAGTGATGAAAAAGATTAAATGAGTCTTAGGGGCTCTGTAATTCCTCTCACAAAAATACAGGCCCTAAGAACTCCAGCGCTACCCGTTCAAAGGTATTGTTTTCACTTTGCGTGAAACCGGTGTGCCTCGGATGAGGCGAAATCCATTAACGATTTTGCTTGTAATAAGCAATTAATCCAGCTGTCGAGCTATCGTGTTGGTGCTCAACATTTTCTTGTGTTAATTCTGCTTCAATCGCTGATGCTAAACCTTTACCAAGTTCAACACCCCATTGGTCAAAAGAACAAATCTCTAAAATAATGCCTTGGCAGAAAATTTTGTGTTCATATAAAGCGATTAATCGACCAACCGCTTTGGCATCAACCACATCTAATATCATAGAGGTTGTTGGGCGATTACCCTGATGAATTTTGTGTGCAATTAATTGCTCAATTTCTGCTTCAGATTTGCCTTTTGCGGTTAAATCTGCACGAACCTGCTCCGCATCAACACCTGCCATCATGGCTTCAGTTTGTGCAAAAAAGTTCGACAATAAAATATCGTGATGCTGGCCAACATTATGTTGTGGCTTCAATGACGAAATGAAATCAGCTGGTACAATTGTATTACCTTGGTGTAAATACTGATAAAATGCGTGCTGACCATTTATACCTGTCATTCCCCAAATTAGCGGCACAGTTGTATATGGCACTTGGCGACCATCAAATGATACGTGCTTGCCATTACTTTCCATCTCACCCTGCTGTAAGTACGCTGGAAGCATATGTAGCGCTTGATCATAAGGCAAAATTGCTTGTGCTGTATGACCTAAAAAGCTGGTATTCCAAACGCTTAAAAGTGCCATGATCAGCGGAATATTGTCTTCAAATTTAGCCGTTTTGAAGTGCTCGTCGATTTCGAAAGCGCCTTCCAACACAGCTTCAAACTGCTCGTAACCTAAATAAAGTGCGATAGGTAAACCGATAGCACTCCAAAGAGAAAAGCGACCACCAACCCAATCCCACATGGTAAATACATTTACGTCTGCAATACCAAACGCGCGTGTTTTCGCAAGGTTTGTACTTACTGCAACGAAGTGTTTTGCAATATCAGCATCTGTTGCATCAGACTCTAAGAACCACGCAACTGATGAACGTGCATTAGTCATGGTCTCAGACGTTGTAAACGTTTTTGAAGAAATCACAAATAACGTAGTTTCAGGGTTTAAGCCTGCAAGTGCTTCATGTAATTGCACACCATCAACGTTCGAAACGTAATGAACATTTAATGTGTCATCTGCGTAAGCTTTTAAAGCTTCAGTTGCCATTTGAGGGCCTAGGTTAGAACCACCTACACCAATTGCAACCACATCTTTTACTGACTTGCCTGTAAAGCCTAACCATTCACCTGAACGCACTTTTTCGGTGAATGCTTTAATTTTTTCCAGCTCAGCGTTTACTAATGGCATGACATCTTCGCCATCTACTTCAACCACTGAATTCGAACGATTTCTTAGTGCAGTATGTAACACAGCTCTGTTTTCAGTGATGTTAATTTTTTCACCTGAAAACATTTTTTCGCGCCAAACTGCAATATCACATTGCTCGGCAAGCTTCATAAGTTGAGCAAATGTTGAATCATCAATTAGCTGCTTAGAGTAATCGAAAAGAATACCTGGGATCTGAGTAGAGAACTTATCAAAACGTTTTTCATCGTTTGCAAATAACGACTTCAAATGTTGTTGCTTCAAGCTTTCTGCAGATTTCTCAAGTGCTTGCCAGCTACTTAGTTCACTTCGGCAGTTCATAATTCATTCCTCTAAACACGATTGTGCACATACTTGTATATTGAAAACGGCACTAAATTTACTCGACAGAGTTAACCATAAGTTAAAATGACAACGCTGTCAATTGGCTAATTTCCAATTTTAGAATGTGGATAATACCTGATTATTTTTAAAATGACACCGGTATCAGTCAAATTTTTATTTCCAGATAGGATGCTATTTATTTCCTTTCCTGGTTAAAATAGTTAATCATCATTACCATTTAATGAAATAAGAGCCCGTTTCGCTCTCTCACGCTGAAGAATAATAAATTATGAAAGTGACTATTAATGACGTTGCCAAACTAGCTGGCGTGTCTATGAAGACCGTATCTCGCGTTATCAACAAAGAGCCTTCTGTACGTAAAAAGACTTATGATCTTGTTATGGAAGCCGTCAAAGAACTGAACTATCAACCTAATATCGCAGCGCGAAATCTGGCTGGTACTTCTTCATTCGCAGTTGCGCTTGTTTATGATAACCCGAATGCTTATTACGTGATTGATATGCAAAATGGTGTACTTTCTCGTTGTAGAGATGAAGGCTTTGAGTTGGTTATTCACCCCTGTAGCAGTACTGATGACCAAATGCAGGATGAGTTCAAAACTATGATCCAACGCTCTCGCCTTGCAGGTCTTGTGCTAACACCACCACTTTCAGAACAACAAAATATCATCGACATGCTTGATGAAATGAATATGCCGTATGTTCGCTTACTATCAGGTCGAGAAGAACAGAATGAAGGAAGAAGCAACTGCATCTTAGTGAATGACTTCGCGGCAGCATACGAAATCACAGAGCACCTTATTAAACACGGCCACAAAAATATTGCGTTTGTGTTGGGTGATAAAGAGCACAAATCAACAGCTGAACGATTAGCGGGTTACCAACAAGCACTAGCCGATAACAATATCAGTTTTAATCAATCACTGATTTTTGAAGGCCACTACTCTTTCGAGTCGGGCGTCAACGGTGCAAAACACCTTTTGGCTGATAACAACAAGCTTGGTGTAACCGCTATTTTAGGCGGTAACGATGAGGTTGCCGCGGGGGCATTATTTGCAGCTCGTTTGATGAACATTGAAATTCCAGCGCAACTGTCTATTTCTGGCTTCGAAGATTCACCCTTCTCTCGCCAGACTTGGCCAAAACTGACAACCGCTCACCAAGCCAATAACGTGATTTCAGAACATGCAGCACGTTTACTGTTTAGTAAGGCACGCAGCAGCCGTAAGCAAGAAAAAGACATCATTACAAACTTTACACCGTCTATTGTGGTTCGGGAAAGCACAGGTCCTGCGCCTGTATAAAAAGAAATAAACATAAAAAAAGCGCCGGTTGGCGCTTTTTTTATGTTTATTTCTTTTTTACTGCTTGTAACTTGCAAAAAATCGCTGCATTTTGTCCATTGCTGGAACCAATTCATCTTTGTGAGGCAGGAAAACCAACCTGAAGTGATCAGGTCTGCACCAATTAAAAGCTCGACCATGCACAAGTAATATTTTTTCTTGCTTTAATAGGTCCAGCATCATTTTCTCATCATTAGTGACATTAAACTTTTCTACATCAATTTTCGCAAACGCGTAGAGCGCCCCTTTAGGTTTTACGCAACTGATCCCATCAATGGCGTTAAGTCCTTCGTATGCAATATTTCTTTGTTCATATAATCGCCCGCCGGGCTCGATTAAATTATCGATAGATTGCACCCCACCAAGTGCTTGTTGAATGGCAAACTGCGCTGGTACGTTGGCACATAAACGCATCGAAGCCAGTATATCTAAACCGGTAATTAGGTCACTCATCGCCTCTATATTTCCGCTTAAGATCATCCAGCCCATTCTTAAGCCAGCAGCGCGGTAAGTTTTCGCCAAACCGTTAAAAGTAATAACAGGCAGGTCATCACATAACGCAGCAATAGAGAAGTGCTCTACCCCATCGTAAAGTATCTTTTCGTAAATCTCATCGCTTAAAATAAGCAGATTGTGCTCACGTGCAACCTTAACCAACTCTTCTAACAGTGCTTTGTCGTAAACTGCCCCTGTCGGGTTATTTGGGTTGATTAACACCAGCGCTTTAGTTTTATCTGTGATTTTAGCGCGAATATCAGCAATGTCTGGGAACCAGTCTTGCTCTTCATCGCACATGTAATGCACTGGCTTACCACCCGATAGCTTCACAGACGCAGTCCAAAGCGGATAATCCGGGGCTGGAATAAGTACTTCGTCACCCGAATTTAACAGCGCTTGAGTAGTCATCTGAATAAGCTCGCTCACCCCATTACCAATGTAAATGTTATCTACACTAATATGTGGTAATTGCTTTTGCTGATAATGTTGATAAACAGCGACTCGAGCAGAATAAAGCCCTTTTGAATCACAGTAACCTTGAGCTGAGTACAAGTTGCGAATGATGTCTCTGTGCATATCTTCTGGCATATCAAAACCAAAAGCAGCAGGGTTACCTACATTTAGCTTTAAAACCTTTAAACCATCATCTTCCATCTGCTTTGCTTGTTGCAAAACAGGACCGCGAATGTCATAACAAACGCCATGTAATTTATTACTTTTAGTAATTTTTGACATATTTCCCCCCAATAGAGCCAGCATAGCCTAAAGCACACGGCAAAAACTAGAGGGAAATAAGATAAATGAAATGAATTTTATTCTAGCTGCAATTTGCTTCTAGCCATTGTAATAGTTGCGATTTTGAACCAGAGACTTGAGCAGACAATCGTGCCATATTATCGTCCATATTAGCCAAGTCATCTTGAATAAGACCCTGTTCAATCGCACGCGCAAGATTACTAAGGCTAATCGCACCAAACTGAGCCGCATTTGACTTTAAGCTATGAGCATGGCGGATGGCTTCTTGTTTATCATTGTTCAATGCCATTCTCAGTTCATTTTCGAGCCTTTCAAACTCGCTACAGCAAAACACCACCGTATCAGCAAATTGCTCTCCTAGCAGAGCCTGCATCCCGGCCAGCGCATCTTCATTGATTGTTACATTCATAACTGCTCTCTTTCGTTATATCTTTCAATAATGTAGTAAAATACCTGGATGATGGCAAAAGATAATCTTCAATATGATAAAATCAGCTTAGGTTACGAGCTTGAAAACGAAAATGAAAAGAACAAACTGTACAAAATGTCATTATCCTGTAACAACGTGTGTCTGTGAATATGTCACTAAAAAAGTAAAAAATCGCACCAAGATTGTCATTTTGCAGCACCCTGACGAACTGAACCTAGCTAAAAATACCGTCCGTCTTTTACAACTACAATTAAGCGATATACAAGTTGTTGTTGGTGAAACCGAGCGTGACTTCGCATCAGTTCTCAATGATCTTCCTAAAGAAAGCACTGCTCTTTTATATCCGGGCAAAGATACTATTGATGTACATAACTGCTCAGCACTTGTTCCACAGCTCTCGCATTTGGTGGTTATTGATGGGACTTGGAAGAAAACCAATAAAATTTTTGCTTTAAACCCTTGGCTGCAGTCATTACAAAAAATCAGCTTTTCAACTATACCTGAAAACCAATACCGTATCCGTAAAGCAGAACAAGCTTATAGCCTCTCAACTTTAGAAGCGGTTGGGCACTTTGTTCATATTGTTGACGGCTGTGATAATAAACCTCTACTGAATCTGCTAAATGGCATGATTGAACAACAAACCAAGTTTATGCCCGAACATGTTAAAGCAAGGTACTTTGAAGAATAACTATGGCAAGGCTAACGAGTGACTTTTATAGAAAGGGACCAGATTATAGGTTTGGTGATCAAATTTTATTTGAAGATATTAAACGTACCTTTGGCTTTAAAACCATCACGGTCGGCGCTTGGGTGACGAAAGAAGAGCGTTTTATCGCTGCTAATTTAATTTACGACAGCCTCGCTGATTTAACACAAATACTGAATATACCTCCTGAAGTCATTGGTTTAAGAAAAACACTCAGTTTAAGTTTTGGCTCTGGCGGACAAAAAGGTGTGCAAGCTCATTATGACAGCAATGGAAAAATACTCGCTTTAGCTAAAAATGCTGGTGCTGGGGCACTAGCCCATGAATGGTGGCATGCTTTTGATCATTACATCTGTAAGTTCTTATACCCAAACAGCCAATATTTTGATTTTGCCTCAGTGAAATGGCTTACTGAAGCGTCTTATCACCCTCACCCACTGAATGATGAACTCTCAAACTTTTACAAACACTGCTTTTTAGATGAAACGGGTCAGCAAGAAAGCACCTTCTTTAAAAAGTCGATTATGCTCGATAAAACCTATCAACAAAATTATTTCAGCCGTCCGCAAGAAATGACAGCCCGCGCGTTTGAATCCTGCATCGGCCACCATACTGAAATTAAAAACCACTACTTAGTGTCTGGCGTCAAAAAAAGTAAGCTCGCCCAACAAGGGGGCTTTCCCGATAAAACACTTAGAGAGCAGTTAGAAACTAATATTTATCGTTATTTCAACGCACTAGGAGCTGCTTTACATCGATAGCTAAATTAGCTTGGCTCAACCACTGCATATAATCTTCAAACTTAATGGGTTTCGAAATAAAATAACCTTGTGCTATGTCACAGCCATAGTGCATAAGCTTATTGTAACTTGCTAAGTTCTCGACCCCTTCTGCAACCACCATTGACCCTAAGCTTCTTGCCATATCACAAGTCGTCTTGCAGATTGTTTGATTTTTGCTCGAAGTTTCAATATCCATGACAAATTGTTTATCTACTTTTAGTTCATCAAAACCAAGTTCGCTTAAATATGCAAGTGAAGAGTAACCCGTACCGTAATCATCAATCGCAATTTTGACCCCTAAATGCCTATAATCTTCGATGGTTTCTTTTAGTTTACCTTTACCAGCAATCGCAACAGATTCTGTGATTTCCAAAATGATTTGCGAGGGGTCTAATGAAAGCTCGTTTAGCTGAGTAATCAGTTGCACTATCAACTCTTTTCTTGATAAGTCCTTACCAGAAATATTCAAAGAAAGCATGTGATTTGGATATAGCTCAACAATTTCTTTCTGATAACTTAACCCCTGTGTAATAACCCACTCAGTTAAGGCATTAATTTGCCCTGAAGCTTCAGCTATGGGTATGAACTCATCGGGCGCAACAAAACCCAAATCCGGATGATGCCAGCGTAACAAACCCTCAGCACCATATACTTGCCCGGTGCAAAGCAATACTTGTGGCTGTAAGAACAGTGACAACTCATTGTTTTGTATCGCATGCAGAAGCGATGCTGATAGCTTTAATCGCCTTTCGGCCATAGCCGCTATACTTGGATCATAAATATGCCAATTGACCCCAAATGAATGGTTATCAGCCAAAGCCAATAAGCTTCTTTGTACCAATAGTTCCGCGTTAATTGCATGAGTCGGGTAATGTGCAACTCCTACTTTAATTTGATCTGAAAGCTGAAAACCTTTGTGTTCAACCCCTTCTTCAAACACACCTACAATAACGCAAACATATTGCTCTATTTGATTCAGGGAGAGGTCACCAATCAACACGAGTGCAAAAGTGCCATCAGAGAGTTTATAAATTTGATGTGATTGCTGAGCACTTTCATTTTCAAGATAAGGGTTGATTTGTGACTTAAGCTCTTTAAACAATACCCTTAAACGCTTATTTGCATACTCCACACCGAAGCTTAACTTAATCTGATCCGACATCATGGGTCGAAACGCTAAAACTGTGTGGTTCTTCTTAGTTGCAACTAAAGTATCCAAGAATTGCTGAAGTGCTTGACGATTTGCCAAGCCGGTATCTTTATCATGTAAGCTATAAAATAAAAATGAATCCTGCTTTTTCTTATCTAGTAAATAAATAGCGACGCAAATAAGAATGACATGAACAAAAACCAACACTCTGACAGGCCAAACCAAATCACTTTGAGCGATGGCCCCTGATTCAAGACCTAATCGGCCTATTTCAATGAATAAAGCGGGCAACCAAGCGATAAACATCAGTTTTATCAGAGGCCGCTGACTTATAAATGCAAAATAATAAATGGTCAGCATACAAGTCATTAAAGCTGTAAAGCTTACAACTTGTGCAGCTGTTGATATTGATGATTGAAAAATTAAAATAAAACAGGCTGCCGCCAAAAGAAATCGCGCGGTTGTCTGAACCACTCTGTAGGCTTTTTTATAATGCTGCTTCAATGCAAAAAACTTAGCATTAAACATGATGCAAGCAGCAGCACTAAAAAATAACCAAGAAGCGGTTAAAGATGACACATAATCGGCAGCTAAGTCTGGAAGATAAAAATAAATGACCCCTGTGTTCACACTATATTGCAATGCGATAAAGGTGAAATAGCCGCCTAAATATGCAAGATACTTATATTTGCTTGTTGCAGCCATTAAAAACATAAATAAGCCGACAAAATAAAGTAAGCCAAGCTCAGTGCCGTACCAGAACTGACGTGTTTGTTTTAAATTATCAAACTCTTCTGCAGTAGATAGCTTTACACTTAGTTGTTTGTTATCTGGATTATTCGCTTCGATGTAAATAGCTACATCGCTATTTCGCGAAGTTAGCCTTATATGTGGAAAAGTCTTATATTCAGGTGCACTATTGTTAAGACGAGAGAAAACCGATTTACTGATTAACTTTCCGGATTGAACCCAATAGAAAGACAGTTGACCTTTAGGTAGTTGATCGGTGTGAAGCACCCAATGAAAACTGTCGGGAAACGACATCAAATTAGGCTCTACCTTGAACCAATGTTTTTGCCCTGAAGTGATAGGCAAAGTGTTCGCGCTTTGAACTACAAAACGAGCATCGTCTTGAATTACATCTAGAATAGAAAACTGTATGTTGGGCGAACCTTCAAGATAGAAGACACCAAATTCCTTTGCACTTACTTTTGAAAAAGCAAGTAACAAAATGATTGCTAAAACTCTCAAAGCCCAAACCGACATACCATCTCCTTGAATTCAAGCTTGCCGCCTAAGATGTAATTATGTCGGTTTTTTTGGGTTCTGCCAGATTAAAAGTGTAAATAAATTTAATCTTTTATATTGATTTAATTATTACAATTATCGTCGCTAATACGGCTAGCCACCGCACTATTCTGGCCCTTATATTTCGCATCTTTACGGGCGTTATAAGGCTGCTCAGCTGGACTTGTCATGGTTTCAAAACTGAGCGCACCAATTTTCATTTTTGGGCGTAGTGCTAACGGTAACTTGCCTGAGTTATAAAACTCTAACACAATGTTGCCAGACCAGCCTGGATCAATTCGATGTGCAGTCACATGCACCATTAAACCTAAACGTGCAAGAGAAGAACGACCATCTAACCAACCCACTAAATCCGCAGGTAAAGTCACTGATTCATAGGTCATTGCCAGAGCCAGTTGACCGGGGTGTAAAAAGAACTGTTCATTTTCGCCCAGTTCAATTTCATCGCTCATGATAGATTCCATAGCATCGTTTAGTTTGTCTTTTGGACCACTTAAATCGATATATGGTGCGCCATGATCTTGGAATACACGAAACTTATTACCTAAACGCAAGTCAAGGGTGATCCCTGAGATCATGTCATCACTTGGTGAAGGCTCAATAATAATTTTTTGATCTGCAATGGCTTGTTTAATATGGGTATCAGATAATCTCATTTCTTAGTCGTCCGTCATCACAATCTCAACTTGTGAGTCTGTGCTTGATTGGTAATGCAGCATGCTCGCGATAAGTTGACTGCATGCTGTGTAATGTTCTGTTGCTTTTATAGGTTGTTTTGCAATATTAAGACCTTGCTCAGAATGAGTCCTGATCTCAATATCTAAAGGAATCTCGGCCAATAATGGTACGCCATGGCGGCTCGCCAAACGCTCTCCCCCTTGCTGACCAAATACATGATTTTTGCCACCACAATGGCCACAAATGTAATGGCTCATATTTTCAATCAGACCCAGTATAGGTAAATTTACTTGATTGAACATCGCGATGCCTTTTTGTGCATCGGCAAGGGCTAAATCTTGTGGTGTAGTAATAATCACCGCACCACTGGCTGGCACTTTTTGCGTCATGGTGAGCTGTATGTCACCTGTGCCAGGCGGCATATCAACAAATAAATAATCCAGCTCTCCCCAATTTGTTTCATTCAATAATTGGTTAAGTGCTTGAGAAGCCATAGGGCCTCGCCATACCGTGGCATCGTCAGCAGGCACTAAAAAACCAATAGACTGCATTTTAATGCCATCTTTGATAATGGGTTGCAGCGTTTTATTGTCTTTTGTTGTTGGTTTTTCGTTTTCTAAAGCAAACAAAGATGGAATAGACGGTCCATAGATATCAGCATCCAAGATACCGACCTTGGCACCTTGTGCAGCCGTCGAATAAGCTAGGTTCACCGCACAAGTCGACTTACCGACTCCGCCTTTACCCGATGCAACTAAGACAATGTGTTTTATTTGTTTGAATTTATTAGTTGAAGTTAATGCAATTTCAGCACTTAGCCTGATTTTTGTCTGTGTTTTCTCGAGCAGTTCAGCTTCAATGTCTAATAACGCACCTTTTGCTGCAAAAGGTAAATTAAGGCGCACCTCAAAACCGTCATTCGTTTTATCTACTTTTTCTACCCAGTCATTGGCGATACCAAAAGGAAATACCGCACTTTTATACTGAGATAATGCGGTCAAAATCGCCGTTTTTTCGGGGTTAAGTTTGCCAAACAGTTTATTGAGTCCAAACATAAAAATAAAACGTGCTCGAATGATGAAAAAGACCTCGGAATTATGTAACATTCAACCCATTAACACCAGTCAATTCAGCTAAGCTAAGGCTTTAATGTTCCTTATTTTGGCTCAAATTAGTGGTTTGTTTAATAGTTAAGCAACATCACTTAAATTTCATGGAACCGTTTATGAGCAAGAGAAAAATTCTCATCACTAGTGCTTTACCGTATGCCAATGGTCCAACTCACCTTGGTCATATGCTTGAGTACATTCAAACTGATATTTGGTCACGTTTTCAAAAGTTACGTGGTCATGAAACTTATTACGTCTGTGCTGATGACGCGCACGGCACGCCAATTATGCTCAATGCACAAAAGCAAGGCATTACACCTGAAGAAATGGTGAAAAATGTGAGTGTCGAGCGTCAACGTGACTTCGCAGACTTCAGCGTTGAGTTTGATAACTACCACAGCACACACAGTGAAGAGAACAAAGAACTAAGCGCATTGATCTACAACCGTTTGAACGACAAAGGTCATATCAAGAAGCGTACGATTTCTCAGCTATTTGACCCAGAAAAAGAAATTTTCTTACCAGACCGCTTCGTAACAGGTACTTGCCCTACGTGCGGCGCTGAAGATCAAAACGGTGACAGCTGTGATGCTTGTGGTGCAACATATAGCCCAACTGAGCTAAAAGATCCTCGCTCAGCGATGTCTGGTGCGATCCCAGTATTAAAAAATTCTGAGCACTACTTCTTTGACCTACCTGCTTTTGAAGACATGCTTAAAGAGTGGCTACACTCAGGTAGTCTGCAAGCTGAAATGGCAAACAAACTAGAAGAATGGTTTGCTGAAGGTTTGCAGCAATGGGACATCAGCCGTGACGCGCCTTACTTTGGTTTTGAAATTCCAGGTGCACCGGGTAAATACTTCTACGTATGGCTAGATGCACCGATTGGTTACATGGCCAGCTTCAAAAACCTATGTGACAAATCAGGCTTAGATTTTGATTCATTCTGGGGCGAAGGTTCTGATGCTGAACTTTACCACTTCATCGGTAAAGACATCATTTACTTCCACAGTCTGTTCTGGCCTGCAATGCTAGATGGCGCGAATTTCCGCAAGCCAACTAATGTATTCGCACACGGGTTTGTAACGGTAAATGGCGCGAAAATGTCTAAATCTAAGGGCACCTTCATTAAGGCGCGTACTTATTTAGACCACCTAAACCCAGAATACCTACGTTACTACTTCGCAGCTAAGCTAAACAGTGGCATCACTGACTTAGATTTAAACTTGGAAGACTTCGCACAACGTGTGAACTCTGACTTGGTTGGTAAAGTTGTAAACATCGCGTCTCGATGTGCTGGTTTCATCACTAAGAAATTTGACGGCAAGTTAAGTGATGTGATCATGGAGCCTGAGCTATTAGCTGAGTTCCAAAATGCATCAGATACCATTGCTGATCATTATGAAAACCGTGAATATAGCCGAGCGATCCGTGAGATCATGACTCTTGCTGACAAAGCAAACCAGTTCATCGATGCACAAGCACCTTGGGTATTAATCAAGAACGAAGAGACACAAGAACAAGCCCACCAAGTATGCTCTCTTGGTTTGAACTTATTCAAAGTGCTACTGACTTACTTGAAACCAGTACTTCCTGTCATGGCTGCTAACGTTGAGTCTTTCCTAAATACAGAATTAACTTGGGAAAGTACACAAACGCCATTAGTTGGCCATGAGATCAGCAAATTCAAAGCACTAATGCAACGTGTTGAGATGGATAAAGTAAACAAAATGGTTGAAGAGTCAAAAGAAAGCTTAGAAGCGGCGAATAAACCAAAGATTGACCCTAATAGCCCGCTTGCGAAAGAGCCTATTGCAGATGAAATCGAGTTCAACGACTTTGCTAAAGTTGATTTACGTGTTGCGAAAATCGCTAAAGCTGAACATGTAGAAGGCGCTGAAAAGCTGCTTAAACTCACGTTAGACTTAGGTGGTGAAACGCGCCAAGTATTTGCAGGTATTAAGTCAGCCTACGCACCGGAAGATATCGAAGGCAAACTAACGGTTATGGTCGCTAACCTTAAACCGCGTAAGATGCGTTTCGGTATGTCAGAAGGCATGGTGCTGGCAGCGGGCCCGGGTGGAAAAGAAATTTACATTCTGAACCCAGATGAAGGCTCAGAGCCTGGCATGCGTGTCATGTAATTAACAATTACACGTCAAAAGCCCGCTATCTTGCGGGCTTTTTTGTGTCTATAACTCCCAAAAAACATCACGCATAAAAAAGCCCAGTCAATTGACTGGGCTGTATCCTTGGTAACACTTAAAACTGTTAAGTATTAGCCTTTGTACTTTTGCATCACAAGCGTTGCATTAGTACCGCCGAAGCCGAAGCTGTTAGACATTACCGTGTTTAGCTCAACGTCGCGACGCTCAGTTACAATGTCTAAACCTTTCGCTTGCTCGTCTAGCTCTTCAACGTTGATTGAAGGCGCTACGAAGTTATTTTCAAGCATTAGTAGTGAGAAGATAGCTTCGTGAACACCTGCAGCACCCAGTGCGTGACCAGTCATTGCTTTCGTTGCGCTGATAGCTGGTGATTTTTCACCGAATAACTCTTGAATTGCGCCAAGCTCTTTCACGTCACCTACAGGTGTAGATGTACCGTGTGTGTTTAGGTAATCGATATCACCTTCAACGTCTGCCATTGCTTGCTTCATACAACGAACAGCGCCTTCACCAGATGGTGCAACCATGTCGTAACCATCAGATGTAGCACCGTAGCCTACGATTTCAGCATAGATGTGTGCACCACGAGCAAGTGCGTGCTCTAGTTCTTCAACGACAACGATACCGCCACCACCAGAGATTACGAAACCGTCACGGTTAGCATCATACGTACGAGATGCTTTTTCAGGCGTTTCATTATATTTAGTTGAAAGCGCGCCCATTGCGTCAAATTCCATTGCCAGTGTCCAGTGAAGCTCTTCACCACCACCTGCAAAAATAACGTCTTGCTTACCAAGTTGGATTTGCTCTACCGCATTACCGATACAGTGCGCTGATGTTGCACAAGCAGAGCTGATTGAGTAGTTAACACCTTTAATTTTGAAAGGCGTTGCAAGACATGCTGACGCTGTTGATGCCATAGTACGAGGAACCATGTAAGGACCTACGCGCTTAACACCTTTTTCACGAAGAATGTCAGCCGCTTCTACTTGGTATTTAGAAGAACCACCACCTGAACCAACGATTAAGCCAGTGCGCTCGTTAGACACTTGCTCTTCAGATAGACCAGAATCTTCAATCGCTTGTGCCATTGAGATATAAGAGAATGCAGCAGCGTCGCCCATGAAGCGGTGCGCTTTACGGTCTACGTGTGCTTTAACATCGATGTCGATGTTACCTGAAACATTACTACGAAGATTGTAGTCAGCGAATTCTTGATTGAAAACGATGCCACTTTTACCCGCTTTTAAAGACTCTAATACTTCGTTCTTGTCGTTGCCGATGCTCGATACAATACCGATACCTGTAATAACGGCTCTTCTCATGGGTGATTCCCTTTATTTTATTTCTAAATTCTGTGTATTCTACTTTGAATTGTGACCTCAAGTGGTCAGCTTTCCAGCTTACACACGTACTCTGAATTGTTTTTTACTAAATTTCAACGGACGAAAACAATTAAAACACGTAGAATACTGCATTAATTCGATCCTAATTGCATTAATCATGATCAAAAACGCACAAATTCACTTTAATGAATCAGGCACACCGGTTGCCGACGACTTCGATGATGTTTATTTCTCGAACGATGATGGTCTTGCTGAATCTCACTATGTTTTCTACGAAAATAACAACATTTCAGCGCGATTAACCTCACACGATCAAAAACACTTTGTAATCGCAGAAACTGGATTTGGTACAGGTCTTAATTTTTTAAATACTTGGCAGCAATGGCGTCAAATCGAAGGTAAAAAGGCGAAATTACATTTTATTTCTTTTGAAAAGTTTCCAATAAAACAGTCGGAACTTGCTAAAGCGTTAGCAGCTTGGCCAAGTCTAGCATCTCTATCAGAGCAGCTTTGTAAGCACTATCCGATTGCACTTGAGGGTTGCCATCGCCTTGAATTTGACAATGGCCGTGTAGTCCTTGATTTATGGTTTGGTGATGTGCATAACACTTTACCTAAAATGAATTTCACCCAACAAGGTATTGTGGACGCTTGGTACCTAGATGGCTTTGCACCAAGCAAAAACCCAGATATGTGGACACAACCATTGTTCAATGCCATGGCGAATCTGAGCCGAGACAATGCAACATTCGCGACATTTACTGCCGCAGGTTTTGTCCGTCGTGGATTGCAAGAAGCTGGGTTCGAATGCAAAAAAGTAAAAGGCTTTGGTCGCAAACGTGAGATGGTTGTTGGTCAGTTAAATACCGCTAACAGCTCACACAATACACCTGAGTTTTACAACTTAAACAAAAGGCCACTCAATAACGTTGCCATCATTGGTGGGGGCGTTGGCTCTAGCTGTTTACTATATCATTTAGCTAAGCGTGGGATTAGCGCTACTTTATTTTGCCAAGATGATGCACTTGCGAAAGGCGCCTCACATAATCGACAAGGCGCGGTTTACCCGAATCTACAATCTGAAAATAGCCCATCAAGCGAGTTCTATGCCCACAGCTATTTATATGCATTAAGGCTATACAAAGATATTGCCGCGCAAGGTTTTGAATATGACCATGATTGGTGTGGCGTTTTACTGCAAGCGGTAAATGACAGCAAAACACTGCAACACAAAAAGTTAGTAGAAAAAGCGGTATGGCCTGAGGCACTGATTTATTCAGTGAATGAGTCACAAGCCAGCGAACTAGCTGGTACTGAATTACCCTACTCCGGTTTGTTCTTTCCTGAAGCTGGCTGGGTAAACCCATCACAGTTGACCCATGCTTTATTTAACGCTGCTAATACATTGCAAAACGTGCAAACGCATCTCAATACAGACATTAAAACTTTAGAGCAAAGTAATGACGGTTGGTATTTAGTTACTGAAGACAACCGATTTGGTCCGTTCTCTGATCTATTTGTTTGCGCTGGTGAGCACAGTGACAGGTTCGAGCAAACAAAAGACATCGGCTTACACGGTGTCAGAGGCCAAGTCTCACATATTAGATCTGGAGAAGTATCTGATAAATTAAAAACCGTACTGTGTCATAAAGGTTATTTTACGCCAAGTAATGATGGCCATCATTGTATGGGTGCCACCTTCGATAAACATACTAAAAGTCGTGAACTGAAAGACGACGATAATGTCACCAATAAAGCACAGTTAATGAAGTTTTACGAACAGAGTGACTTTGCGCAAAGCCTGGGTGAAATTACTTCAGCGAAAGCTGCTGTAAGATGCTGTTTCAACGATCACTTACCTATGCTCGGCCAAGTACCTGAAAAAGCAGATTTATGTCATGCCTATGCAAATTTAAGCAAAGGTAAGCAATACGATTTTTCTGAAGAACAAGTACCTTATGCGGGGCTTCATATCGTTACAGGTTTTGGGGCACGAGGCTTATGCAGCGCGCCATTAGCAACCGAGCACTTGATTGCCAAACTATGCAACGAACCAAGCCCTTATAGTTTAAGGGTCAATGAGGCCATACACCCTAACCGCTTTATTGTCAGAGATCTTATTCGTAATAAGATTTAAGCACTAAAACAGAAAAGGCGACCTAGGTCGCCTTTTGTATTTTTAAAACCAATGAAAACTAAGGTTTTGCTATCTGAATAACTACTCGGCGGTTTTTACCACGACCTATAGCATTGTCATTCGGTTGCACGTGGCGCTTCTCACCAAAGCCTTCTATTTGAATTTTATCTGCTGGCACGCCCATACTCGCCATATAGTCTTTTATCGCTTTAGCACGTTTTTTTGAAAGCTCCATATTTATCCATCGACCGCCGTAGCTGTCGGTGTAGGCCGAAATAAAGATAGATTCAATATTGTCATCGTTTTTAAGATACTCACCTATCATCTCCAGGCGTTTACGGGATGACTTGGTTAGATCGCTAGAGTTCTTTTTATAATTCATTACCGTAAAAGCAATGTCTTCAAAGCTGTATGGCAGCAAGTTATCTCGGCACTGTAAGAACGCCCAATAAGCTTGTCGAAAGTTTACAGAGGAGAGCGCGACAGAAATGCGGTCGGCACTATTTTGCCAATCTTTATAATAGAATGTTGGATGAAAGCCTTTTTCAAGCTCTGTGAGCATCTCCCATGAGACATCATTATTTAATTCACCATCAAACTTTTTTAACAGCTGCATTTTACTGATATCGCGAACTGGCACGCCTGCTCGCCATTGTGGTGGTACAGATTGCAAGCCAGCAAAGTCATAAGTCTCTGGGCGCACAATCATGTCAAGGTTAAAAGTCAGATCTTTATTTTTACTGGCTACGACATTAAAAATAGCTTCGCCATAATATGGGATCTCATGATGCAAAGCACAAGAAAGGCGTTTGGTCTTATTTAAATCCCAATTTGAACTGTCAGTGTTTGCGCTATACTGGCGCATAGCCGCATCCGCAAATCCAATGTCTGCGAATAACAGCCCTAAACCGAATAAATATGCTTTGTACTTCACAACTTTCTCCGTACTGACAAAATAATGCCGCTTTGATTATCTCAACAACTAAAAGCAAGAAATATGCCGTAAGCCTTATCACTCAATAAAGCTTAGTCATTGAAACATATTTCGGGTCGCAAAAATCTATCTAAACAGTATAATACGTCCCTTAAATTCATAACATAAGTGCATTATGGCAGATCAAGATCAAACTTTATTTTCCCAACGCTTTCGTGGGTTCTTTCCTGTTGTTATCGACGTAGAAACAGCTGGCTTTAACAAAGACACAGATGCCCTATTAGAAATCGCTGCCACAACTTTAAAAATGGATGATGAAGGTATTCTAAGTTTAGATCAAACTCTACACTTTCATGTAAAGCCTTTCGAAGGTGCAAACATCGAGCAAGCTGCCATTGAATTTAACGGCATTGATCCGTTTTCAGAATTACGTGGTGCTGAAGATGAAGATGTTGTGATCAAAGAAATCTGTAAAATGGTGAGAAAAGCTCAAAAAGCTGCGGGTTGCTCTCGCTCAGTGGTTGTTGCACAT
This sequence comes from Pseudoalteromonas sp. BZB3, assembly GCF_040104455.1. Taxonomy (NCBI): domain Bacteria; kingdom Pseudomonadati; phylum Pseudomonadota; class Gammaproteobacteria; order Alteromonadales; family Pseudoalteromonadaceae; genus Pseudoalteromonas; species Pseudoalteromonas sp. BZB3. Next base: position 286,417 of record NZ_JBECOS010000009.1, on the reverse strand, counting down.
AATGCTGCGTTTGACCATGGTTTTTTAAATGCAGCAATAGAGCGTAACAAAATAAAGCGCACCCCTTTCCACCCATTTGTAAGCTTTGATACTACCTCTTTGGCAGGTCTTGCACTAGGCCAAACTGTGCTTGCAAAAGCGTGCCGCACAGCTGGTATTGAATTTGATAATAGCCAAGCTCACTCAGCCCTGTACGACACCGAGCGTACAGCCGAGTTATTCTGTTTTATCGTAAATAAATGGCAAGCATTAGGTGGTTGGCCACTACCTGAATTAGAAGCAGAAGAAGACGAAACAGAAGCGTAGATTTTTATTAATAAAGAATAGAAATATCTAAACTTCTCTCATTAGATAAACAACTTTCACCAGACATAAAAAAACCGCTTATTGAAGCGGTTTTTTTATTGCTAACTTAACTTTAACTTTAATACCAACCTCAATAATAAAGTGGTCTATTTGAAGTACTATTAAAGCTTGAAATACTTTATAGGTATTGGCCTAGTGCTTTAACCTGGTCGATCATACGGTTAGAGAAACCCCATTCGTTGTCGTACCAAGCCATAACTTTAACAAGCTTACCATCAACCTTAGTTTGCGTTGAATCAAATACTGATGACGCTGGGTTGTGGTTGAAGTCAATTGAAACTAGCGGAAGTTCGTTGTACTCAAGCACTTCAGCCATTGCACCTTCAGTTGCAGCCGCTTTAACCGCAGCATTAACTTCTTCAGCAGTTGTTTCGCGAGAAGCAATAAAAGTTAAATCAACTAAAGATACGTTAACTGTAGGAACTCGAACCGCCATGCCGTCTAATTTGCCAGCAAGCTCAGGTAACACTAAACCAACTGCTTTTGCAGCACCTGTTTTAGTTGGGATCATAGACTGAGTTGCACTACGTGCACGGTAAAGATCTGGGTGATAAACATCAGTTAGCACTTGATCGTTTGTGTAAGCGTGAATGGTTGTCATGCTACCTTGTTCGATTCCAATTGCATCGTTTAATGCTTTAGCAACGGGTGCAAGACAGTTAGTTGTACAAGATGCATTTGAAATGATGTTACTAGCAGCGTTGATCACTTCAGAGTTCACACCGTGAACAACCGTTGCATCAAGATCAGTACCTGGCGCTGAAACGATTACTTTTTTCGCGCCCGCTTCAATGTGCTTAGCTGCAGCATCACGTGACGTGAAGATACCTGTACATTCTAATACGATATCAACGTTAAGCGCTTTCCAAGGCAGGTTAGCAGGATCGCGTTCTTGCGTAAGCGTGATTTCGTCATTACCAATCACTAACGTATTTTCAGCTAGCACAACTTCTTGGTTGAAACGACCATGCACTGAATCAAACTGAGTTAAGTGCGCATTCACGTTAGCAGGTGCTAGGTCGTTGATAGCGACAATTTTAATTTCTTCGTTTTGACCAGACTCGTATAGCGCTCGTAAAACATTGCGACCAATACGGCCATAACCATTAATTGCGATATTAATCATTTTCAGTTCCTCGACTATTTTACTTCACTTGCTTGTTTCGCAAGCGCTTCGATCGCCTGCCAATCTTTATTTGCGATAAGTTCTTTATCTAACATCCAAGTACCACCAACACACACGACGTTATTTAAGGCTAGGTACTTAGGTGCAGTTGCTAAGCTAATACCACCCGTTGGGCAGAATTTAACTTGTGGTAATGGACCACCAATTGACTTAAGCATTGGTGCGCCACCTGCAGCTTCTGCAGGGAAGAATTTTAAAAACTTAAAACCATGTGACGCTAAATTCATCACTTCACTTGGTGTTGCTGCACCCGGTAAAAATGGAATGTCAGTTTCTTTAGCTAGCGCTAAAAGCTCATCATTTACACCAGGACTCACCATGAAGTCAGCACCTGCTGCTACTGATGCTTCGAATGTTGCTTTATCAATCACAGTACCTGTGCCGACATAAGCTTCTGGTACTGCTTCTTTCATTAGCTTTACCGCTTCTGCCGCCACCGGTGTGCGAAGGGTAATTTCTAGTGCTTTTAGACCACCGTTATATAACGTTTTTGCTAACGGTACAGCGTCTTCTAAGTTTTCAATCACCACCACTGGTACAACTGGTGCTGATGTTAAAATGTTTTCAATACTCATCTTGTTCCTCATTCCCAATGCTTTTATTCTTCTAGTCCAAAGGCACTTGCGCCTAGGTCTGCACTGCTTACGATATTTCTGAATCCTGCGAATAACTCACGGCCTGTGCCATAAGTTGGCTCTGTATGGCTGATCACATGCTCACGCTTTGCTAACTCTTCATCTGATACATGGAGAATTAAGTCGCCATTTGGTGCGTCTAATGTGATCAAGTCACCATCATGAATTTTAGCGATGACCCCGCCTTCAACAGCTTCTGGTGCTAAGTGGATTGCTGCAGGTACTTTACCTGACGCGCCAGACATACGGCCGTCAGTCACAATCGCGACTTTGTAACCTTGGTCTTGAAGTGTTGCCATTACAGGCGTTAATTTATGAAGTTCTGGCATGCCCTTAGCTTTAGGGCCCTGCTCTTTAATCACCGCAATAAAGTCTGTGTTTAACTCACCTGCAGCGAACGCATCTTGTAGTGCAGCTTGAGAGCTAAATACCTTTGCAGGCGCTGATACAGTTTGGTGTTGCTCTTGAACCGCAGATACCTTGATAACCGCTTTACCAATGTTGCCAGTTAGTAGCTGAAGACCGCCTTGCTTATTGAATGGGTTGCTCACAGGGCGAAGTACTTCGTCATCTAATGAGTTTTCAGGACAAGGCACCCACTTCACTTTGCTTGGACCTGTGTTGCTAGACATAATTAAATTGTCATCAACATCTAACACAGGCTCTTGGGTATAAGCATCTAGGCCTTCACCAACAATAGTCTTCACATCATTGTGTAAGAAGCCACCATCACGTAGTTCACGCATCAAGAAGCCCATGCCACCAGCTGCTTGGAAGTGGTTAACATCCGCAGAACCATTTGGATAAATACGTGTCAGAAGAGGCACAACTTCAGAAAGCTCCGCCATGTCTTTCCAAGTGATTTGAACACCTGCCGCTTTCGCCATAGCAACTAAGTGAATTGCGTGGTTTGTTGAACCACCAGTAGCTAGCAAACCAACTAAACCATTGATCACTGTTTTCTCGCTAACCACTTCACCGATTGGGTTTGCATCTTTGCTTTCGATAAGTTGCTTAAGCATTAACTCAACCGCACTGCCCGTAAGGCCATCACGTAACTCAGTGTATGGGTTAATGAAAGAGCTACCAGGAAGGTGAAGACCCATGATCTCCATCAGCATCTGGTTTGAGTTTGCAGTACCATAGAAAGTACAAGTACCCGCACTGTGGTATGACGCACTCTCTGCCTCAAGTAACTCTTCACGAGATACTAAGCCTTGTGCGAACTTTTGTCGTACACGTGCTTTTTCTTTGTTTGGAATACCAGACTGCATTGGGCCTGCTGGTAAGAAGAAAATTGGTAAATGACCGAATGAAAGCGAACCAATTAATAGTCCCGGTACGATTTTGTCACACACACCCAAACAGAAAACACCATCAAATACATCGTGTGAAAGTGCAACGGCTGTAGACATCGCAATCACGTCTCGTGAAAACAATGATAATTCCATACCATCACGACCTTGAGTCACACCATCACACATAGCAGGTACACCACCAGCAACTTGTGCGGTCGCATCATATTTTTCTGCAATCTTTTTAATTAAAGCTGGATACTCGATGTAAGGCACATGCGCTGAAAGCATGTCATTGTATGAATTGATAATTGCTAAGTTTGGTTGCTCATCAGCTTTAAGGCGATCTTTATCTGAGCTTGAACATGCAGCCATAACGTGAGCTAGGTTGCCACATCCTAAACCAGCGCGCACACGTGTTTGTTTTTTTGCTTCTTCGATGCGTGCTAAGTAGGCTTGGCGTGTTGCTTTGCTGCGTTCGATAACACGCTCTGTGACGGCTTGGATACGAGGATGTAACATAAAATTCTACTCTACTCAAAATTTAAGAGGATAAAAGGCTCAGTACAATTAAAGACTCCACTCTAAATGTACCGAGCATCTTTAGATTTACCCGTTCAAAGGTACGCTATCAGGTTGTCTCTCACCTCAACCTGACACCGGTGTCATATTATTGAGCCACAAAGCTGACACCGGTGTCAACACCTAACCTTGAATTTAGTCAAAGATTCATAAATGAACAAATTTCAGTTGTGTGAGAAAAAGCTGTACTCTTTTCAGAGGAAAAGATTACAACTAATTACAGGGTCTTGATTTATATCAAGTTTTAAAGCTGGAATAGTTTATAGGAACAAAAAATGTAAAGGCTCCGAAACACTGGAGCCTTTAATTGAGAAATGAAATTTAATTTAAAATTTAAGACAAAAACTGTTGAGTAATTTTGCCTTCGTCCAATTTGACTAAATGCGGTGGATAAATACGCGTAAATTGTTTTGAATCTTTTGCGATTGTTACCTCAATGCCTGGATGCATTAACTCATTGACTTTAACCCTGCTGCTCATCAACAAGCGTCTAAGTTTTTGCTGAACTAACTTCAAATTACGCTGATTTCGTTGATAATGTGTATTTAACTGTTTTTCATTAGCCAAAAGTTTATTTATATAGGCCGCCCTTTTTGGCGTATCAGGCGCTTTTGAGGCTTTCATTTTGGCTCGTGTTAATGCAACAGCTTTATCTGCAAGGCGTTTTTCAAACAGCTTGAACTCGGTTTGCTTTTCTTTTAACTCATGAAACGATTGAGCGATGGCAATATGCGTTTTAGTGCCTGAGGGTGCACCTAATTCTCCAGTCTCAATACGTAATGCATTTAAAACCTTACCACCTATTAACTTTCCTCGAGGCGTATCGCCTTTTCCAACTCGGATGAGTCTTCTGGAAGATAAATTACAATGCAAAGCCTGCTTTTCGATTAATAGATCTTGCTCAGTCTCGATATGCACATATTGCGCATATCCAATTGAAATGCTTCTTTTGGCTTTAATAAAACAAGAAAAATCTAACTCTTCCGTTACTTTTCGACCAACCGCACCCTGTACGATGGTAATGGCATTCTCACTTTGTAAATCAGCTGATTCAACAAAACCCAGAACCGTTATATCTCCAGTTGCTTTTACTTTCATGCCATCTTTGACATCACCGCTTATAATAATCGAGCCATCAAACTCTATATGGCCCGTAGTAACATCAACGTCGCTGTAGCATAAAACATCATCGACCCGCATCCCTCTTGGCAAGGCGACAGGTACACCTTTAGCATCTGCAATTAACAAATTTGGGTCTTTATCTGAAATTTTGGTGCCTTCAAGGACCTCAATTGCAAAGTTTTTCCCAGGTTTAGCCTCTATTACATCACCAAAAACAGAGTAACCTTGTGAGCCTTCTGTTGCTGGAATTCGCTTCATTAGAGGGCTACCCGGCTTAACCGTGATAATTGCGCCTAAATCGCGCATATCTACTTTGCCACCATCTTTCTCTTGCGGACTTAAAACTCTATCTTGCGCTGTCATGCATAAACGCACGAATCGTGCATCTGTCCCATCTTTTGCACGCTGACCATGTGCAACAATGGCACTGTATTGGGCGCCTGGAGGTTGTTCGAATTGTTGGCCTAAACATTGTTCAAGTGCATCACGATTGACACCTTTCACAACGCCAGCTTTTTGAAGCGCCGCTTTCGCGTCATCTAGAGATATGATTTTACCACCGCAAGCGGTTGTCACTTGCGCGTTGGCCATCATGTTTGATTCATCAACTTTGATCATGATTGATGCATCAATCGCTTTAGCAACAACCAAAGAATCTTTACCGTAGTCATCACCAGATGAAAACAGTTTGCCTATATTGGCATGAATAACTTCAAAATCAGCATAACTTGACTGTTCTATCAACTCTAAGAGTTGCGAAGCGCTAGCAGGGAACCCTGACTCGATAGGGTGTGACAATAAGTACACATATCCATCACCCTCATCAAAACGAAATAATGACATAAGTCTTTCCACACTACGGTTTATTATTATTGGCTAAAACACGACCAAGCCATTTCACCACAACCTTTGGGGATTGTTAAGCTGATTCTTCTTAATCAAGTTACAAAGCTTAAAGAATTGTAAATGGCGTTTTTTTGAACGCAATTAGCAGGAATATTCTAAGTAAACATTTCCTATTAGTTACATAAACTTATCGGCCAACAGTACAAGCTCTTTAAATAAAAATACTAAATTACGAATAAAGGCTTAATTTACATGCGTAACTAATTTAGAGACTAACAAATTACATTACAGACAAAATTTCGTGTAGTAAACAAGAAAGAGATAAGCTAACAAAAGAGTATGAAATTTAATATTAGAAAAGACTAAAAAGGCAGAGCTTATTGCGCTCTGCCTTTTTGATTTATCTGAAACTTGGCATTATTGCAGGCAAACCTGGTAACAAACCCACGAGCGCCATCACACCCGTTAAAACTACAAACATAATAAGTGGAATGATCCAGCGGTTCATTGAACTCAGCTCCTTACTTCGCTCCTTACAACCGATTAAACCTAAGTTATCTAACAACATAGTTAAAGACCAACCAAACGCCGGATTAACCAATGCCGAAGAGAAAACAACAATGGCTGCTGACTGAGTTGTTTTACCTTCTCGCGTCATTTCCATACCCGCCTCAAGCAAAGGAATAAACACTCCAACGATTAAGGCTACACACAATACTGGCTGCCAAATGGCTAAATCCATTGGGTAACCCCAGATACTAGCAATGACACAAAACAATGCCGTTAAAATCGCACCGGCAGGAATTGGACGTTTCGCTATAGCTGCTGGCACAATGTAAGTCCCCCAAGATGAGGTGAAGTTAGCACCACCTAAAATAGAGCCTAACGTCTGGCGTATAGACGCACTCGTCATCGTATCGTCAATGTTCATTTGTACTTTTTCAGTACGGGCCGGATAACTGATTTTTTGAAAAACTTGATGACCTAAGAAGTCAGGTGACCACATAGCGACAGCTAAAATGGCAAAAGGTAGTACTACAATAAAGCTTTCAAGCGTAGGTAAACCTAGCATCCAACCCGTGTTTTCACCCCACCAATACATTGGGTTCATGTTTGGTAGGCCTGGCCCTGTTTTAAACTCAAATGGCGCGCCAAGCGCAAAAGCAACACCACCGCCAAGTAAACAACTTAATGGCACTGCAAGCCAACGCTTTTTAAAGTGCTCTAATAACGCATATAAAACGATGGTACTGAGAATAATTATGAAAGCGATATGTGACATATCAATGCCTTTAGCCCACACAAACAACTTCTTTACTTGCGAAGTTGTGCCAATAAACCCAAGGTACAATAGCAAACCACCACACACCCCTCGACTAGTAAGCCCAGCCAAAACACTCCCACCTTTACTGATTGCCAGTAATAAGCCAAATGCCCCTATGAGCAAACCGAACGCCATAGGGTGACCACCCGCCGCAACCACAATAGGAATAAGAGGAATTAAAGGCCCATGGGTACCCGCTAAGTTAGCTGTTGGTAAAAAAAAGCCAGAGAACAGTAAAATAAATAGAGCGACTATCAGTAACTCATAGCGCACATTTTCCAGAATAAAACCTTCGCCTAGCCCTAACGGTGCGGCAAAGGTTGCGGCAATTGCGCCCACCATCACAATTTTACCTATGGTCCCCGCCATAGCTGGAATAGTGTCTTCTAATTCAAATCGGTAGTCTTTAAAAGGCAGGTTTGGCCGCCAGCGTTTTGGCTGCATGATTTGCAATTCATGCTCTAGATATTCGTCGCGTGTTTTAAATTCTGAACTTGCACGGTGTAAATTTTGATAACTGCCTTGTTGGGCTGACTCGCCTCGGTTATCTAAATTCGATGTTGTCATCACATCTCCTACTTCGGATGTTAGTGTTATTTAATGCCACAAGAATAAAGCAACTGGATTTGAAAAGAGCTTAGCAATAAGTCGAGTATTTCATCGTATTATTTAATGAGTTCAACTATTCCTTACTATGAATAGCTCAACTAACACACAACCCGCATAAATATCAGCCAACTCATTAATTAATGATAACTTTTAAAGTGATTAATGATTGCGAAGCAAATTTATAGACGTTAGAATGCAATCACTAAGTCACTTTGTGACTCTGAATACAAATTCAGGGGCTGATTAGGATTCGACAGGATTCATGAAGCCTGAGGTGCATGTCGAGGGGCGGTTGGCCTCGTAAAAAAGCCGCATTTAAAGTAATCGCAAACGACGATAACTACGCTCTAGCGGCATAATAGCCCGCTAGCACTCCTCCAAGAAATGCTTGTGGTTCTGGTTCTGGAGTGTCACCCTACACAAGATCGCTGCGGAAACCCTGGCCGGGGTTGAAGGGCTAAAACTAAGCGGCCTCGCCTTTATTTATCGTGTTCGTCCGAGACTTAAAGGTTAACCAATAGACGATACTAAACATGTAGGACCGAAGGTCGACGCTTTCTGGACGGGGGTTCAAATCCCCCCAGCTCCACCAAACGTATAAATCAAGACATCTCAGGGTGTCTTTTTTTATGTCTAAAATTAGGCACTTACACGCCATTCTCTTCTTATCCCGTATCAACGCATCTCACCACATCTTTGTGTTATGGCACTCCTGGTTGCACTCCTAGATAGGTGTGCAATACTCTAGGAGTGCAACGATTTAATGGATGGAGTGCAAAAATGCCTAAGATCACAAAACCACTTACACAGACCGAAGTTAAGAATGCGAAAACGGATGACAAAGACTTAACACTATTCGACGGTAATGGCCTACAACTTAGAGTGAGAAAAAGTGGCACCAAGCAATGGAACTTCAATTATCGCCATCCTATGACCAAAAAGCGCGTCAACATTTCACTTGGTCAATTTCCAGGTATATCAATCACTGATGCACGCAAGTTGGCAGAAAACGCACGCACACTTGTATCTCAAGGTATAGATCCTAAAGAAGAGAGACAATCTAAACAGCACACACAAAAACAAGAAGCCTTATCTACTTTAAAGGCAGTTGCTGAAGAATGGTTCAAGATTAAAAAAGACAGCGTCACTCCAGATTATGCAGAAGATATCTGGCGCTCTTTAGAACTACACATATTCCCAAAGCATGCTGACGATCCCATTAAAGAAATACGAACGATAAACATTATTGATACGCTAAAACCTCTTGAGCAAAAAGGCAGCTTAGAAACGGTAAAGCGTGTATGCCAGAGGCTGAATGAAGTCATGACTTATGCAGTCAATACCGGTCTTGCAGACTCCAATCCCTTAGCTGGGATTCGAGCTGGTTTTAAAAAACCTGAAAAAAAGCATATGAACACTATCTCACCTGAGGAGTTACCAGCACTACTGCATGACATATCTGAAGCCCAAATCAGAAAAGTCACACGCCTTTTGATTAAATGGCAATTGCATACAATGACAAGGCCAAGTGAAGCGGCCGGTACTCGGTGGGATGAAATCGACTTAGAAAAAGGCTTATGGGTCATTCCTGCGGAAAGAATGAAAAAAAGAAAAGCTCACACCATTCCATTAAGCAAACAAGCCTTAAACCTTCTTGAAACCATAAAGCCAATTAGTGGTCACAGGCCCTATGTATTCCCAGCCGACAGAGACCCTAAAACACACACCAATAGCCAAACCGCAAACATGGCATTAAAGCGCATGGGCTATGCTAATAAACTAGTAAGTCACGGCCTTCGCTCTATAGCTAGTACCGCACTAAACGAGCAAGGCTTTGATCCTGAGTTAATTGAAACCGCCCTCGCCCACGTAGGCAAGGACCAGGTAAGAAATGCATATAACCGTGCTGAGTACATCGAACGCAGAAGGGAAATGATGCAATGGTGGAGTGAGTTTATTGAAACAAAGACCTAAATAATTTGTATTTGCTAATTTTGAAAGTTAACAAATACAAATTTAACTATTGTTGAAGATTCAAGTTACGCTATTCGTTTATCCAACGTTCGTATTCATTTTGATCTATTCTGCATAACTCCAATTGCCCCATATCTCCTTGACGATTTATATATAACCCCGACATCTTCTTGATTTTTCTCCAACCAGTTTCTTCAAAGAACTCAAGCCTAGCCATACCATTAAAATCTACGCCCGTGGGTGCATGTGAAGAGTTCACATAACGATACATTAATGTTCCTGACTTCTTACCCGTTGGAGTAATTAACCCTATGTCACTTTCGAATAACACTTTAACAGGGCTAGAACATAGCCAACCTTTTATATGTATTCCAGACTGATCTGTCGTTATTGCTACAATCCTTTTCAAGCCCTCTAATTGAACTACGTTATTAGTTCCTTTGTTAGGCTTAACATAGTAGGCCCAGTAGCCACATACTCTCCTTGCATCAAGCCAGACTCTGAACTTACTTGAAGTCAAAAAGATACAAAAAGCACTAACTGGCCCACCAATAGCTAGCGCTGAACGTAAAGCACTCCACTCTAAATAAGACGTTAAGTAATAAGAAGCTAAAACAGAGGTAACGATCAAAGCCTTAAGTGTAATATTCATGCCTATTTCTTTAGAAAAGAAATAGGCCCCAACTTTTTTTATGCTGAATTTCTCTTTATCTACTTTTGCCTTAGTAAACAATGTAAAGTAAGTTCTATTACCAGCTCTGTCTTGAGCATCTTCTTGTAGTAAACTTAAACCATTGATTTCTCCTGCATGTTTTGAGCATATAACTGCGGTGTAAGGGTCAAGAATATTTTCTTTTAATCTTTTTGCAGCTAATGCCGTATCCTCAACAGGTTTGATCTCTGCATTGGGAAATAATGTTTTAATAGTGTTTTCACATTGGCGTAATGCTTGTTCATGCGAAGCAATAAATTTGATTTCATCATTATTTATTTCAGAGGAGAATTTAAATATACATTGAGATATTGGAATAGAGGTCTTAGAAATTTCAATCAACTCTCTTTGATTTAAAGCCTCTCTTGTTTCACTTACAACTCCTCCTATTGAGTTTTCTATTGCAACCACTCCATATTTAACTGAACCTTCATCAATACTTTTACAAACATTTTCTGAAGTAGCCATTGGAATAAGCTCAAATTCAGCAGCCCCAATTTGATTAGCTAGTTTCATAGCTGCTATCTCAGAAAAGCTCCCTTCTATGCCTTGGAATGCAATTTTCATATAATTTCCTTTGTTATTAATTATTTGTATAGTCTAATCATATGGCTGAATATAAAAATACTGAATTTTACTTAGAGACCCCTGCAGCTCTTCAGTAAGTAATTTAAGAAAGTTCAGCCATCCAAACTATGAGGTAAAGATAATTTTTCTACCCTTGAACAAATCGAAGTTAATTGCTTAGATGATAAACTACTAAATTCACTTTTAAAGAGTTTATATTTATCGTGTAATTTCTTAGGTAATTCAGCCTCATTTAGATTTATAAACTGTGAAAGATATAAATCAACGTCCTGAAAGTGCTCACATGTATACTCATGCAAAAAAATAAAAAAGATATAAACTTTTAATTCTGTATTATTTATTACAATTTCAGGATATAAGCCTTTCATGAATGTAACTGTATTATGAAGCCGAATTAATGTTCTTGGATTTTCTATTTCGAATAATCTGTTGTAATAGCTAAAAAATTCAGCTTCGTTAATTGCAGGCTCTAGATACTCATCATTCTCAATATATTCATATTCATCAACACTTAATTCATCAAACTTAATCACCCTTTCTGATAAAGGTACATCTTGATTACTATGCTCATTAGTATTTCCAGTGATTACATTATGGGAACCTTCAGTTCTTGCAGATTTATAAAGTCTATCAAATATAAATTTATCACAAACACCTTTAGTGGGTTTTTCAAGCTCCACAACTAATTGAAAAATCTTACCTAGAAAATCACGAGCTTTTTTTAATGGTTTTAATGATGATTCCTTTTCATATTTTGTATTAACTGCATTTAATAATGTTGACTTATCCACTGCATAAAGAATAATTACATTTGAATTACCTACAAGCAAACGAACAGCTTCTATTGTTTGTAAGATTTTATCGCTGCTACACCTATCAAGATCATCAATAATAAGAATAGTCTCTTTATCATCTTCAAATAGCCTAAAGCAAGCCGCTTTTAGTAAAGAAGTAATACTTTCCTTTAACTCTTGAGCATTTCCAAGAGATTTTTTATAACGCTCATTTTTTATTAGCTTCACTAACGTTTGCGTGAGGGGGTTTTTGAAGCCAGCACGAAGAAAGCCAATTACAAGCGAAAAAATTGCTATATACCCTGTAAGACTACTTATTGAATTAACATCTGAAAGTGCTTTTTTTACGTCAGTGGGCGAGGTATTGTTAAAAATAAAAATCCCGGCCGAAACCAAAAATGTAATTAAGAGGGTATAACTCCACTCATCCTTTCTAAGCCAGAATTTATCTAAAAAATTAAACCAGAGCTTCTTGATAATACTTCTTTTAAAATACAAGCTATCAGCAATACTATTGGCTATTGCAGCAGACATACTATCACAATGCTCATTTTCCCATGCGTTGAAAGATACGAAGTAATATTTACTATTATTTTTGAATTCTGTTCTTAATAGTTCTATAACTGTACTTTTACCTGTGCCCCACCGCCCAAACAACCCTATGTTTAGTGGTTTGAAACTATCCTGAGACTCAATTATTCCTTTCAAGATATGCACTAATTGACCACGGTTTAATAAATCATTGTCAGTCGGTTGATCTCCTATAGGAGTAATACGCCTTTGGATTATTGAGGTATCTGAAACTGTTTTTTTACCACCAATAACCAACTCTTCAACCTCGCTAAAGATTAAACCGTCGAGAATATTAAAGTCATTTTTGCCAAAATCCCATACTTCCCCATACTCCTTATTGGAGCCTCTTCGATTCACCCTTGCAATGGCTTGCATTAAAGTATGCGAAGCTAATTTTCTCAGTAAAATTATGTCTGTAAGTTCAGGCATTTCAAAGCCAGTCAATAACATGTCCACAACTACAATTATTCTAGTTTCACCAAGCAATCTAAATCGCTTTAAATTAGCTTCCCTGTCTGAAACATCTGACGTATAGAGAACTGTACTTTCAGACCCAAGTACTTGGGTAAAATAGTCGTATACAATATTGGCTTCTACTCGACTCTCACATGTTACTAGAAACTTTTTTTCTGCATGACTTCTAACTTGGCTCAATATAGAGTCAAATATTAACTCTCGCTCTTCCTGAGAGCTTTCAATAAAGTTTATTCCTAGATTTAACTTTAATGGTAAAACAACATTATCATCTATCGCATCCTGGAAACTGTATCTATAAATGAGTTCACCGAAATCCTTGTCTTTACCTAGAATAGGCGTATTAGTAAGTATGAATAAAGGGTCGCTTCTCCTCCACTCTGAAAGACGCTCTAACGATTGTCCAAATAGCCCTAAAGAAAAAACTATATCAAATTCAGATAGAGCCTCTGTTTTGTTATTGAGTGATTGAATTGTTTTTATCGAAACAAAATTAACTAAGCCAAGTAAAACTTCATTGATTATTTCTTTTACTTGCAGAGCGATGTCTTTCCGATCGACAACTACTAATACTCTAGGTGTGGAAAAACCAAAAAGTTCCTTTAAAGTAAGGGCAAGCGTATATGTTGCACCGCTGCCGTGCGTCATCCATACAACACATCTTGTTTTTTCGCTTCTAATGGCATCAAGTATAGAATTCACCGCTTCTTTTTGATGCGCTCTTACTTCCAAACCAGATGTCTCACTTATACCCATTCTTTTTCCCCCTGTAACTCAAAGCTCCTGAACTTTTTGTACTAAACAAACCCTTAACTAGTGCTAAATTCACCTTTTGAAATTCGAAGATATAAATCTTCAATTAGAGTTGAAATAGAACTTATTGTATCGAATACAAGATCAGTACTGGCAATAAATTCTCTCAAGGTCTTTCCTTCAAGAACTTGCTCATTCATCGCGTCGCCAGATAAATGAATTAGGTTATTCCTCACAGCTTTTACGGGGGGGTCTAAGTCTAAAGGAAACATATGGTTTTGAATTATGTTTTCATCCTCTCTAGCAATCTTTAATGCTGCACCTAACCCACTAACACTCTTCGCACCTATCGATTCTATTGAGTCTTTAGTTATAAAGTCTTTTATTTCATCAGTTCCAGACGTTATTTTTAAAAACCACTTTCCTTTATTATTAATGGCCCGCTTAATATTCACTTCAATATGACTATCTTCTTTATCTTCAAGGAATTCATCAACTTTCTTTGGCATATCCTCTAAAGGCTCCAATGAAATAGTCCCCTTAGACTTCGTAACTTTTAATTTTGACATCTCATAAGTGTCCACTGAAGAGCCTGAACTAGAATAACTATAATTAAGAAGAACTAGAGTGTCTCTTAGTGCACTTTCCAATGAAATAGAAAATAAAGATAAAGAAACTCCATGTGAGCCGTTATTAAAAGCTAGCATCCCTTGCTTCAAGTTTTCAAAAACGTAGTCAGGTACAACTATACACCCATCACCACTCCCAACTCGGAGAGACACCTCTAAAAATTCAATATCACCTGAGATTTTTAGGCCCCATTGCACCTTCCATATGCTTTCGTTTGATAAATATAGTTTTGTATTTTCATCAATTTGGATTATTAATTTTCGTATTAGTTCTTCAATTCCAAACCCTGGAAGTAACTGCTCTTTCAAATCCTCAAGTAATTGCTCTGATAGGAATATAAAAAGGTTAACTCCTTTATTTCCAGCTCTAAGTGATACCTTTTTTCTTAATTCTGCTAATTGTTGTTCAACTGGGAAGTTAGCATTATATTGAAATGGAATTTTGGCTTTTAGTGCGGCTTTTTCAGCTGCTATTAATAAACTACCTGGGGCAGCAGCATAAAGAAAATATAAATTATCTAATGTTTCAAGCAAAACAGACTTAGATATTTTTGGAAAGTTATTCATTATTGTTCACTTCCCCAGATTGCTGACTAAGTCTTTCATATCAACTTCAATTTCTCTTGCTCTATTTAGAGCCTGTTGCAACTCAAACTTTTTTGATTTGTAACTTGTTGCGATCTCATTCTGAAGTTCACCGCTTGGCACTGGAATAAGTAAATCCTCAAGGCTATTTAATGTAAAAGATTGGATCACTGAGCCTATCGCCGGGTCAAATAACTGCTTGCGTACAAGTTCACTATTAATTATTACTGCTAAGTAATAAGGGTTTATTAAATTAATATCAGGCTGAATAATAATCACGTGGCGGTTAGCACCTAAGCCAACAAAATCGAGATCATCGACAATTGCAGCACTGCCTCGATAATTGGATATCGCATTAACTAAAATGTCATTTAGTTCTAGCCGCCTAAATTTAGCTTTGATTTTGTTTTGACTGGTGTATAAAAGATCGTCTAAATTTAGTGACATTTCCCTCACATTGGCTTGGCTCACATATGGTATTTCGCCATCATCATCTTTTACAAAGCTAGCACCTCTATAAATTCCTTTGCTTAACTCCTTAAGTGGTATTAAATTAAACTGATTAGAAACTTTCGATTCAAGCTCAGAAAACTTGAGATAATGGTACTTAGAATGATGCCAATTATTAGGCTCTAACTTTTTCTCAATGAAGAAATTGGAGTCTTCGTTGAAGTACTCTCTATCTTTGAAAGCAGAGTAATTATTCCTCAAATCGGCTAAGATTTCTTTTTTTTGAGTATCTTTAGTATTGCTTGGAATAACCCCAAAGAAAACTACTCTATCTGCCGAACTATGAATAGCATTTCTTAACAACAGTATACTTGATGCTACATTGGCATATGGTCTAAAAGTCTCATTTGGCAGACTAATAATTGCTTCGACTGAACAACATTTTTCCAGTTCTGCTCTAAGGTATTTAGAAGATTCATTAAACAAGAATCCGTCAGGGACTACAACTGCAACTAATCCGTCAGGAGAAAGAAGTTTTATGCTTTCCTTAATGTAACAGAAAGTACTGTCTAATCTTTTCTTATTTCCTTCCTTTCCTATATTCGAATTATTTATGTGTACGTTAAAAGGTGGCGCCATGATAACGGTATCAACATATGACTCTTCAGGAAACTGGCCTAGCTGGAGTCCTGATGAGTAATGTATGTTTGAATCACTTAAACCCAACAATTTAGCTCGTAATTTACACCAGATTAGTAAATGTTCGTTTGAAGTATACAAATTTAACTTAGCAGGGTTATGAGAGCTTGCAGATGACAGGAATGAACCATATCTTGCAAATAAATTGACAACCTTGCTATTGGGATGAGAGACAGATAGATCATACATTAAATTTGATAACCATTGAGGTACAAAAATCTCCCTATTATTTTTAATCAATAACTCATCAACGAACGATAGCACTGAGGCTGCATACTTAGGCATAAGCTCCTTGATATCAGATAGAATCTCCAAACAATTGTAAATGCCATTAAGTTCCTGACTACGAATGAACGAATAGTTTTTTGAAATTGACTCGCTAATATCTTCAGGCAGTTGTGTTTCATACATATTTCCGAGATTAGAAATACGTAAAATTTCATTCAAAGCAATAGAAAAATCCAATAAATAGTCATTACTTAAAGAATTCCCCTTAAGATAATCTAAAGCTCTCCATAATACTGCATGAACATATTTTTCATCACGAGCTGAATTTTTAGAGCTTTTATTGGCTGGAATCTCCTTAATTTTTATAGCTCTTCCTGTTGAACTTGTTTGCATCCAAACATGTTCCACTCCATTAGAAATGATAAAAAACTTACACTTGTTTAAATCAGATAAACCCTGCGTTCTTCTCACAATGCGGTTATAAGGTAATTCCTCAGTATTCTTGAGGGATAATAAAGCTGCACTCTTAATTTCAACAATGCCTATTAGCTTACCGTCTTCGAAAATTGCTATATCGACATAACTACTTGCATTTACTTTATACTCTAAAACTAGTGACTCTGAAGAGTAACCAAGGCTTTCCAAATATTTAATTACTTTAGATGCTAGAATTTTTCCTTCATGAAAAGAGTTTGAAGTCATTAATAATATTCCTTGATGTAACCATACGCTCTATCAAACAGCACTTGGTCTTTATGTAATTTGTATTTTAGAAGAGCCTTGCGAAGTGACTTTTGAACTTCTCGTTCACCACCTACTGTGTTTTGCCAGCCAGGGAAGTTGACTACCCTTACGATTGCATCAATATCAGTCACTATGCGCTCTACAACGGCTGGGGTTTCATCAGTCTTAAGCTCTAAAAACAGTTCTGTCAGTGCTGCTTTGGGTGACTTTTCTTGAAGTTTTTGTTCTAACTCTTTTTCAGCTTTAACCGTGTCTTTGGCAATGGCGCAGAGCTCTTTTACAAATTCGATTGAGGTGATTAAGCCTTTCTCAGCTTTATCACGTAGCTCTTCTAACCGTTCGCTTAGCTTTTTAAAATTAGCGTTTCCACCATGTTTAACAAAGCGTTTGATTAGGTCTTTTTCGAGCTGTTTAATTTTCTTAGGATCAGGGTTGTTAAAGATATTTTCAATAACGTCAGCATCTAACACAAACTCTTCTAGGGTGTGTACTTCACCAACGTGAATGTTCTCGTGGATTAATTGTGTGGTTTGCGCACCAAGTGCCAACCACAGCATTTTTCCTATATTGTCAGAAGCTGGTTTTACAGACTCAAATACTTGAGCAAGCCATTTGTAGTCTTGATTATACGGGTCTAAAATACTGTCTGGCGATAAAGACTCCCATAGCTTAGCGAGGTACTTAAAGTCTTTGGCAAAGGCATCTTTCTTTTCGTCGGTATTAATAGCGTTCTGTGCTGCTTCTAAACCCTCAAAGCCATCAAGAGTTCTATCTACCCCTTCTTCAAAGTGCCTTAACGCATCAGCCATTGCTTGTGGCAATCGAGAGCGTAAATCACCAAGGTTAGTAATAACCTGCTTAACACTTTGCTCGTCAAACTCTAGTGCTTTAGCGGCATCATCAAACACACCAAAATAATCAACAATACAGCCAAATGTTTTTTGCGGGTATAAACGGTTTGTACGACATATTGCCTGAAGTAATGTATGGTCCTTTAACGACTTGTCTAAGTACATGGTTTGACAAATCGGGGCATCAAAGCCTGTTAACAGCTTGGCTGTTACAATGATAAACTTAAGATCTGATGTCGCATCATTATACTCATCAACAATCTTTTCTTGCTGACTTTTATCTACCGCCCACTTTTGCTTAAACTCAAATTTATCATTGGCAGTGGTTGAGATAACAACTTTACTGGCTTCCTCAGGAAAGTACTTATCTAACTCTTCTTTGTACTGCACACAAGCATGACGATCTGGTGTGACTATCATGCATTTAAAACCATGAGGCGCTACTTTAGCTTTAAAGTGTTTAGCAATGTCTTTTACGATTTTTTCAACTCGCTCAGGCGATTTCAAAAACGCTGACATTTTTGCTGACTTTTTATTTAGCTCATCGGCTTCTTCATCAGTTAGCGCAGCGCTTTCTTTAAACTCTTCAAAAGCTTTATCAAGAGCGTCTTTATCTACATGCACATCAACTAATCGTGGCTCAAAATGCAGGGGTAATGTTGCTTCATCTCGAATTGAGTCATGGAAGGTATAACGTGACATATAGCCACCTTTATCTTCCTCAGAGCCAAACGCCCAAAAGGTATTTTTATCTGCCTTGTTAACTGGCGTCCCAGTTAAACCGAATAGGAATGCGTTAGGCAATGCTGCACGCATTTGTCGGCCTAAATCCCCCTCTTGCGTGCGGTGAGCCTCATCCACCAATAGAATAATGTTTTCTCGAACATTCATATTAGGTTTAGCGTCTCGGAACTTGTGGATCATTGAAATAATGATCTTGCGAGTATCACGCTCCAACATTTGTTGCAGCTCTTTAATGCTTTCTGTGCTTTCTACATTGGCCACATCAGCCGCATTAAAGGTTCCGCTTATTTGGGTGTCTAGATCAGTTCTATCAACTAATACGATTACAGTTGGGCTTTTAAGCTCTGGTGCTCGCCTTAGCTTTTGCGCTGCAAACACCATAAGTAGTGATTTACCCGAGCCCTGAAAATGCCATATCAGGCCTTTTTTAATTTTGCCTTCAATAACACGTTGAACGATTTTATTCGCCCCTTCAAATTGCTGAAAACGAGGGATAACCTTAATGCGCTGTTTTTTCTTGTTCGTGGTAAACAAAGTGAAGTTACGCATAATATCGAGCAAACGAGCTGGGCTAAGCAAGTCAGTAAGCTCTTTACCAATTTCAGCTAACCCTAACGCTTTTGATATTTGGCTATCATTCTCTTCTACACGCCACGGAGCCCAAAACTCTAGCGGGCAGCGAATCGCACCATAAAACAATTCCTTACCCTCTGTGGCAAAAGACAATACGTTAGGCACAAACAATTGCGGAACAGCATTTTCGTAAATTTGATGAATTTCATGCGCACCGTCTAACCAACTCACTGAGGGCCTAATTGGCGTTTTGGCTTCGCCAACGACTACAGGAATACCGTTAATCATCAATACCACATCAGGTATTTTAGTTTCTCTATGGTGAATACGAAACTGATTAGTTACCACATAATCGTTTCGAGTTAAGTCTTCAAAATCAATTAGCTTAACCGGTACATGACGATTGTTTTCACCAAACGGCATGGTCTTTTCGCCTGTCATCCAGGCAAAAAACTCTTCGTTGGCTTTAACTAAACCTACTTGGTTTACCGAAATTAAAATAGCACGGAGTTTATGTATTACTTCATCCGCCAAGTTGGGGTTAGCTTCAATCTCTGGGTTAAGACGAATTAATGCCTTAACCAGTTGAGATTCAACCAATACCTCATTTACACCACGACCTAATTGTTCTGGTGATTGGAATTGCCATTTAACACCAAAAGTTGGTTGTGGCTCTGATACTTGGTTAGCGTTCAAATTAACGCCACTTAGTTGATGGATGATGTAGTGTTCCACACTATTTAATTCGGTAAATCCCATACCTAAAACACCTGATTAATTAATGATTTTTGTAATAGTTTCAAGGCTGAAATATTGGTTTCAGTATTGCTTAAGTTCTCTTTTGACAAAAGAAGAGATTCTACTATTTCATCTTGAGCTGATTTATCATCTGGAATAACGATTTTTAACTTCTTTTGTGCTGTAATACCAATGTATGACCTTGTAGATTGGGATGAAACTGCTGATAGCTGTGCTTGGAAATAATTTGAAGTAAATACATGATACAAGTACTGACTCGACAACTTTGCATTGTTCACTCGATAATATGTAACCTGTGGAGTCAGCATTAAGTATGGATAGTTTAATTCATCAGGTACAACAGCTACTTCACCAATAGTTCCTTTGTGACTAAGTAACACATCACCTGGATGAGCAAAGCCAATTCTTAGTTTATCCGTTAGCCCCTTATCAAGTTTTTTGCTATTTTCCAAATCTAAACTTCCATTTTTTAGACTGTTTGCCATAACAAATGGAATTCCATTTGGAACATAATCTGAAGATTTGGGGTGAATCTCTCCATGATTACCGTCTTGTATTTCTGTTAAAAAGCCTTCCTCAAGTAAATCTGCGATAGTATATGTTTTCCAACCTTTCGATTTTTCAACTTTAAGCTTCGGACAAAATTCTGTTCCACCACGTAAGCCCATAATAACGTTGTTATTTCTTTGAACAGTAAAATAAACATTCGCATTTAATTTTAACAAAAGCCCCTTTTGCAATAATTTATCTTGCTCACATAAAAGTTCTACAACTTCACTTTGCTTGCATATTGGAGGTAGTAGGAATTCGTAGCCAGAAAGATCTTTCCAATTAACATATGGATTTACTGAGCCCTTAGAGTTTTTAATTGAATGTTGAGTAAAGCCTTCTGAAAGCATAATAAAAGGCAGTAATCGCTTATCAATTTTCTCCTCATTAGCTTTAATTACAAACGTTGTATTAGATGTAATTCCCTCAAATGGCGCTACAACAACCTTGCGTAAATAGGTACGGCGAGAACCGTAAAGAATATCACCTTCCTCAAATTTACGGATAAACGCAGGCCCGAGATATTCATCTTTCAATTCACCCCATTCACGTAGATGAATATCTTCAGAATACATGTGCTCGCCTTTTACATAGCGAGTTAATTCTGTATTCTCACGATCTACAGTTTGTTTTTGTTGTATGGCAACATCACCAAACCTCACTAGCTGCCAATCACTTCTGTCTAATTTCAATTCCGCAACTGCTTTCTCTAAAAAATCACTCATATTATTCAGCTGCCTCAAATAACTTATTCATCGATACTTTTAAATTGTTACCAGCTTTTTCCCAATCGGATAACGCCGTTGAGAAACATATATCGCTATCTGAGTTATCTTTTTTGACGAAGAAATTAATGTTCATATTGCCATCTAAAGCTAGAATCTCATCGTTAGTAGCAACAGTTGAATAATGTGGAATATCAGTAAAATCCTTATAGGCTTGATATAACTTATTGATGTGTTCGGTAGTTAAGTAAGCTAGTCCTTTATTATCGATTACATCGTCCTTACCATTAATAAATAAAACTTTGCCTTTACGCTCAGCAGGTTTATTCGTATTACCAACTAAAATCATGGCTTCCATTGGAGAGTTATAGAATAAATTAGCTCCTACCCCGATTACTGCTTCAATTTGGTCCGATTCAATCATTTTTCTACGCATTGCGGCTTCAGCGTCTCTAAACAAAATGCCATGAGGCCAAAGTATGGCAAAACGTCCGTTATCTAGATCCAAGCTCTTGTGAATATGTTGTTGAAACGCATAATCGGCACAACCTTGAGGCGGCGTGCCCCAAAGGTTACGACCATAAGGGTCATTTTCAAATGCACCACGATCCCATGATTTAATAGAATAAGGAGGGTTAGCTAAGATAACGTTAAACTTTTTAAGCTCATCATTTTCTAACAAGCCTGGATTAGACAAGGTATTGCCACGGACAATATCAAACTCTTCAATGCCATGCATAAACATGTTCATACGAGCTATGGCGGAGGTTAACAAGTTAATCTCTTGGCCATATAACTTAAGTGTTCGGTATTCTTTGCCTTCTTCTTTTAAGTGCAAGGCACAGTTAAGTAATAAACCACCAGAGCCACAAGTTGGGTCATATACAGACTCACCTGGTTGTGGGTCCATGATCATCGTCATCAGTTTTACTACTGTACGGTTAGTGTAAAACTCTG
Source organism: Pseudoalteromonas sp. BZB3 (assembly GCF_040104455.1). Classification (NCBI taxonomy): domain Bacteria; kingdom Pseudomonadati; phylum Pseudomonadota; class Gammaproteobacteria; order Alteromonadales; family Pseudoalteromonadaceae; genus Pseudoalteromonas; species Pseudoalteromonas sp. BZB3. The sequence continues at coordinate 264,091 of NZ_JBECOS010000009.1, read as the reverse complement.
CTGCGGTATGACCGCTATCATCAGCAAATTCTTTAATTAGGTACTCGTAAGCATTACCTAACTTATCATCAGGCACATTTTTAAGGTTCAATTTATGCTGCGAGTAATGCTCGATAAGGTTGGTAAGCATTGCATCAGAAAGTCGGTCTTTATTAGTCCAACTAGCATCACCAAAAATACCATCTAAAGTATCTGGGTTAGCTTTTTCAATAGCACGCATAGCGTTTTGTAGTGCCAAACCTACGTTGGTTGTCACCTCACGAACATCTTGCCAATGCGCTCCATCCGGGATTTGAAAGTGATGGTTTTCTGCAAATGCTGCATATTCTAAATCTCCATCACTTTCCGCTAAAGCGTTATCAAATTCTTCATCATATACATCAGAGATGCGTTTAAAGAACATTAACGGGAATATATACTGCTTGTAATCACCCGCATCGATAGTGCCACGTAGAGTAGTTGCAGCGCCCCAAAGGTATTTTTCTAATTCTTGTTGAGTCATCATGCCTCAGCTACCCCTTCTAGAGCGACTTCTTCAGAACCACTGGTAATAGAATCATCCATAAATGATAAATGTAGCAACGCTAACTTTTTAGAACTGCTTCCCATATCCAATTGCCAACGGGTTTCCATAAACTTCAGCAAAGTTAAACCTCTTTCTTTGATTCTCTCAGGTGTCCATTCGTCATCTTTACCTAACTCGGCAACTTCTAGCTCGGAATATGATCCGTTATTATATCCACTGCGAATTAAGCTACCTTTTTCATCTCTTCTCGTATTTTTCTTGTCAGGAAAATCATCATTCTGAAGTTTGATATTTACGCTTAGTGAAAGTGGTAGCAAGTTCCCCAACGAACCTTTTAGATACCTCTTTTGTTCGTCAGTGCAGTGTTCAAATCGTGTCAACCAATAGTCACTCTTTGGTGTCTGTGGGTAGATATGTTCGATAGAAACTTTATCTTTTTCATGTGCGATAAAGTTTTTCCAATCAAACTTTGAAACTCCTCTGGATTTCTTTAATTCTTCTTCATATTCAAACAAGAAATAGCGCAAGTCATTCCACGCGTAAAAGCCTTCACCATTGGGACCAAATTTCTTGTTAATGAAAGTTTCGAAATGGCTAGTTTTGAATGAGCCATCTTCTTCAATAGTCCACGCGAGGTCTTGCTCTATTTCATTGTGAATTTGAAGTAATGTGTCTTTAACGTTGCCAGAGGTATAAAGTGTTCTTGCTAACCGGTAGTAAGAACTGCTGCGATAATTGGACTGTGCTCTACATAACCTAAATGCTATAAAAATAAACCGCTCTATGGCATTTAGTAGTTTGATTCTCTCAGGAGCTCCTTTTTGCGTCCGCAAAAATAACGCCATAATCAAAGGACGAAAATAACCAATTTTTACTCGGTTAATTTTATCCATCATTATTTTTTCTTCTGAGGTAAGTTCATCTGATGAGCTTGGAAAGAAAGCCGCATACCAGTATTTTGCTGCTGATTTCAAACTATCAACATAATCACTGATATCTTTTATTGTGAGTTTGGCTTTATGTGTAGACTCATTTTCAAACTCTTCAAATGAATCGTCATCATCTGAATCGATTTCTTCTACTAACTCTTCAACGTTATTAATTTGATTGGTAGTTACTTCTAGTTTTTCAAATACGCTTTTAGGTGAGAAGTAACCGTCTAGCAGGAAGCGAATATAGTCATTGCCTTTCACACGACTATATTTGAAATACATGACCCAATGCGCTCTAAGAAAATCATCATCATTCAATGGGGCTTTTTTGTTTCTACCAAGCTGATTGTATATTTCACCCCAGGTATCGTTTATTTTCTTTCTGATGGTTTCTTTAACGTCTTCCTTAACTTCTTCTGGTGTATACAACGTGGTTAAATAAATGAGACGATTCTTTAAAAGCTCCAAATCGGATAACTTCTTACCACGGTTGTTCATCGTTTCAAATGCAACGAAAACATCAAAGTTGTCATCTATTTCATATAGGTTAAATAGAAACTTTTGAGTCAGCTTTTCGTATATTCCAGACAAAGCATCAATCCCATGGCTTTTGACAAATTCTGCAATATTCTCATTAAAGAAGACCTTCGCATTTTCTAAATTAAGTGTGTAGAAGGTTTCGGTGAGTGTGCCTGGGCTCTCTTCATTAAATATTCGATATCTCAGAAACTCAAATGATGGGTTATTGGCTTCATAGCCAAACTTATATGCTTTAGTAATCCGATGTTTTGGCTCAGTGACAACAATATAGTTTTTAATCACCTCACTTAACGTGTCATCTCCCAGGAAAATGTCATCATCCGAGATTCCTTTATTATCTGGATGAGATTTCACTGCTTCAACTAAACACTGTAGGAATATAGATACCGTTGTAAGCCTCTGTTGACCATCAACAATAAAGTATGGTGTAAAACGTTTTAGTAACCATAACTCATCATTCCAAGTTGCACTTGTTTCTTCAGGAACTTCTTTAATTGATAAAACACCGGTGTAATGAGAGCGGCGTTCATCCAAGCTTATTAAATCTTCCCAAAACTCTACTAGTTGCTTTTTACCCCAAGCATAACCACGTTGGTAATCAGGAATTCTAAACAGTTTTTTGTTAAATACATCTTCTAAAGATTGAAGTTCTTTCATTACAAGAACCTCGCTAATACATCTTTAAACTTTTCTTCAGCTTCAAGGCTTGCTTGCCATGCTTGTTTTAGATCAGCCATAGCCTCTTCAACAGACGGTAAGTTGTCTTCAATGATCTTTTCTACATAAAGTGGAATATTAAGGTTAAAGTCATTTTCTTTTAGCTCATCTATTGATGCGACTTTTACGTAGTTCTCAACATCTTGATAGCCGTGATACCAATCGTAAATTTGTTGAACATGATTTGGCTCTAGGAAGTTTTGAGCTCTGCCAACTCGAATTTGATCAGAGGCATCAATAAACAATACTTTGCCTTTCTTATCAGTTGGTTTATTTTGTTTAAAGACCATGACACAAGCCGCTAACTGTGTGCCATAGAATACATTTGGTCCTAAGCCGATTACTGCTTCTAATAAATCGCTTTCTAGTAATTGTTTACGAATTTTACCTTCGGCAGCTTTTCTGAATAATGCACCATGTGGCAATACAACAGTCATACGGCCAGTACTATTCATAGATTTAACCATGTGCTGCACCCAAGCCATATCACCGTTACCTTTTGGCGGTACTCCAGCAATATTGCGCCCATATGGGTCATTGGCCCATGTATCAGCGCCCCAATCCTTTAGCGAGAATGGTGGGTTGGCAATGACACAATCAAAGGTTTTAAGGCCATCTGCTTCAAAGAAGCTAGGGTGACGTAAGGTATCGCCACGCAATATTTTAAAGTCTTCGATGCCGTGTAAGAACATGTTCATACGAGCAATTGAACTTGATGTTAGGTTCTTCTCTTGTCCAAAGAGTTTTAGCGTTCGATAATCTTCTTTATTGTCTTTAAGATGATCAACACACTCAAGCAACATACCGCCTGTACCACAGGCAGGATCGTAGATAGTTTCACCTTCATGCGGGTCTAGGATTAAACCAAGAAGATGTACCACTGAGCGAGGCGTATAGAATTCACCTGCCTTCTTATTGGTTAAATCAGCGAAGTGTTTAATTAGGTATTCGTATGCATTACCCAGCATATCTGGGTCAACATTTTGGTTGCCTAGTGTGTACTGAGAAAAGTGTTCAATAAGGTTAATCAGCAATTCATCAGAAAGCTTATTTTTGTTGCTCCACTGGGCATCACCAAAAATACCGTATAAGTATTCTTGGTTAGCTTGTTCGATAGCACGAAGAGCATTTTCAATCGCAGTTCCTACATTTGTCGTGGTTTCACGGACGTCTTTCCAATGGCAGCCATTAGGGATTTCAAAACGGTGAAATTCTGGTAATGCTGCGTACTCTTCATCACCGTCTGATTCTTCTAGTGCAATGCGAAATTCTTCATCGTATACATCGGAAATACGCTTAAAGAAAAGCAGTGGGAATATGTATACTTTGAAATCAGAAGCGTCAACTGGACCTTTTAATATCCAGGCTGCTTTTGATAAGTATTGCTCTAATTGAGAGAGTGTTAATTTTTCTTTCATTATTTTTACTATTATGTCGTAGAAAACTTTAGTTTCAGCTCTAAGTCTTCAAAACCAGATAGATTCTTAGCTTGTTTGAAACAGTTTTAAAGACATCTTAATCTAGGCGTAACAATACCATAAGTTCATTGTAAAACATTGAGTTACAATGAATTACCTTTCGAAATATCATGCTTTTTAAAAATGGAAATTTCGTATATAGAAGCATCAAATTTTAATGTAAATCAGACACTAATTGTCTATTAGACGTCTAACTTCATAAAGTTATTACAGAGCTAAAGCTGCTAAGGCAGTATTTACCATTGAAATTCCTTGGCTTTTAATCTTATTTGATTATAAATGTTCGATGTTCTAATTAAAACGATTTAAGTTAAATCTTCCTCTTCCCCTGCTATCACCCTAAGAACTTGATCTAAATAACAGCCATGCTTTTTGGATGTGCCTGAACGAAGATATTCAGGTATAAACTCTAAAAATTCACTTTTAGAAATCGGTCTGTATTCGCATAAAGCTGCAACCATTGCTGGCCTGAATAGACTTTGAGAAGGTGCAACTTCATTGCTTTTTAAAACTGTATTTTGCAATTTTGTTAGCTTTGCTTCTAAGCTATCGTTTACATCTATAACCTGATGTAACTCATTGAAAGCGCTTTCTTCATGCTCTGTTGCTTTAGTGATTTCACTTACTTCCGATTCAACTTCAGCATGTTCAGCAGGGCTTGTTTTCAGTTGGTGCAACTGCTCTATGATTGGCTTTAGCTGAGCTTCTGGGTTTTTAAACCAATCAGTTGACCATATTCGCTTAATATTCCAACCTAAGCTCTCTAGCACTGATTGACGTAATCTATCTCTGTCTCGGGCAGATTTAGCAGAGTGGTATGTTGCTCCATCACACTCAACCCCCATGATAAACCTTCCTGGCTGGCCTGGGTCTTGTACAGCTAAATCAATAAAATAACCCGCTACACCCACTTGTGGTACACAAGTAAACCCTTCAAGCTTAAGTGCGTTCATTACTGCAATCTCAAAATCACTATCAGGTTCTTTGCCTGTATGAATTTGTTGTTGTAACTTTCCTGTTTGAGCAAAACTCAAAAAGCTCTTTAACGCGATAACACCGGTATTTGACGTTTCTGACACATTAATATGCCCCTCAGTCATTGAGCTAAATATGTGCATTCTTTTCTTTGAGCGGGTGAATAGTACATTTAAACGACGTCCACCAGCTGCCGAGTTGATTGGACCAAAACGCTGAGGCATATGAGCTGCGCCTGCTTCTTGAGGGCCATAAGTGCACGAAATGTATATTACGTCTCTTTCATCACCTTGAACATTTTCAAGGTTTTTTATGAATAGAGGCTCTTCGTTGTTTGCATTTTCTGCTAGCTTGTTTCTGAATAATGCATCTTCTTTTGATAATTCTTCGACGCAACGTTCAATCTGCTCTCTTTGCTTTGAACTCATTGCTACAACGCCTAAAGACTCAGTTGAGTGATTCAGTAAATGTGCTCTTACCGCTTCAGCAACTGTTCTTGCTTCTTCTATATTATGCTGATTTACAAATCGACCATTTCTGACGTAAGTAAATTTGACGCCGAATTCGTCACTTTTATTTGAAGGCGAAGGAAACACAATTAGGTTATTGTCATAAAACTCTTGATTGGAGAAAGCAATTAAACTTTCGTGCCTTGAACGATAATGCCATCTTAACCTTCTTGCATTAAACATAGGTAAAGATACATCTAATATACTTTCTGACTGCTCAATAGCGGTTGTGTCTTCGTCTTCATTATCTACAGCTTTATCAAAGAAGCTTGTTGGAGGTAACTGTTTAGGGTCGCCCACCACAACCAATTGCTTACCCCTTGCGATTGTACCTAAGGCATCTTCAGGCTTAATTTGGGAAGCCTCATCCATTACAATCAAGTCAAACTCAATTTGACCAGGTGTTAAGTACTGAGCAACTGAGTGCGGCCCCATCATAAAACAAGGTTTTAGCGCAGCCAGTGACTTACCAGCGCGATTAACCAATTGCCTGATTGGCACATGACGCGTCTTTTTATTAACTTCGTTCATGATAAGGCCCATTTCAGTAAAGGTCGAAACCTTACCACTGGCGTTGCCTGCGAGCGTTTGCGTGATCCCTCTGTGTGCTACTTCGAACGCTATTTTCTCTTGTTGAAGAGATTTAAGCTTGTTGTCATATTCTTGAAATTGTTTTCTTACTGCATTTTGATCGGCGCCAGAAAAATACGCGAGCTTCTGGTTTTCATTTATGATTTCTCTTGAGAGAATATCGTAAATTGCATAAAGGTAAACTTGTTCAATATTACTTAGCGCTAACATGCCTCTTTCAGCACTAAGTAATAGGTTATCTAACCCCTTATCGCAGAGTGACTCTCTAACGCGAATGAAGTCAATCCATGTACTGAGCCATTTAGGCTGGCTTATAGCTGTATTGTTACGTTGCTGAATTTCAATTAATGAGTCGTCAATATTTTTGAGCCATAACGAATCGTCTAACTCTACTTTTTCACGAAATACAAGGTACGCTTTTTTATATGCTTTAAAAGCGTTGTCGGCATGTTCAAGGTCCTGAAGGGTAGCGGCAAGTTTGTCTGCTGTTAGATCGTTAATCAGGTATTCTTTCAGTAAATCAGAATCAAGTAAGTTAATCTTTTGACTTAAGTTTAAAGTAGCTTGAATTTTGCTATATGTTGCTTCTGAATCTGCACTTGTAGATAAATAAACATTATCCCCAAACAACTCTTTTGTTATTGTTTTTTCAGCCAACAATGATTCTTGCTTTTTGAAGAAGGTAAGCTGTTCAATTGCACTTGTAAGCTGACACAAAGACCCATCGTCTTTAATATGCTTTTGCACATTTTTAGTGGCTGTTTCTAGATTTGCAGCAAAAAGATGAATGCCATTATTGGTTGCGAAGTCATGTTCTTTATCTTTGAAGACTTTATCATCAAAAATTAGACCTAGGTTTTCATAAACGTCGAAAAACCTAGTTAATTTTTCAATTAACTTTGAAGATCCTAAGTGTTCAATCCCTTTGAAAATATCAGCTTCAATGGAAAATAGGGAATTGGCTAAAGCAACCTTTTTACCGAAACCTATACCATAAGATGCTCTAACAGACTTGTACCATTCTCTGATCTGGATAAGCTCTTCTACCGATGTATCTAAGCCTCTGAATTCATGCTTTAGATTGGCCTGATAATCAGGATTATTTAATAACTTATCTAACTGCTTTCTGTAGATAACAAGCTCAGGCACTAATGGAGCAAGCTTTTTAAAGTTAGGTTTTAGTCCTTTTGCAAAACTGATTAGTTTAGTTTTTGCGGCTCTCCATTCACTACTAAGCCAACAAAAAAAGCCTGCACTTTTTAATATGCGTTCGATTTCAATGAGCTCACTCACTGTAGGAAGCTGTGCCAATTCAAAATAATTTTCTAGCCTTTCATGCCGAGCTTTTATTTTAGGTAGTAGCTCATTGAGCGACGTTAGGTCATGTTCTAACAAGTCATTGTCAAATAGTTTGTCCCTTCTTGATATTAGGCCTGTGCCTAAAGCGCTAATATGCGCTAAGTAAGTCCGGGCTTCATTAAGACCACTTACCGACAGTGTTAATAGCCCTTTTAAACTTGGATCATTCGACACAAGCAGCTTAATATCATCAGCTATTGAATTACTTAGTTCACTTAGCTCAGTTGCTGACTGCAAATGCTTAAATATGTCTGAAATTAGAATATCGTTATTCTTACAACATTCTTTTAAGATTATGTGTGCGTTGTTTAGATTGCTATACGCATAGTCAGATTCAAAAACTTCGCTTTCAAAAGAAGCAGAGACTATTTCGTAGAGTTTTTTACTTTCAAGGTAAAGTTCTAAGTACTCTGTAAGCGCGCTCGCTTCAGCTTCAGTTATGTACTTTAGTGAGCTTAAGTATTCTTCGCCTGTTAATTCTGGCAAAGCGCTTTTGTCTTTGATTAGAAGCGCTAAGTCATCAAGATTAAGCTCTAATTCAGTTCCAAATCTTTGGTTTAGTGGCTGAAGAGTGTCGATTAAAGACTCTATTTTGCTGTTCCACTCAGATAGCAATCGCGCAATATCATCGCAGTCAAATAGTTGAATTGATTTGTTGTATACACCAGCCCAAGGATGCTGGCTTATATCAGCCTCGGCACCTAACTGAGCTTTTACCTCTTGAAAAACAGAAACATATTTTGTTAGTTCATCAATGATCCTTCTAGCCGAAATTTCATCGAAATTATCACCATTTATATATTTTGGTTTTACAGATTCTACATCTAGTTTTGTGAACTCTTCTCTATAGCGCGTGGCTGCAGAGAAAATTTGGTGAATTGATTTACCTGTGTTTTTCCAAGAGCTATTAATAAGCTCTGCATATTCACTCAATAGCGCTTTTTTTTCCTCATACATCTCGATATCAATATCTATCGAGTCTGGATAGCGGTAAACATTTTGATTATTGAGCCTTTTGGCTAGATTCTCATAAACTTGTTTCTTTTGAGTCTTGCTACTGTGCAGCTCTAAGCAAAAATCACCTAAGCCAGCTCTGGCCAACCTTGATTGTACTACCTGAAGCGCAGCCATCTTCTCAGCAACAAAGAGTACTTTTTTGCCTTGAGACATAGCCGCCGCAATTAAATTTGTAATTGTTTGAGACTTTCCCGAACCTGGAGGGCCTTCAATAACTAGGTTTTTTCCCTTTATAGCATCAACCAGAGCACTATGTTGAGAGCTGTCAGCATCATCAATCAAAGGATATTTTTCATGTATTTCTTCAAGTGAGTCTATCAAGTATTCTTCGCTGAAAAATGAACTCCCAGACCCTTTTTCATCACTGCCCTGCTTTGCAAAGAACTGCTGGAGTATTGGATGACTCTGAATATTTGTTTTATCCTGCGGCCAACGTGCAGGATCTAAGTCCAGATACATTAATAACTTACCGAAGTCGAACATAGCCAACGTAGAAAAGCGCTTAACTTTCCACGCTTGTTTATGTCTTAAAAGCAGTTTCTCGACCTCACTTAAATAGTGTTCAGGAAGCGTATCTTCATTCAACTCCGGAAGTTCTAGATGAAAATCATGCCTCAACTTTTCGCGTAGAGACAAATTAGGGATGATGTCTTCACCAGTATATTCAATGGTGTAAGTATATGTTCCAAGTTCTTTATTCAAGCTAGCCCTTTCAATTCTGACTGGAATTAAATAAAGCGGCGCTAATCTTGGAACGCTTGAGTTTTCGTCTTCGTACCATTCTAAAAAACCAAAAGCCAAATACAGAATGTTTGCGCCGGTTTCTTCTATAGCTGTATTAGCTTTAGTTCGAATATTCCTAAGTTGAGCCTCTAACTCTCGAGGATAAAGTATTGACTGTATGTTTTTATCGTTATGCTTCGCCTGCTTTGAACGCTCAGTTAATGGCAGCTCGAAATTCGTGTTAAAGCCCTTTAGTTTTGCCCACTCTTTAGCATTAGGGCTTGGCTTTATCCTCTGCTCTCGATCTTGTTCGTCAAAAGAGATGTAACCATGCCTAACCAATTCGTCTACCTTTGGTTCTTCGATGGGTATAAAGGTGAATGGACTGCCCTCTAAAATATTTTCCGCTAACTGGTCAGGCATTTCATCAATAACCCTAATAAAGCCGGTACTTCCATGTCTAAAGTTAAGCAATCGATTTCTACCAGTTAAATCGAGTAACCGATTTCTGATTGATTGTAATGAGTCAAATGCAAAATTATCGTTGATATTGCTAACTGAACTTTCCATAAGGTTTTATCTTACCTAGATTGAATTTCGATTAGAGGGTTTAAGAAACACTTAAATTTATGTATTTAAAGCTCTGCTTGGATGAGATGAAACACCTCTTTATTTCCGTTCTGTCTTTAGAAGACAAGCAAGCATCAAAGATTCTAACTACATAGCTTTTTAGTAGATAAAATCCAGATCAATAAAACATTAATTAGTACTTTTTTATAAGCAGTACATAAACTTGCAATATTACATACTTTATACGCATGCAGAAATTACAGCACATTACAGCGCTGTATCATCTCTAGCCGCCACCTTTGCTAAAATCCAATCTTCAACCTCACCTTCAACCCAAGCAACAGAATTTGCGCCTAATGAAACGCTTTTAGGAAATTCATCTTTTGCCATGAATCTATACACAGTTGCCCTGCTTAAACCTGTGATGTTTAGTACTTCTGATAATTTAATTAGTCTCATTTTATTCTCCTGATGGGTTAGTACATACCATCTCGGGGAGTCATAATTTTTTATCCCAAACCAATCTATTTCACATATACATCATTCACTTGCATACAAACATCCGGAGACCCTTATGCAAGTAACAAAACCCAAATATGAATTTACTGAATGCGTAACTGATGAGCAGATACTTGAAGCTGCAGCTTATGTGATTGCTCAAAAGAATATGCGTCAAGGCATTCTTAGTTGCCCTGCTGACTGCGCTGAGTTTTTACGCTTTAAATTAGCGCTGGTGGAGCACGAAGTATTTATGATGTTTTTGCTCGACTCGCAAAATCGCATTATTGAGCTGGTGGAGATGTTCAGAGGCACCATTAATGGCGCGACCGTTTACCCTAGGGAAGTTGTTAAAACTGTACTGAAGTTTAATGCGGCTTCTGTGGTGATTTCACATAACCACCCTTCGGGTATTTGCGAGCCATCAGAGGCTGATAAATTAATTACAAATAGGCTCAAGCAAGCATTGGCTTTGATTGATGTATCTGTTCTGGACCACATTGTGGTGGGTGAGCAATGTTATTCATTTGCTGAGCATGGTTTACTTTAGGGAGGACTTATGACTTTACGATTACAAGAACTTCCTAACTTAGCTATACCCAATTCGCTGATTGAGCTTATCTCTACTGAAGTGACTAAGAATAAGCCAAGTAAACGAGGCTATAAGGCTTTTTCGATTCGATTTAATGTAGCAGATGCCAATCATGAAGAAGCAGCCACCAGCCCCGCTATTGAGCTTAGATTTGAACTTACTGCCAATGGTTTTCAATTGGTCTACATTCTGGACCTAGAAGAAGCAGGACAAATGTATCCTTGGTTCAAATTAGCAAATATGTTGATCGGGCTTGATAAACGCTGTGTACCTCAATTTGGTTGGCAAGATGAACAGACATCAAGCTCGCTTAATCAAATAGAACTTATTGCCTTGGCGTATCGATACTCAACTGGTGTTTATAAAGTTGAAGTAAACTTCGAGTGGTAAAAAATGCAGGGGCTTAACCCCTGCTATCTCTTTCTATTTTTTTTCAGATATACATTATTTAATAAAAGCGTTCTTATTTTTGGCTGCACCCAAATGTGCGATGCCCTTCACCAAATTGCTTAGTCCTCACTTTGGCAAAGTAAGAAACGCGATGAAACAATGCATTAAATTGCTCAGTAAACTGAGTACAGTTTGCATTAATAAAATAGGTCGGGTTATTAGGAAAATGTACCAGTGTTTGAATGTCAACAGCAAACACTTTTAAAGCACTCGCCCACGCTGTCACAATTCTGCTGTACAAATTATCGTGGCTTAAATCATAACGACCTAATGTAAAGTATGTATCTTTATTAAACAGTAATAAAACATGGTAATGATGAAGCTGTGCACTATCTTGCTCTCTAGCCCATACAATTCTTACATTACTGCTATGTATGCGAATTCCTAATTCAGTCTTCTTTTTTTCCCAATGTTTTACCTTAGCAAGCAATGAAGCACTAAAACGCTTCATTACATCATTGTTATCTTCGATAAAGTTAGTTGGTAATCTTAAGTCAACCCGAACAGCCAAAGTTCGGGTATGCTCTTTTATAGCCTTATTGATTGTGCTGTTGATACTCTCGAGGTGAGAAACTACTAAAGGGTTGTTTTGATTGCCCAAGGTCGGCTTATTCAAGAAACTATTAAGATGGGTAACTTTAAGTGTTGTTTGATTAGCTGTTGACATTATGACTGCTCCTAATTGTTTAAGTCATAACACTGCTCTAATCAATATTTTTTTATTGCTAACTAATTATCAAAGTGAACACTTTTAGTATGTTCACTACATGCTTGATAATGATAACTATATATATGTATATATTACCATACCGACAACTAGAGGCTTAAACCTGACCTAGGGCGAACGCGTAACACGTTACTAACTTTCCATTTTTCTTTGAGGTTGGAAGATTGGTGATTACTCTGAAGTTGCTTTGGTTCTTTGTAGTATTTTACATTTATAAAGAAGCCTTCATAAACGAGTCCGTCCTCATAATTACGATAATAAATTAACACCCCATTTGGATTTACTCTACTCATTGATTCCTCAATACCTGCTAAAATAAAATCTCCTTGTCTTGGTATTGATTGCTCATTGCCACCTTTTACTTTCGTGTTATTAAGTTGAATCTTTTCAAGTTCCTTTAGGTAGTCTTTATAAAGCAAGATAAAGAATCGTCCGATTAACTCAAATAAAGAATAAAGTTGATTCTTAATCTTCATTGTTTCAGATTGCTTCTCATCTAAAGTCTCAGTTTTTTTCTCATTATCTGACTCGCCATCACCCTCAGAAAAAATATTTATTTCAGATAAAAACTCGTCAATCTTTGAAGTACTCGCATCATTTGCTGTTAGAGCTCTTCCTGCAACATACAACGCTATTTCCTCTAAAAATGACCAAAAATTGTAATCCTCAACTTCATCAGCTCTCTTTAAGAGCCTATGTAGCTCTTCAAAATCAGTCTGTGACTCTTCATTCAGAGATAAATACTGTTGCATAACAAAATCTTCGAAGTTGGACCTTTCACACCTTGAAGACTTGTGAGCCTTTATAATTTTAATGAGTCTAGCAGTTACATATTTCTTTTTTCTAGAAAAGCCGGTACTTGCAAGTGGCAGCTCTAAAACTTCGCACTTATTGCTAGAAGAGAAATAATAAGTACTTGTTTGTTTGAGTTCAAACAAGTCTCGACAGTCAATTTTTTTGTCTTCAAAAAAAACTTCGTTTGTTTTAAATGTTCGACCATGCACTAAGCAATGAAGAAAACCTTCATTGATTAAGTTCTTTATTGCAGTTTTCGTGTTTACTAATGAAACGTTAATCTCTTTCGCTAACTCAGCCGCTGAAATAGAAATATATTTTTGCTGCTTTAATAAAAAATAAATAAGTACTAATTTAGTGGCTGTTCTGTAGTTTTTACTAGAACCCTTACTCTTATGAGCTGTGAAAATAATTTCACGACACTTATTGTTCGCTTCAAAACCTTTGCCTACCTCTGAATATTCATCACTCAAACGATAATTAAATCTTCTATCAGTTATACGCTCAACAAATCCTAGTTTAACCAACTTAGTAATTGATTTACCTAGCTTGCCTGAAGGGTAACCTTGTTCTTTTAAATTATCTGCTGTGACCCTATCAGTTCTAATTTCGACTAAAAAAATAAATAGAAGTAACTTTTCATAATGATTAAGTGCATATTTTTGGTCAAAAATAATTGATGAGATGCCTTCCATGTTTACAATTTCCTTAGTGACATGAGAGCATCATATCTGCATTATTAATAAAGTAACAGGTGTTATTTTAAACTATTTATTTACACACTTATAAATATTTAATAATGTATAAATATATATTTATGTAATGATAATCATTGAAAGAAAGGAAGCTAAAATGAAGCGCTGGCAAAACTTTGAGTGGCTAGATACAGTAGATAGAGAATTGTTTGCGAATTTCTTCAGCACCATCTCTTGTTACCCTATCGAACAGCTTGAGAAATGTAACGTTTTACATCTAAAAAACTCTTACTCTCAATACATCGAAAGCTTCCATCCCGGAAACGAGTTAGCACAAAAAAATATGAGTAATCAGATTTATAGGGGTTACAAAAACTATGAAAAGAAGCAGAAAAATAAAGACAAGAAGCAAAGCGCTATTAATGTAGAATTAAGTAACCGAATACTTAAAAAGCTAGACACGTTCAGAGCTAGAGGTGATAAAGAATTATCACGCTCAGAATTTATCTCGATGCTAATAGCTGACTATAAAGTCAAAGATGTTAAGAAGCAGAGGATAGATAACGAGGCTATTTCAACTTCTCATCAGCAGGGGGGTTTAATGAAAAGTGGCGCTCATTCAGGTGCTCTAATACTACAAAATCAAACCGCTACTCCCTTCTATATGCCAACTTTTTATTCGAATAATCACAACAATAACTTTTATCCTAAAACAGGTTTAATCCAAAAAATTGATTCAATAATTCAACAATTGGAGCAGATAAAGCTGAGTGAGAATTAAGAAGACTGCGTTTTAATTTCTAATAAATCGAAACTGACAGTCACCGTTATAAAATGAGTAACTGTCATATTAAGTCTAGGCTAATAAAATATGAGCCTTATTTACTTTAAGACTATTCAATCACTTCAGTGTCTTTTAATCCAATTATCGAATTCATTATGACTCATACAAAAATAGGGACCAGTTCGTGCCTGGGTTCGCTCAACCAATAATCGATAGCGTCGATTTATCCTATAACTTAACCAGCTTTTATTTCGCTGAAGTAATTTTGGTCTTGCACCACTTAATAGCGAACCATTAAAAATTGACTCAACCAAACGTTTTGCCAAATCAATAACTCTCGGAGAGGAATTTGACTTAACAATGATCATTATTGTCGCTCTATCCAACTTGACTTCTTGCTTGACCATAAGCACCTCTATGCATATCTGAGAGCAAACTTGACTGGATCAAAGCCTGTTTCTGCCAATGCAAGCGGGACAGATGTTGTTAATAATGGTCGACTCTTAAAGTACCCATTGTCTGTGTTCCCATTTTGAAAAAACGCCCCTTCTGGGCTCAGCATGAGATAGGAATTAGTCATTGAGTCATTATTTTCAACCGACATCAAATGCGCCATTGGATTATGACGTTTAACAAATTCGCTAAACTGTTCATCTGTAATAGTTGGAATTGATTCGAAAATGGGTAGAACCCTTAGTACTTTCCATTTGTTGGGCTTCAACTTACTAATAAACTCGTTGAAGTCCTCTCTGTAGTTAAACTGATTTACTACAGTATTTATTTTGAGTTCAGTACTTGGTGATTTTTCCCTTAGCTGCTCAAAGACACTTACTAACCTTTGTGGTGATAAAACATTTCCAGCTTGTGTATTTCTACCTATTTTCTGCTGAGTTTCAAGTTGGCTAGAATCATAGCTTACTCCAAACATTTGAAATTTATGACCATGAGAATGTATGAATTCATCAGTAATTAAATGGCCATTGCTAATAATTGAAGCCTCAAAACCAAGTTCTCTTACGTAGTCAAGCACTTCAATAAACCGCTGCTTTAATAGTAAAGGCTCACCACCAGCAAAATTAAATCGAACGCTATGATATTGAAGTTGCTCCTGAATGGGGTTTGGTGAAAAGAAGTAAACTGCTAATTTTCTGAGCACCGCTTTCAACGACTCTAAATCACGATGAAGCTCATTTGGCTTAGCCCACTTTGCATAGCAATAATGACAATCATAATTGCACTTCTCGGTAATATGATAATTGATAACTAATTGATTATTTTTACTCATAACACTTCTCCTGTTGGTTAATAGGAATAGTGTTAATTTGTGCAGTGCACTAAAAAGCGTTTTTTTAGTCTGGCAGCATATTTAACAATGCGTTGAATGATTGAGCTTCTTGATGTGTGTGTTTTAGGAAACTGGCTAAACTTTGAAGTACAATATCTTCTTTTAGCTGGGTATCATCAAGTTGCGATAGGCAAGCATTTGCTCCAATCAGATCCTGTTCTAAAAAACATAGAATGAGCTGTTCTTTAAATGATATGGCAAGCCTTTGCGACCTTAAAATATGATATAACAGGCCCGTATTTCTTAATGAGATATCCATTTGAGGTAGGCGTTTATCCGAAAATGGGCTAGTTAATCTGGTTTTTCTCAGACTGAAATTATCATCTGTTAGTTGCCTAAGAAACTCCCGTGAAATAGCTGGCAAATTATTCAGCCCCTGACTTGATTGTGTTCTAATTAAAATTTCTTCGCATAGCTGTGCTGCATCAAGTCGTGTTGTCATTGAATCAAAAACCTCTTTGACATATTTAGTATCATCAAAAAAAGCATCAAGTATGAGCGCGTTGAATAAGCAATTTACAGCGTCTGACTTAAGCCACTTTTTCCCTCGCTTGTTCATCTGACTATCATTAAACCCTTCTTTGACGATACTCGATGATGGAATAACACCATTTCGCATATAGCTATTGGCCTTAGTCCGCAAATACTCTACATCGTTAACCCCGAACAATTCTTGAACAGCTTTACTAGAGTTCATCAGCGACATACTACTTGCTCCAGTAACGTAACTTCTGAATAAGCTTGTTCTTGATTAAATGAAGCTATAATTTTGGCCGATTGATAAACCGAGCGAGAGTATCGATATGTACACGTTTTGTTGGTATGCATTACAGCCCCTAGACAATACCCGGCTCTAAAGCTCTCTTCTTTAGAGGTGGTCCAGAAAGCAAGAAAATGCTCTTCATCTTTCTTGTTATACAGCTCTGTATATTCCTGGCAGGCTGATTTTAAAAATTCAACACTCCCTGGCTTTGCATTAGACTGAATCAACGCGCTACTGTTCGCAGAATAAAGAAGTAGGCTTAGAGCAAAACAATAACGGTTCATTTTATTGTTGCTCCTTCAAAGTTCTTTTGATTGCTTCCCTTGTCTGATGCTGATGTAAAAACATATGAAAACGAACTAACCTTATGAAAGCTATATTGAAATGCTAACACCGATAGAAAAAAGAAAATAAAATCAAATAATGGGATCAAAGTAGCTTCTTCTATTAATTCGATAAATATTTCAAACATTACCGAGCCCAAATCAACGATGGGAACAGTTAATAAAAGCTCGAGTGAACCCTTAAAAGCCAACATGACCAAAGCAATAACACTCGTAAATAGAAGGTTCATATGAGCAAAATTAACAAATGGTGTAATTATTTTTCTAACCTTTGGAGCGTTTATGCTTCTACAGTGCAAGATGTAGTTTCGCGTAAAAATCACCAAATAAACAACAAATGCGCATTCCATCACATCCAACTCTGAGGCAGAGAATGAGTATTCAAATATCGCTAAAGGCAAAGCCAATATTAATGTTAGGCCTAATAAAAACATGAAAAATAGCCATATTGGTTTTATAGCAAGCCAAATATTACGCTTGATAAAAGGTATTATTTTTTCTTTTTCGAACATTCGATTCCAATTCCTTGAAAAGAGTCAAAAGATCTATTGGACTAGATTAGAACAGCACAAACTACTAACTATATGGATAAGAAAGGAGGGGTATATCGAAAAAACAGAAAACACCGACTTTATCAATTATCCTTTTGCAATCAGTGAATGAATGTTAGCGTTAAATTTAATAAATATTAAGCATTTAATTTAAATGTTTTGTGAACAATGTTTTGTGAATAAGTCTTAACTTGATCTGTCAGATTTAAAATTTAGGGTTGAATCAACTCTGACAGTAGGTAGCAGCTTTGTGCGTAAAGCAGACGTTGGTTCTAGTTCGTTTTTGGACAAAAATGAGTTAGATTATTGGCCCCAACTCTGTCGATTAGAATAAAGAAAAGTAATTATAATTTGCTTGAGCGAGGGTGATTTCGTCTATTTATGTGAATAAGCCTTAACTTGACCTGCCCGATTCGAATAATAAAACTCAATCAAATCTGACAGTCGCATATGTGCCAGAAGCTGACAATGGTACTAACTCGCTTTTTCCCTGACACGAGTTGAATAGATTGATTTGTTAACCAATGACTGTATTTACTTCTGTTACGATTCGGACTTCCTAATAGTTAATAATCTCAAAATAAAGTGCATTAATTTTGTATAGGCGGTTGAAAAACGTTCGCTTGGGCCAAATGTAGCAACTATAAGAGAAAGAAACCACAGATAAGGCTTATTGTGCGCTAATAAGACTCTTAAATCAGATGGTGTCTTGTTTGTCCTGAGTATTTTAAGGAATCTTGATATGGCTGAACCTAACTCAATTAAGCATTACCCTGTTGATAATGGAGATATGACTTTAATCCAAATTGGCACAAAAGGAAGTGGAAAAACAATTCTAGTTGATATGAAAATTAGAGACGTTAATGAAGAGCAATACGATGTAGCATCTGATATTTATAACCACTTGCCTACAAATTCTGATGGCGCTCCCTATGTTGATCTGTTTGTTTTGACTCACCCTGATAATGATCACTGTTTAGGGTTTAAAAAATATATACACACTGGCAACCCTAGCGATTGGTCAAAACCTGAAGGTGGTGAGCCTAAAAAAATAGTGATGAACGAGATTTGGTTTTCTGAAATCTGCACTAAAAGAGCATCCAAAAAAATCAAACTTTCCTCTGATGCTAAAGAGTTTAGAACTGAGGCTAAACGAAGAAGGCAACTATTTGAAGATAAAGATTTCAGCCGAGAAACCAACGGTAACAGGTTAAGAGTAGTTGGCATAGATACTGACGATTCAGATAAAAAGGAAAGCTGGAACCTAGAAGGGTTGGTTATTGATAGAGGTGAAGAAGTAAATGTTGGTGCAGGTAAGGCATTAATTTTAGCACCACTTGATAGTGATATTTTCGATGAAGATCACGAGGAAGATAAAAACAATTCCAGTATAGTAATCCGCTGGACAGTAAACGGCACTGAAATACTGCTTGGCGGTGATGCTACCGCTCATATTTGGAAACATATATGGGAAGAGAGAAAGGGTAATACTTCACAATTAACCTATGACATATTGCTAGCTCCACACCACTGTTCATGGCACACCTTAAGTTATGACTCTGCAAGCAAGGTAAAAGACCCAAAAGTTTTACCAGAGGCAATAAACGCTTTATCACAGACTAATTCTGGTGCTTACATTGTATCAAGTAGCAAAGAAATTGATGAAGAACAGTCAGACCCACCAAGTCACTTAGCAAAAAAAGAGTATGTGAAAATGCTTGATAATAAAGCAAGTAGGTTTATTTGTTTAGCTGATTCTGCTACCAAAACAAAGCCACCAAAGCCTAGAGATTTTAAGTTAAGTTACACTGGGGTAAGTTTAGTAGCATTGGCCTCTGTTACTTCGTCTTCTTCTGCTGCTATTCCTAGACAGGATAAGCCTATAAGACATGGCTGAGGAGTATTACGGGATGGACAAAGACCTGCCAACAGCAACAGAAGAAATTCTTAAACAGATTATTAATCACGACAGAGTTAACAAGTCTCAAGTTATTCTCTGCGATGAAAATCGCTTGATAGTTAAATGTGACTGGCAGGTTAACCTTGGAAGCAGAGATGTTGAAAAAGGCATATCTAATAAAGGGGTTAAGGCTACCGAGCCTGTGTGCTGGCACATTCCCTTCGATTTTCCCTCGTCCCCTATATTACCGTCTTTGAGAAAAGACTTTCCTAGAAACTGCTTTCCTCATATAAACCCAAGTCAAGCCTACGATGTTGTGTGGCCGTGTATTACGGAAAGTAGTGTTACTAGTTTTTTATTAGCAAATGGTTTATCGCAATTATTAATTCAACTAGATAGTTGGCTGGATAGAGCTGCTCAAGACAGGTTGATGGTGGAGGAACAGGGCTGGGAACCTATAATATTCAACAATTACGGTGGAAGTTTTACCGATGTCAATAGTGAACTTATTTCATTTGCAGCTACCGAACTAGCAAAGCAGTCTACGAAAGGAAATTTATTCATACTAACTGGTTCCTACGAAGCTTTTAGAGAACGGCCGCCGCACATTCTTGTATCTACTGAAGACATAGGAGTTATGAAATCCAGTATTGAAATAATCCCTGTTATCTTACCTGAATCAAGCGCATCATCGCTATTTCAGAACTTACCTGTTAGAAATCGTAATGAATTAATTTCATTTGCAGCTTCATTGGAAGGAACTCCAAATGTTTCCAGTGAAGTGATCGTTATACCCAAACCCGAATTTACCGTAAGTGAATCGTTAAAATTAAAGCTTGATAGACTTGACTCCAGCCATTCTAAACAAAAAGCGCAAGGCTGTGTTGTAGTCTTTTGCATTCCTAGACCAATAGAATTAATTGGCGGAAATTCTAATATAGAAATAATCCCATTTTTTGTACGATTAACCAGTGAGCAAGGTAAAAACCCTCAAGTCATTCCTCTTTCTTATATCCAAGGTAGTTCAAGGGACGTGTTGCAAAAAGTTTCCCACCATCATAACCGCGATATAAAAAAAGTCGCCTTTCTAGGTGTAGGAAGCGTTGGTTCAAAGCTAGCTCTATCCTTAGCTAGGACAGGTAGCTATGCGTTGCATATAATGGATAAAGGCGATTTTAGACCGCACAATATGGCTCGTCATGGTTTGACTAATATTGGTAGGTGTGAAGGTTGGCCTAAAGCCATATTACTCAAATCTACTGTTGATAATTGGGGTGTCTCAAGCAGTTGCAGCTTTGAAGATTTAAGTAAGAATAGTTTAACTTTTCCTAAAGACTGTGATGTATTAATTGAATCTACTGGAAACGAACTAGTCAGCTATAACTTGGCTGCGATTGGGAAATTACCGGGGCGACTATACCAAGTTGGTTTATACGGTCAGTCAACAATGGGATATTTAGCAATTGAGCCATCATCAAAAAATAGAGAAGTTAAAATTGATGATATTGAGTCTGTTTTGTATACATTAGCTATGCAGGATCCAGATATATCTAGCTCTCTATTTTTTCACAAAGGTGCGGAACGACAAATTGTTGGTCATGGTTGCTCATCTGAAACAACAATAATGCCCGATACAGCACTAAACTTGTGTTGTGCTGCAATTACGGAAAAGATAGATAAATCAATTTATCAAACAAGTGAGTTGACCGTTCACGGAGAACTACACTTGTGTTTTAGGAAGGAAGATAGTTCAATTAATTGGAAATCCTACTCAATCCCTCCGACAACAGAATTAGTGTTTAAGCATGATAATAGACATTGGGATATACGAATTTCTGGTGCAGCAACAAACACTATGTTCGCTCTACAAAAAGCCAAACGTCCCAAAGAAACTGGTGGCGCTATTATTGGTCGCATATGTGAATTAACAGGCAGGATATTTGTTACTGGAGCACTAATGCCCTTTGAACAATCAGTTGAATCACCTGTGGAGTTTTCTTTTAACCAAACACAATTGCATGATTTAGATTGTAAAATTAGAGAATCTAGCCAAGGTCAGATTTATGTCATAGGAACTTGGCATAGCCACATTACTCCATCATTACCCTCTGAACTAGATAGAAAAACTCTTAAAGAGTTAAACAGCTCATTTAATTTACCTGTAACAGTTATGCTAATGTGTAACGGAAAAGATATATTGGTTGTGGAACATGACAGATGAAAAGCAGCAGCTTACGTTTTCAAAATGGCTAGGGTTAGGCTTTTGTGTAATTTACCATATCGCATGGGTCGCTATATTACTCGGTGTCGGATATAACTGGGAATGGGATAGTTTCAGCTCAAGCACCGAGCTTGCTACTCGCTTTGCGTTTATTGGAGCATTGGCTGGCGCATTTTATTGCTTACGCAGTTTATATTTACATGGCTCGGTCCACCGTGACTGGGGGAACGAGTGGATTGCGTGGCATTTAATATGGCCAATAACTTCTGCTATAAGCTCCATATTTGCGTTTGTCATGTTAAAAGCAGGACTTATTGTTTTAGATAGCGATCAACCAGCTAGCGAAATAGAGCAGTTATGGGGGTTTTATTTTATTGCTCTAATTGCAGGGCTTAATGTAGATAAATTTCAAATGAAAATAGAAGAAATGGGCAAAACTCTTTTCGGAGTAGAGCCTTCACGTATGAACAACAAATAGCAAGCTTGTTCAGCAACACATAGGGCAGACACTTTTCTTTTCCTACTAACCATATCCGTCTATGGTCAAAGTTTTTACCTTTGTACTTATCTTCTCCGCATAAAAAAGCACGGCGTACACGCCGTGCTTATCAAGTGATAATAAGATATCGACGACAAATCTATCAGTACTTTTCGTGCTCTTGCCATCCTTATTTAACTCAACTTGGACTGGATATTTAAACAGTAGTCAAGCAACGCGATTTATGCAAAGAATTTGTGCCTGTCCCATTTGGTTCATTCCATTGTGACACGTCCATATTTTCGGAAACCGGCAGCCCCATTTTGCCAAGTTGAACAACTATATTTTTATATAGTGGCTCTGTCTCGGAAACTTGAAAAGAACCAAACAAATTTAAATCTGCCAATTCATAAACAAGGTCAATAGCTTGATATGAGGCACTACTTTCACCCTTATCATCGCCGATTGAGTCTCTATAAGCTGACTCCCACCCAGCAAGGTTACCACTCTCTAGATAGAAGGGCATATTCTTCATAACCGCGATCATATTGCGGTGTGTCTCTTTCATGCCTTCCAGCTGGAATTAAAGCTGAGTTGCTAATGTTGCGATTGCCCTACACAGTGCCATGCCTGATTACACTTAACAATTTAATATCGACCCAATGGGCACTTTTCTCATTGTACTAAACAAAGAGGATAGACACTTTTCTTCGTAATAATTCTGTACCTGCCCAATACTTTTCTTGCAAAGAGCTTGTGCTTGTCCAATTTGTTTTTTGCTTAAAAGCAGCTAAAAAGAATCATTATACTTACTTGACCTGAGAAGGTT
The DNA here is from genome assembly GCF_040104455.1 of Pseudoalteromonas sp. BZB3. Taxonomy (NCBI): domain Bacteria; kingdom Pseudomonadati; phylum Pseudomonadota; class Gammaproteobacteria; order Alteromonadales; family Pseudoalteromonadaceae; genus Pseudoalteromonas; species Pseudoalteromonas sp. BZB3. The sequence continues at coordinate 241,182 of NZ_JBECOS010000009.1, read as the reverse complement.
CATATGTGTTACGTGTTTTTCATTTGTTCGCAAGCTGCTAAAAGCCTTATTGCATAACTTTCTGCGGAGTCTTTCACCCATGCTTGATTAACTGATATTAACCACCAGAAAGCCATAATTAACGAAAAAGTAATAGCAGCATATATAAATACTGCATCAGTTTGGTTTTTTACGAATTCAGGCTTTACTACGATTAACGAAAGAAATAAAACTGAGAATAGTGCAAGTAGAAATCCGTGACACTTAATACCTAAGCAATTTCTTCTAAAGCCATAACCTATATTTTCTTTGAAAATCATTGAATACTTTTTCTTATCCCTTGTTCTCTCCAAAAGCCACTTTATTGCAGATTCATAATATGAATCTGCAACCTCGGCAGCTGTTGCTTCTACTTCTAGGCTAGGCGCCTGCCAACTGTCAATATTAGACTCAAAGTAACTGTAATATCTTTTCTTTGTTACCTCATCAATAACGTCGTTGTTTTGCCTCAATATATATGTTGTGGGTTTGCCACCCCATGTTTTATATAGATGCTGCTCTAATTTCCTGCCTCGATACCTCACATAGCTTGCCATTGCAGTAAGAAGGCCAAAAACCAGCACCAAACTTAACAAGCCAACGGCAAATTCATAAAGTGCGGGGAATGCAATATAAACAGTTATGGTCGGGGGAAGCAGCGAGAGCAATGCGGGTCTAATCCTCGCATTTAGGCTGTATTCATCAAAGTAGTCAGACAACATTTAGAGCCCAGCCATGGTCTTTTAAGGTCAACTTTATTGTGCCTTTATCTTGCGTTGTAAAAACTTTATTTCCCTGTTTAGATCCAGTCGAGTGCTTTTCATAAAGCTCTAAGGCCTTTTTGTCTGGATGGCCGTGACTATTATCTCCAACAGAAACAATGGTCATTGCGGGCTTAATAGCTCGCATATGGTCTTCGTAATAATACTGGGTGTCGGTGGGATCATCGAAAAATGTTATCGAGCCATGATGTCCTGCCATTAATATTGAGGTGGATAAATCATTCGATGAATAGTCTTGCAGTATCCCGTGCTTCCAAGTTTTAGCATCACAATCTCCAGTTAGAATAGTACTTGACCCTACGCCAGAGCTATTCAAGTGCTCTACTTTAATGACAAGACCTTGCGCATTGGCATTTTTTTCTAGCCGCTCATCCTTAGCACTTAAATAGCGCAGCCTTGTCATTCCTAAATCCTGTCTTGTGAGTTTCTTTTTTTCCTCTGAGCCCACTCGTCGACGCAAGTCCATGTAGTCAGCGTACTCTCTAGAGTTCGTAGTAGTTCCTGGGTGCCCGCTATCCCATATAGATTGAATAGGGAAATCGTTATGTATCTTTTTTATGCCTCTCATATGATCGGCATCTCTATGAGTGCAAATGAAAGCGGAAATACTTGCCCCCCGACCGATAACGCTGCCCAAATAATTCAGCACTCGATCTTCGTTATCGTTTGTAACGTTGCAATCGCAAATGTAATACCTCCCATTTGATGCTTCCATCAACACCATATTCCCTTGGCCAACATCAATAAAATGAATTACTGTATCCAAAATTAATCTTCCTTATTTTTTCGAGCTCGAACTAACGACACATAACGCTCCGCTAAACTGTGAGCTAAGTTGGCGCGTGTTTTTGCATCTTCTTGCAAAAACCGCGACAGCTTACGGAATCCGATTTCAGCGGCTTGTTAGCAGCCGATACGTTAATTGTCCAAATACCTACTATTTTCAAAGTACCTTTCCGTGAGCTCTATCATTTGATTCAATGAGTCAAATACTGCGGTTTGTATTGTAGATAACTCATCGTATGTAGAATTACGGCAACACTCTTTAAACATTACCTCACCATGCGCGATTTGATTTCTCTTATTCTTAACAATAAGTAGCTTTTCTTTATTTGAAGCTGTTATCTTGCCAATACCATAACGCGATAAGATTTTACTTAACTCCCTAGCATCTAAGTTCCCTGAAAAAAGGTTCACTTTTTTCGTCAGTTCTTCAAAAGTTGGAAAATTTAACGAATTATCGATAATTGAGTTTAAATTTAAGTGCTGCTTCCTTTTACCCTCATTAAATAGGTAAAACTCAACAAACAACTTTTTCAATGGCTCAGATAATTCATCATATTTATGGCGAGATACTTTTTCATGAACCCGTTCTAATACCAAAACGGTTGTTGATTCAATTGCATTATATAAAAGCACCATAAAAGCTGATTTAACAATAGCAACTTTATTAATATTACCTGATAGACCCGAAAGTTCCTTAATATGCTCAAGCAATACAGTAGCCTCTACTCGCTTTTCTTCAAAATCATCCTTTACTGTATACACGAGAAAAGCTACCTATTTAAAAGTTTATCTTTCACAAAGTTAATTCGTTTAGTAATTTTATCTGGACTATGTGTTCTATGTGTGCCTGAAATTAATCGTTTGAATTGATGATCTTTAAACCATTCGCTTGCATCTAATTTAGTACTATTAAGCTGTCCTTCTTCTTGAAGAGCTAAATGCACGCCAACTGACACTGCTTCAAAGAATATTCTCGTTATAGAATTACCATTTTTCTTACGAAATCCGTTTTCAAAAACATTATCAACAAACTCAAGCATTTCATTAAATTGCTTCTGTTTAATTTCTTTTTCATCTGGCGTAAATGTTTTATTCTTTGATTCCATATATTCATCAAGAACAACACCAATACCACGTCCAAATGTAGGAAACTTAGGATATAAATCCATCATAGCAAAAAATCTTAATATTAACTCTTCGTGCTCTTGTCTATTAACTACACTTTTTGATAACGGAGCCAATTTGACTAGAAGTTGATTTTTAGCGCACTCTTTGTATATGAAGTCATTAAAAGTTCCAGGGTAAATCCCTTTTCTTTTCTCCATATTTCGTAGTAAATCACTTCCTCGGTTTATACGTTCAAAAAGATCGTTTCTTACTTCCTCTGTAGCTGACTCAGACAGTACGATCATTCTTATGGGAGTGTTTTGTATCTTTTTCTGCCTAGATTTTGGTAAATCGCTAAATTTAAGATCATTTAATTCTGTTAACTTTTCAAGACGTGTTAGTGTTAACTCATCAGATAAATATGCGGCTAATGTTCTAATACGCTGTGAACCATCAACAATTTCAAGTCTTCCGTTAGCATCTTCAGCCATAAATACAATTGGAATTGGTAGTCCCAAAGTGATTGACTCGATCAGTCGAGATTGTCGAACTTCATCCCACACGAAATCTCGTTGATATTCAGGAACGAAGATATCGTTTTCTTCAGTATCAATATCCTTCAGGTACTTTTGAACTAAAAATTCAATTGTGAACTCTCTAGTGTCAAAGTCTACAGTCTTCTTTTCATCTAATATCTGTTTCTCAATACCAGCTAATTTTTCTTCACTAAGCATAATTACTCCTTTTTAAATTATTCCTAAAAGTACACACAAAACTGATAAGGCTACTAACGAATGAGATGGACTCCCCCTTTCTAGGCACTTGTGCCATGTTTAAGGTGCGACACTCAAATAAGAGGAATCCATCATGAATAACATTAAAACACTTGGTATTGATTTAGCAAAAAATTCATTCTCTCTTGTTGGAATGAATGCTCATGGAAAGGTTGTTCTTAGAAAAACATTGTCACGTAAAAAACTACTTGCCTATGTTGCACAACTCAATCCTTGCTTCATCGCCATGGAAGCCTGCTCTGGGGCGCATTATTGGGCCCGTGAGTTCAAACTTCTTGGTCACCAAGTGGCGATTATCGCCGCTAAGTTTATCGAACCTTTTCGTACCGGCGGCAAAAATGATAATAACGATGCAGAAGCAATTTGTGAAGCCGCTATGCGACCTAATATCTGGCATGTTCCTGTAAAAACCGCTGAACAACAAGCTGTTATGACGCTCCATAGAGTTCGCCAAGGCTTAGTTAAAGAGCGCACCTCTATGATTAATCAACTTCGCGGTTTACTGAGTGAATTTGGCATCATCATTCCCAAAGGTCGTTACAGTTTGCATGATGTCATTGGTGATATTTTAGAAGACGCTGATAATAAACTTCCCCATCTTGCTCGAGAGATGACAAGTAATCTATGGCAGCGTATTAAACAAGCAAATGAACAAATACTCAGTTACGACCGAGCTTTATCAAAACAAGTTAGAGAAGACTCTGTCGCTAAACGCTTAATGACCATTCCAGGTGTCGGTGAGCAAGTTGCAACTGCTGTTACAGCCAATGTGCCTGACCCTAGGTTATTCAAAAATAGCCGCCAATTCTGTGCATGGTTAGGATTAGTACCTCGCCAGTTCACCACCGGTGGCAAAATACGACTCGGAAGAATTACTAAGCGTGGTGATAAATATCTCCGAATGTGCCTCGTTCATGGGGCAAGAGCTGTCATGGCAAACTTGAGAGAAAAAGAAGATAAAGTCAGTTGTTGGATACGTGAGCTCATCGCTCGCCGTGGGTATCTAAAAGCCGCTGTCGCATTAGCAGCAAGAAACGCCAGACTTATTTGGACGCTGATGGTCAAACAAGAAGATTACAAGGTCATTAATTAATCTAAATGACTATGCGCCATTTATTAAAGCAACCATTATGAAGTAACACGATTTATTTAGTTTAGAAGATTTACCTGTTTTACCCGAGTCCTGCGAAGGCATCGATGACAATTAGGTCAGACCGAGGAAGCCATAGCCTGTTTATTACGGGTGAGCTTAAAAAGCTCGTCTAACGAATAAGGCACACTTCCTAGCGAATACTCATCTAGGTCCGAGTTTAATACTCAATTAATAGGCCGAATGTAGAGGTGCAGTCTCATATCTAATTATCAAAGGTAAATTCGTTGACAATCGGGGGAGTCCATGTAGCCTTAATAAACGGCGAAAAATAGCAGGCTAAACTAAGCGAAGAATGAGCGCAAGCCTGCTGTTTTGCGTCCACTGTTTAATTAACTTGTTATATTCCCTGACGCTCAAAAGTTAAGGCTGTCTTTCGCAAGCTGCTCTTGTAGTATCTCAAGAGAGTCATAAGATTTCGTTTCTGGATATGGCAATACTTCTTTTTTGTTTGACCAAGTTAAATGAACAACATAAAACTTATTGTCACAAATGACTAAAATATCATCTCTATCTTCTCGCTTTGCGAGAATTTTAGAACTTTTACCATACAACTCATGACCAACAGGTAATTCTGTTGCCATTTCAGTCAACAGTGCCGCTCCGTGTGCAGGACTGAAGTCTTCTATATTGCTCCAAGGTTCAGAGTACATAGGCCTCCATGGGAATATAACAATTTAATATCGACCCAATGAGTCGTTTTTCTACCGAGCCATAGGTCATTTTTCTCATTGCACCAGTTTTATCACAATAACTAACTTGTTGCTACAGTTATATTTTTCAATCATTATAGACATTATGGAAAGGATCAAAACGACCCACAGAGTCGTTTTTTTGACTATGGGAGAAACACAGTGAAACTGTATATAAATACAGTTTTATTTTAGAACTAACTTAATGAGAACTCGTTCACCATTTTTAAACCACATCGTCGAGTTTATGTTGACTAAGCAATATTCACTCAGAACCGTTGATACATACCTTAAGTGGATTTCTTCCTATATTCACTTTCATGGCAAGCGACACCCAGCCTATATGGGAAATAACGAGGTTATCGAATATCTCAACTACCTTGTACTTAAACGTAATCTGTCGCCTAAAACACAAGCGACAGCGTAAAATGCCTTATCTTTTCTGTATAAACAAATCATTAACAGGATTTGTGTCCTAATCTAACGTTTGTAAGAAGCAAGCGCCAATCTAAGTTGCCAATTGTTATGACCCTGAGGAGGTTAAACGTCTCATGTCGTTTCTAAGTAAACGATATTATTTAATTTCAGGTTTCATGTATGGTAGCGGCTTACGTGTAATGGACGCTGTTCAGCTACGTGTTCAGGATATTGACTTTGACTACAAGTGCATTCGGTTCTGGAATAGTAAAGAGAATAAACATCGTGTGGTTACACTCGCTACTGAACTTATACCTTTGCTAAAAATCAAATTGCTCAGGCTGATGAATACTTAAATTAGATTCCCAGAATGAACACTATGCTGGTGTTAGGATGCCAAACGCACTGGCAAGAAAATAACCCAGCGCCAATAAGTCAATTGCTTGGCAGTATCTATTTCCCTCTTATAAGTTAAGTGCTGCTCCTGAAACTGGAGAGATTCGCCGACATCATTTTCATCAAACAGTAGTACGTAAAGCGGTTAAAGAAGCAGCCAAAAAAGCACAAATAACAAAACCTATAACGCCCCACACTTTTAGGCATTCTTTGCGACACAATTGTGTGCAGATATCAGAACCGTGCAGCTCAACTTGATCATTCCGATGTGAAGACAACGCAAATATATACTCATGTTTTACAGCAAGGCGCAAACAGTGTTGTTAGCCCTTTGAGCAAAATTTTCTAGCTTGTTTTGGGGCAGGAATGAGCTAGCTTTTAACGTCCGATTTAGGCACTTAGCTGCCTGTCAGATGAAGTAAAAGCCGATTCAATCGAACTGTAAGATCAAGTCGGAACTAGTACAGTTTATGAACTTTGCAATCGCAACCTTATACCAATAGCTATATTTTAACTTCTTATCTAAAATCAGGATATAAGATATCCAAACCTTTACTACTAATCTGTAAAAGAGTATCTCTTCTCTCAATAGTAGCTTTCAAATGCCCTTAAAACTTGCTTTTCATGGGAATCAGCCTCCGGTAATTTATAAAAAAACAAGCAAATCCATTGCACTCCAGGTTGCACTCCAGAACAAAAGATAAACTAATAAAATATAAATTTAACAATACATTGCTTGCAAAACTAGACTTCCCCCAGCTCCACCAAACGTATAAATCAAGACATCTCCGGATGTCTTTTTTTATACCCACATTTTACTGAACTAACTCTTTTATTGATTCATAATTAAACCCTATCTTCTCATCAACATTTTCTACAGACTATAAACAACCCCAAAACAAAATGTAAATAAATTGTTACTCAAATTATTTATACAAATCATATCCATACCCATTTTGAATACACACAACCAACTGGTCTGACCTTGTTTTATTTTTATTCTAGATTTGCGCAAAAGTGTATCTCAGATTATTTCTAAATAGGCTTAATTTTGAGCAATTAAAGGAAATGTAATCATGAATAAAAGAAATATTTTACTCTCTGCCATGTGTTTGTATGGCATGAATACATACGCTGCAGCTGAGTTAGATATTAACCCAACTGTTGTTGGTGGTATTGAAACACCTGCATACTCTCGTCCTTATCAAGTCGCGCTACTTATGAATGGTCGTCAAGGTTGTGGTGGTACATTAATCGATCCAAATTGGGTTTTAACGGCGGCTCACTGTTTAGACAATGCTTCAACATCAAGTTTAACTGTGCGTGTTGGTGCGCACTCAATCAGCCGAAATGATGGTGTCACATTACGTGTATCTCAGATTATTAACCATGAACGCTGGAATGGCGCAAATGGGATCCGCTCTGGTTATGACATCGCAGTTTTAAAACTGGCTTCACCTGCGCCAAGTCAATATACACCAGCTAAACTTCCTACTGCGGCTATCGAGTCACAATATGCAAGCCCAGGCGATTACGTTACGGTATCGGGTTGGGGTTTAACCTCTAATCGTGGTCGCCCAAGTGATGTACTTCGCGAAGCTGATTTACCCGTTATCACTAATTCAAGCTGTAGTTCACAACTTAGTTTCAATTTGCCTAGCTCAGTGATTTGTGGCGGTGGTGAAGGTGGTCGTTCTGCATGTAATGGAGACAGTGGCGGTCCTTATGCTGTTAGAGTTGGTAATGACTTTTACAGCATAGGTACAGTCAGTTGGGGGCAAGGCTGTCAAGGTGCAACTGCTTTCACAAGAACAACCAGCTTCTTAAATTGGATCAAACAAAAAACTGGAATTATTGACGGTGAAGATAAAAAACCCGTCGCCAATTTTGAGGTCCAAACGGATGCGGCGTCTTTAACTGCAAGTTTCACCAACAAATCTACCGACGATAAAGGTATTACAGGTTATCAATGGTCGTTTGGACAAGGTAATGCGGGTTCAACTCAAACAAACCCAAGCTTTACCTATGCTTCTGCAGGTAGCTACAACGTCACGCTTACAGTAACAGATACCATTGGCCAAACAAGCAGCGTATCTAAAGTCGTTAACTTTATCGTTGATGGTGAATGTAATGCAGCACCTTGGAGTGCAACACAAAGCTATGCACTAGGCGACAAGGTTAGCTACAAAGGATATGAATATGAATCTACTTGGTGGTCTCAGGGTGCTCAGCCAGACTTATACAGCAATGTGTGGCGTCGTGGTGCAAAATGTGATGGTAACGTTGTAGACCCCGCACCTGTTGCTGACTTCTCAGTGGCGACGGAACAATTAACAGCAACACTCACCAGCACGAGCACAGATAACGGTCAAATCGTTAGCACTCGCTGGATTGTCAACGGTGAAAGCTACCAAGGTAGTGTTGTGTCGCACACTTTTGCACAAGCAGGCAGTTATTCAGTGACTTTAAGTGTTACTGATGACAAAGGCCAAACCGCTCAAAAAACTAAAACTATCTCAGTCTCTGAAAATGTCGATACCTGTAAAGGCACACCGGCTTGGTCAGAAAGTACCGTGTACTTACAAGGCCAAAGAGTGAGTTTAAACGGAGTAATTTACGAGGCTAAATGGTGGGTACAAGATGAAAACCCTGCATCTTCTGGACCTTGGGGACCTTGGAAAACAATTGGTCAATGTAGCTAAGCTGATTAAAGAATTCTTTTAATCATTTTAAGTCCCGTGTAACCTAAAGGAAATATATAACCATATTTTCTGCGACATGGGACTTAGTCAACAAGTAAAAGCCGATTTAACACGCCTTGGCGAGCGTATACAAAAAACTTTTTTAGCAATCAAAGCTGAACTACCAGAAAAAGCCAAAACCATTGGTGGATTTGCTCGGTATTTAGATTATAACCGCTCTAATAGCCAACGCTTTTTTACTGCCTGTAAAGCAAGTGATGGTTTACAAGTATTAGTAGAGTTGCCCGGTTTACAAGCTTTGGTACTCATGCAGCAAAAGTTGACACCGCTTATCCCTGCCCCTTTGCTGAAACAGCTAAAACAAGTTACCGACTTATTTGAACAGTGCCTCAACCAACATGCTTCAAGTCATGCGCAACTCAAACGCATGCTATCGACTGCTAAACAGAAAACACAAAATACCACGCACGGTGATGACCACAAAGCGCAGCTTTATTATGCCGCTAAGTCTCTACTTCGATTCAGCGTCGAAGAAGTTTTCTGTATTTATATACTCAGAGAGAACAAAGCAACCCCTGCTTTTTTACAAGAGGTTGCGTTGATAAGTAAATCTGGCATTAAACGTGAAGCCGGTGCAGTGCCTTTTGTGCAGTTTTATACTCACCCTAATCCTGATAACTTTACTCAACCACTGAATATTTCTCAGCAGAGTCGATTAGAGACCAATCTTTTTACCATTGGTGTATCTGAAGAGTACTCGACGCCTGGGTTTTTAAATGCGTTTAGTACCTTTTCGCCGAGTAATTCAGGTTTAGTGTTTGACCCACTCCCAAGTGACAGTTGCGATGCAACCTTTGTGGTCAATAACCCTGATGAAGTGATGAACCCGCTCAATCAAAACAGTCCTTGCAGTTCCACCAGCTTATCAATTAAAAACCCAACTAAAGCCATGACCATGTTAGTGCTGATAGAAAAACAAATTGATAAATGTAGTACCGTAAATATTGGCTGCTATCACAACAATCAAAAGGTAGAAGACGGCAAGTTAAAAGCAAGTGATATGTGGACTGAACGATTTCCAGAATTTCCTGAGCTCAAAATTTCTCAAACCACAGATAATTTGGCGCACTTTCAATTGCAGCAAGATCACAAAGAAAAACTGCGCTATTTATTAGATATCGCGCAAGTCGATATCGAAGACTACATTTGCTACTCAACCCATGTGAACTTTCCTATTTGGTCGAGCACTTACCGTATATATTTTGAACACCAGTAAACCTTTCTAACACTACTTTTCACTTTAAATTACTAAGTAAGCACACAATGTGCTTACTCTCCAGCACCAAAATCACCTATAACTAATTGTTAAATAGAGATATTTACAATTCTAATTTACTTATTTCACAAACTTTCACATATCTTTAGTCTCACATGAGAATAAAAATTGTACATATGCTTTAAGTGCTGATAGCCTAGTAGGTATCTCAGATACACTTTGAGATATAAAATAATAAAATACAACAACAGGGTGTTCTCTTATGAACTTAAGATTATCAGCAATTATGCAAGGACTCGTTGCGAGTTCTCTTTTACTCTCAGGTAACTCTTTTGCCAATCAGGTGAATGAAGACGAAGTTGAAAAGATTCAGGTTACAGGTTCTCGTATTGCGCGTACTAGTGCGCAAATGACAACACCAACAACCATGATTGATGCAAAAGAAATCGCGCAATCGGGTGTAAAGAATATTGGCGACTTAATGCATAAACTGCCCGCTATGATCAGTGGTGTAGGTTCAACTACGGCGACAGGCAATGGCACAGGCCTTCAGTCTGCAGGTCAAGAACTCATAAACTTACGTGGCTTAGGCACAGAACGAAGCTTGGTGCTTGTAAATGGTCGTCGTCATGTATCGGGTGATGCCGGTAATTCTGCTGTCGACATTTCTATGATCCCGACTTCACTTATTGAGCGTGTCGAAATTATTACTGGCGGTGCATCAGCTATTTATGGTGCTGACGCGGTAACTGGTGTAGTCAACTTTATTATGAAGAAGGACTTCACTGGGTTTGAACTTGACGCATCTTATGCACAAAGCGCTGAAGACGATGCAAAGAGCAATGATATTTCGCTTACTTGGGGTGCAGATTTTGCAGATAGTGCGGGTAATGTTACTTTCCACGTCAGTTATTCAGACCGCGATGCGCTCTCAGTTACGGCGCGTGACTATGCCAATAAGAACCACTCTTTTTTACCAAACCCTGAAAATACAGGGCCTAATGACGGTATTTCAGATACTGTATTTGTAGAAGATTTACGTTTCCAAGCGCTCAGCGCCGAGGGCTTAATCTACTTACCTAATAGTAACTACTTCTTTGGCGATGCCCCTATCAGCCAGATCCCTGTACCCACATTCGCAAATGATCCTATTGCATTTCCGTTTGGTCATGTAGGTTACGACACATTTACCATCGACCGCGAAGATGGTCATTTTAGGCCTTTCCAAAATGGTGATTTCTGTGATGGTCCGGTTACTTGCTCTAACGGTGACGGATTTAGGATCTCTGAAACTAACTATGCCATTGCGCCTAGTGAAAGACTATTAATGAATTTAGGCTCTCGATACGATCTGAGTGACGATGTTAGCCTTTATCTTGATAGTAAATACGGTAAGGTCGAGTCTTTTGCGATTGGCCAAGCAAGTATTTTTCACGATGATAACTTCGGTCCATTGATCAGCTTAAAGCAAGATAACCCGTTTATACCAAGTGAATTAAGAACATTAATGCAAGAGCGTAATGTGCAAGATGCCGCATTAGCAGTGGTCGGTTTGCCATCAAGCTCTGAAAACATTCGTGAAACTATGCAGATCACTATAGGTGCTGAAGGATCATTTGCTGATTACGATTTTGATACTTATGTGCAACACGGCAGAGTCACCGCTGATATTTATGAGCTCACAACATTCAATGAGCGCTACTACCGCTCACTAGATGCAACCACAGATGCTAGTGGAAATGCCATTTGTCGTGATACCAGCGATCCTGCCTGTGTGCCGTATAACCCTATCTTCAAACAAGCCAGTCAGGCGGCATTAGACTACGCCGGTGTGAAACTGCATAACAAACAAGAGATGGAGCAAACCATTGCCAGTTTTGTGTTTCATGGTGACTTAGTAGATACCGATTTGGGCCCTATTGCATTTGCAGCAGGTCTTGAATACCGAAACGAGCGTTCGCTTTCTGATCCTGATCCTCTCACTCAAGGACGTGATGAAAATGGCGTAGGCCTTGGTCTAGTAGGCACAACAACAGGTCAAACCCCTGCTACTAATAGCTTTTTTAGTACTGTAGAAGGTAGCTATAACGTAAAAGAAATTTTTGGTGAAGTCAGCGTGCCTTTATTGGCAGACTTGCCCTTAATTGAATCGCTTGATCTAGAAGTGGCTGCACGCTATGCCGATCACAGTATCACTGGTGGTGATAGCACCTATAAAGCGTCTTTAAATTGGCAGTTTGGTTATGATATTGGCTCTCGTGCTAGTTATTCTCGTGCAGTACGTGCTCCGAATATTCAAGAATTGTTTGCGCCGGCTTCTTCAGGTGCAGCCCGTTTAGTCGACCCATGTCACAAAGATAATTTAGATGCAGAGCCCGCTGTTGCTGCAAATCGTAAAGCAAACTGTGAGTTGTTAGGCTTAGATGCTGAATTTACCTCAAACGCGTCATTTGGTACTGTGCTGACACACACTACCGGTAACACCGAACTCAAACCAGAAACAGCTGATACCTTTACGCTAGGTTTGACTTATTCGCCTAATGCTAACCTAAATATTGCTGTTGATTACTGGGATATTGAAATCACAGATGCCATCACGCAAATTGATGGCAGTGATATCTTGTCGAACTGTGTTGATGGCAGTCAGCTTGATGACGCATTTTGTAGCAAGGTGAAACGCGCTGAAAACGGCAACATTTTATTTGTTGGCGTTAATGCCGTAAACGCCGCTCGCTTCTCAGCAAAAGGCGTTGATTTAGAAACCGCATTACGTTACGAAACTGGTTTTGGGCAACTCAGCTTCAGAGTCAATGCCTCATACCTAGCTGAACGCATTAACGAGCAAAACCCGAAAGCAGGTTTACCTATCGAGAACGCAGCAGGCTCAGTGACTTACCCTCGTGTAAGAGCAAACTTCAGTACTTCTTACACCTACAACGATCTAACAGCAAGTTTAAATAGCAACTATGTTGGCAGTTCTACATTTGATAAAACGCGCTCTGATGAGTACTACCCTTCTGCGTTTGCAAATAAAGTAGGTAGCTACACCAGCCATGACCTGCAAATTAACTATCAATGGCTTGACTCTTTATCTATGTATTTAGGCGTCAATAACCTCACTGATAAACGACCTCCAAGATTACCAGGACTTAACCAAGGCAGTCTTTTATATGATGTGATAGGAAGAAACTATCGCTTAGGTCTTAAATACCAATTTTAATCGAAACCCAAGTGAGCAACCTTATTCAACGGGGGGTTGCTCGCTTATTTTTAACCAAAGCAAGTGTGAATAAATATGATCAGACAATCTTTACTTACCTGTGCGGTACTCTCGCTTTTGAGCGCGTGTAACACGACTTCTTCCCCACAAAACCTAGAGGTTAAGCCAGCCGCAAGTGTCCAAGCATTTAAACATTATAGTGCTGAAACTTTCTACGATACTGTTAACGTCATGGGCAGTAGCTTTTCTAATGATGGGAAAAGCATTTTAGTCAGTAGTGATGAAACAGGCATTTTCAACCTGTATCAAGTAGATACTAAAACAGGTAATAAAACGCAACTGACCAATAATACCGATACCACATACCCTGTTGGCTATTTTCCAAATGATGATCGCGTTTTGTTTACCAAAGACGCTGGTGGTAATGAGTTATTTCACTTATATGTTCGTGAACTAGATGGCTCAGTAAAGGATTTAACTCCTGGACCTAAGACACGTGCAACTATGTTCGGTTTTTCAGGCGATAATAGTCATTTTTACGTGCAGAGTAACGAACGTGATATGCGTTTTATGGATTTATACAAGTACGACACTAAAACTTACAAACGTACTTTATTATATAAAAACGAGTCTGGTTTAAACATTCAAGCGGTCAGCCCTGATGAACGCTATTTTGTATTGAGTAAATCAAATAGTAATAAAGATTCTGACTTATTCTTGGTTGATAACCAAGCTAAAGGTCAAAAACCAGTTTTACTCTCTAACGTAGAGCATGATGCAACGTTTTCAGCTAATTCATTCTCTAAAGATGGTCAAACGCTATATTACCTCACAAATGCCCATGGTGAATTTGCACAAATTTGGGAATACAATTTAACGACCCAAGCGCATAAACCTTATTTGGTTGCAGACTGGGATATCACTAATATGTATTTCTCAGAATCAGGGCGTTACCGCGTTCATTTTGTTAATGAAGATTCAATGACAAAATTGGTCGCCACCGATTTAAATACGCAAAAAACCATCCAGATGCCAGAATTACCCGCTGGTAATTTAAGAAGTGTTAACTTCTCTAAAGACGAGCAGAAAATTTCTTTTTATCTGACATCAGATACCTCTCCACACAACTTATATGTTTGGCAATTCGGTGCTCAACAAGCAACTCAGTTAACTTCTTCATTGAATAAAGCCATAGATGAAAAGCACTTAGTAACCAGTACCATAGAGCGCTTTAACAGCTTTGACGGTTTAGAAGTCCCAGGAGTAATGTATAAACCAAAGCAAGCATCTAAAGCTTCTCCTGTGCCAGTTGTTATTTTTGTTCATGGTGGTCCAGGTGGACAAAGTGTCAGAGGCTACCGACCTGAAATCCAACATTTAGTGAATCATGGCTATGCCGTATATGCCATCAATAACCGTGGTAGTAGTGGATATGGTAAGACCTTCTTTCATTTAGATGATAAGAAACATGGCAAAGATGACTTAAATGATCTTATTTGGGGTAAAAAATACCTACAAAGCTTAGATTGGGTTAATAAAGACAAAATCGGCATTATGGGTGGCAGTTACGGTGGTTATTTAACGGCTGCTGCATTGGCCTTTGCACCAGAAGAGTTTGAAGTCGGAATTAACATATTCGGCGTCACAAATTGGGTCAGAACGCTTAAGTCTATTCCACCTTGGTGGGAAAGCTTCCGTAAAGCTTTATATGACGAAATGGGTGATCCTGCAACAGATGAGGCAAGGCATAGAGCTATCTCCCCGCTATTCCATGCACATAATATTGTGAAGCCATTAATGGTTGTGCAAGGTGCAAACGATCCTCGCGTCTTACAGGTTGAAAGTGATGAACTGGTTGAAGCGGTTAAGAAGAATGGCACACCAGTTGAGTACGTGCTATTCCCAGACGAAGGCCACGGTTTTACTAAAAAGAAAAACCGCATCACGGCATCTGACGCTTACTTAAAGTTTTTACAATCCCATTTATAAAATAGTTACCCGTCAACAAAGCCAAGGCAATTCATAGTCTTGGCTTTTTTAGCTCCAAACTCTTCATTTATTGTGCTAGTAATCTGCCCATATTTAATGTAAAAAGCACCCTTTGATTTAAACATGATAATAATGTTTATTTGTATTTAACTATTTTGTAGTAGGTATAAATGAGTAAAACCCTGTGTGAGTGGAAAAGAAAAGACATCGAAAGCAAACTATCTCAGCTTGGAGATATTGTTTCACCCAGTCACTTTATTTGTAAAAAATGCGCCCGTTCAGCAAGCGATAAAAAGTACCTATGCAAAGGTACAAAACTGAAATAATCATTCGCATTCTTACTTATAGTTGTACCTAAATTTTTATTGCATACCATTTTTTAGTCGGTGAGCTTTAATGAGATTGATTGCGCTTTTTGCTTAACTGGATTTTTGCGTTTTTTCTCGCCTAAATTGTTATTTTTATTTGTTTTTCTTTATGATCTACTTGTATTCATGAGCGTATTAAAGAACAATGCGTGCATAAATTCTTAGAGGAGTAACCGCTATGTTAGCCCCAGCAATGGTTGAAAAATTAAACGAGCAAATTAATTTAGAATTCTATTCTTCAAACCTATACTTACAGATGAGTGCTTGGTGTGAAGACAAAGGCTTCGAAGGTGCTGCTGAGTTTTTAAGAAAGCATGCCGTTGAAGAAATGGAACACATGAACCGTTTATTCACTTATGTAAGTGAAACCGGTGCATTACCAATTTTAGGTGCCATCGAAGCGCCTCCTCATGAGTTTAACTCACTTGGTGACGTTTTTAGAACCACTCTTGAGCATGAATGCACTATCACTAAAGCAATCAATGAGCTAACTCATGTTGCTTTTACTACACATGATTACTCTACGTTTAACTTCTTACAATGGTATGTTGCCGAACAACATGAAGAAGAAAAGCTGTTCAAAGGTATTTTAGATAAGCTAGAGCTTATTGGTGAAGATGGTAAAGCACTATTCTGGATAGACAAAGATCTTGCTGAATTAGCTAAAACGGGTAGTACTTCTATTATGGAAGCTGGCGCTTAATCTAAAGCCCTAAAACGAGAAAAGGTAGCTATTTGGCTACCTTTTTTGTTTGTACATTCGATAAGTTAAAATTTCCCTGCTGGTGGCCAGTTTGGGTTATCGATTTCATCTTCCCCTACTGCACTGTCAGCTTCAACCGTAATTGCATTAGGCACATTGTCTTTAGGAATACAGAGTTCAACAACGTAATTGTTATGCTCATCAGCGCGAATTTCTTCTAGCACTCCGTAAAATTGCTCAACAGAGGTCACTTTACGACCTTCTCCACCAAATGCATCGGTAATTTTTGCAATTTCCCAATTGGGTAAATCATTATAATGATAAACATCATTTAACAATTTATCTGGATAATCGACTGGGGGTTGCCTAAATGGATTCGGATTAACCAAGTATTGTTCAATGCCGTAAATTCCGTTTGCAATAACAAATACAACCGTGTTTTGCCCATAAGCATGTTGGTCAGCAACCGCTTGGCAAGTTTCATGAAATGCGCCATCTCCGACCACAACAATGGCGCGCTTATCAGGAAATGCACATTTAATACCAGTACCTGCTGGCACTGAATAGCCTATAGAAAGCCAAGCAGCTTGCGCAACAAAACCATTTCGGCTCGGTACTTTAACACTCTGCGCACCAATCAAAGGGAAGCCGGCATCGACGACCATGATATCATCTTCAGTTAGCCACTGACTCATGGCTGAGAAAAAGCTGTCATACCCTAAAGATTGCGCTAAATTACTCTGACTCGACATAAGTTTAAAGCTCGTGTTATTTTGAGTGCGTAAGCCTGCGAGCTCTAGCAATTCCTTCTTCGCAGCTATATCAATAAATTCAGCCAGCATGGCATCAATAAAAGCTTCTAGAGTGACGGATGCATAAAACTCAGCGCCGACAAACACCCCACCGTGAGCAGCTAGAATAGTGTTACTGCTGCGTATATCTTCATTGCCAGTATCTTTACCTGTGGTCCATGCACCGATGCCAACTAACACACCATCTTCACCGACTAAGTTATCAACTTCTTGTTTTTTTAGTGTGACACAGCCTTCAAAGTAACGATGTGATTCTTCTATGACTGACTTACTCAATGCTGATGTCACAAAATGAATATGTTGATCCGGCACAGTATGGGTTTCATTAATAAAATCGAGCAATGATAAGAACTTGTCTTGCAGGCCATACCTTTGTAATTCGACGCCCGCCCAGAAAATACTTTTTGGTTTACTGCGCATTAAATTTACCGCAGCTTTTGCTGCTGGTTTTGCTTCACTCACTGTAACTGTTGCACCCATACCAGAGCTAAGTTTACCGCTTGGTTTTTGACAATCCGCACGCCACACATCTTCAGCTACTTCAAAATATATGGGTCGGCGCTCTGTCAACATGGCGGTAATCGCGGCATCAATTTGATAAGGCGCTTGTTTGGCATTGGTGATCCGCTCAGCTGCGACAGTCACAGGTTTAAACATATGAATGTCTACAAACTCATATCCCGTTGTATGTGAATACAGTAAGCCTGCTTGTTTTGAAATTTGGTCTTCTTTATTGGTTGGCGCACCGTTTATTAAAATCACAGGCACTTGCTCGACATAAGAGCCGGCAATCGTATTAAGTAAACTAAATGCCCCCACACTGTATGTCACATAAAGTGCACTCACGCCTTTTAATCTTGCATAGGCATCAGCGGCAAAGCCTGCGCAAATTTCGTTGGCGTTGCCTGATATTTTTATCGGGGAATTGTCATCTGCCAAAATCGTGCCTAATAACGCAGCTGTATAATTACCTGCAACCCCAAACGTTTGTTCAATGCCTATTTGTTCCATTCTTACTTTTAAGTAATCTGCAACGGTAAAATTCTCGATGATATTCATAATTTCTTTCCTGGAAATACAAAATGAAAAAAGGGCCAAAAAGGCCCTAAGTCTTGGGGAAGTAGTTAAGCTTTATCGAAGTAGGTTAAATCAACGCCAAGAACAGTTTGAAGTGTTTCAATATGACATTGGCCTTCTTCAACATCGGTCGTTTCTCGATATCCTAAATCAAAATATTTATTGATCAGAGATTCACGGCGTGCGTTATATTTTTCTCGAATAACAATTGACGCATCAGGGTGTAGCGAAGCAAACGTGTATAGATTAAAGCCTTGCTTGAGGACTAAATCTGTCGAGCGCAGCGCACCTTCAACCCATCCTTGATAATCTGAGAATGCTTCACCGCAACACTACTCAATCCATTAAGTTTTCTACGCGATGTTTATATTCCTAAGAAAATAAAATGTATATCAAAAGTTAACAAAAGATAATTACATGAGATTACAGAAGCTAATTTACAGATCAAAAAAGGTGAAACAAATATGTTTCACCTTTTAAAAGTTAAGGATTGCTAGACATTAGAAGTTTTAATTTACAAACCACCTTTGGTCAGCTTCTCTGGGTTCAATAACTCTTTTAGTTCATTGACAGATAAATCGGTATGTTCACTCGCAACATCAACAATCGGTCGGCCTTCTTTATAGGCTGTTTTGGCAATAAATGCCGCTTTTTCATAACCTATGATCGGATTGAGAGCCGTCACTAGAATTGGATTTTTTGCCAAAGCTTTATTAACGTTTTCTTCGTTCACATTAAATGTTGCAATCGCTTTATCAGCGAGTAGTCGGCTGACATTCGCCAAGATGTCGATACTTTCAATAATGTTATGCGCAATCACAGGCAACATGACATTGAGCTCAAAGTTACCCGATTGACCCGCTACCGAAATTGTCGTGTCGTTACCAATGACTTGTGCACTGACCATGGCTGCCGCTTCTGGGATCACCGGGTTAACTTTACCAGGCATGATTGAAGAGCCTGGCTGTAGCGCTTCAAGTTCAATCTCAGCAAGACCTGCCAACGGGCCTGAGTTCATCCAACGTAAGTCATTGGCAATTTTCATATTCGCTACAGCCATTGCTTTTAATTGTCCTGAAAGGCCAACAATCGCGTCTTGTGAACCAATATGGTAAAAATGATTACTACTTGGTTTAAAACGAATGCCAATATTTGTACTTAAATATTGCGTGAACACCTTGGCAAATTGTGCATCGGCATTTACACCTGTGCCTACTGCTGTGCCTCCTTGTGCAAGTTCGTAGACTCTTTCTACACTACTTAATATACCTTGGTACGCGCAGTCAATCTGATGCTGCCAACCACCTAAGGTTTGCGCAAATGTTACGGGCATTGCATCCATTAAATGCGTACGACCTGTTTTAACTACATGACCGACTTGTTTAGATTTTTGCTCTATAACTTGCGATAAGTGCTTTAACGCAGGTAATAGCTCATAAACTACTGCGACCGCACTACTGACATGAATAGCGGTAGGGATCACGTCGTTTGAGCTTTGACCCATGTTAACGTCGTCATTCGGGTGGATCTGAATACCACTTTGCTGTGTTGCAAGCGTCGCGATCACTTCATTGGCATTCATATTTGAACTGGTGCCAGAGCCTGTTTGAAAAACATCAACCGGGAATTGGTCTAAATGCTCACCTTCAATAATACTTTGCGCTGCTTTGGCAATTGCCTGTGCTTTATCTTGTGGAAGGTGCCCTAACTCTGCGTTTGCTTCTGCCGCAGCTTGTTTAATGTAAGCAAGTGCTCGGATAAACTCTTGCGGCATAGTTAACTTACTAACTGTAAAGTTATTGACTGCACGCTGGGTTTGCGCTTTATAAAGTGCGGCTTCTGGCACATCTAAAACACCCATGCTGTCTGACTCTTGGCGAAATGTAGTCATCTTTGACTCCTATAAAAATGGATTAAATTCACGACACAGCACTCTTGCTTCAAGCTCCAGCGCCAAATATTTTTGTTTATCGGCTTGCTGCTGTTTGTAGAATCGCTTCAAAGCGAGAAGAGGCTTATATAGCTGCTCAAAACATTGCTTTCTGATTGACTCATGTACGAGTGGATCAGCAATTTTATTGAGTAACTCATTGAATACTCTTTTTAAATACAGTTCTTGTAACAATGTGCAGTGACTGCTGCCGTACCATTTTGCTAATGCCAAACTGCCCTCAATATATTGAGATACCAAAACAGGTGCTTCTAATTGAGGTCTTCGACAGTGGGTTTTTAAACAAGGTGTGTAACAAGCAATAGTTTCTTTCAAACACATATGAACCGACTTTAAAATCACAATTGATAATCATTATCATTACAGTTAATTAGTTGGTTTTCAAGTTTGAATTTGAAGAATTTACTTGGGAGTGATGAAGTAAGCCTGATACTGACAAATAATAATCAGGCTTAAATCTAAAAGCGTAGCTTTGTGAGGCTATAAAAACGAGAGTTGAGTTACATTTGTGTATTTATTTTTGCTTATGATGATCAACAGCAAAGCTAACAATGACTTTAAACATAAAGAATAAACTGATGAGTATCAGCCAATTTGGCATAGATAAACTTAGTAGTACTAAAATACCAAAACAAAATAAATTGGCGGCAATAAACGTTTGTAGTCTATTTCTCTTTAAAAAATTAACAATACACGCTGAAACAATTGTATAACCCCAAATCAATAAACTTTCTTGAACATACATATCAAGTAGTAACGCAATGATCACGTTATGAAAATGTATCGCGATGAATATTAATCTACTTTTATAACGTTGAGCGTAAAACTGATTTGTTCCTTGGCTGAAGTTAGCGATACAGCCTGCATAAACATCAAACACAATTAAAAAGGCGGCGATTACCTGCCAATGATTAAGCGATAAACCTGACAAGAAAAAAGTAACTATTGTCGCAATACAAGCGAACAATACTGTTAAGAACACTTCTAATCGAGTTTGTTGCTCTCCAAATACTTCATGAAAACATTTTGGCACTTCAAAATACTTCACTATGACCATCCTTATATTTATACAATTGGACTGGATAATAGCAAATCTCAATAATATTCAGTCATTATCAGGCATAAAAAAGGAGTGAAAATTCACTCCTTTTTCCATTTAAAACAAGCTAATTGCTTATTTTAATTTGCTGTCTAGCTCTTCGATTTTCGCTTTCCAAATCGCAGGGCCTGCAGTGTGCGCGTTGTTACCATCGCTGTCTACTGCAACTGTTACCGGCATATCTTCTACTTCAAACTCATAGATTGCTTCCATACCTAAATCTTCGAACGCTACTACGCGCGCTTTCTTGATTGCTTTGGATACAAGATAAGCTGCACCACCTACTGCCATTAGGTAGATTGATTTGTTTTGCTTGATAGATTCAACTGTCGCTGGACCACGCTCAGCTTTACCGATCATGCCCACGATACCAGTGTTTTCTAGCATTAGATCGGTGAACTTATCCATACGCGTTGCTGTAGTTGGACCTGCAGGGCCTACAGCTTCGTCGCCTACTGCATCAACAGGACCTACGTAGTAGATAAACTTGTTCTCGAAATCTACACCTTCAGGTAAACCTTCACCTGACAAGATCATGTCTTGAAGGCGCTTATGCGCTGCATCACGACCTGTTAAGATTTTACCTGAAAGAAGCACAGTTTCACCCATCTTCCAATCTAGCGTGTCTTCTTTCGTTAATGTGTCTAAGTTTACGCGACGTGTGTCTTCACCCACTTCAAACGTCAGCTCAGGCCAATCTTCAACTTTAGGTGCTTTAAGATCAGCAGGACCTGAACCGTCTAACGTGAAATGTACGTGACGAGTTGCCGCACAGTTCGGGATCATGACAACTGGCTTAGATGCAGCGTGTGTTGGAGCTGTTTTGATTTTAATATCAACAACCGTTGTTAAACCACCAAGGCCCTGTGCACCAATACCTAACTTGTTCGCACGTTCAAAGATATCTAAACGTAGCTTTTCTTCAGCTGTTTCTGCTCCGCGCTCGATTAGCTCGTGAATATCAACCGGATCCATTAATGATTCTTTCGCTAGTACCGCTGCTTTTTCTGCTGTACCACCAATACCTATACCTAGCATGCCTGGTGGACACCAGCCTGCCCCCATAGTAGGCAGTGTTTTCTCAACCCAAGCAGCAACATCGTCAGATGGATTAAGCATAACCATTTTCGTTTTGTTTTCTGAGCCGCCGCCTTTCGCTGCGATCATCACTTCAACTTCAGCACCTGGTACCATGTCAATATGTACTACTGATGGCGTGTTATCTTTAGTATTTTTACGTGCGCCTGCAGGATCTGCAACGATTGATGCACGAAGTGGGTTGTCAGGGCTGTTATAAGCGCGACGTGTACCTTCATCAACCATTTGTTGTACAGTTAAGTCTGTTTTATCCCACTTAACATCCATACCTACTTTAACGAAACACGTAACGATACCTGTGTCTTGACACAGTGGACGCTTGCCTTCAGCAGACATACGAGAGTTAATTAAGATCTGAGCAATCGCATCTTTAGCCGCTTTGCTTTCTTCTTTATGGTAAGCCTTTTCTAAAGCTTGAACGAAATCGAGTGGGTGGTAATAAGAGATATACTGCAATGCATCTTCAATGCTGTCGATGAAGTCTTGTTGACGGATCATACTCATGACGGTTCCTTAATAATCGTAAGTCAAATATAGCTTACGCCTTTAACATGTTGACGGTTTTAAGTGATTTTACCAATTGTATTAGAGTTTTGCTCAATTATAACGACAGATAACGTTTACCGAGAATCGGTTAACGGTAATGGTTCAATAACTAGGCGAAAATTAGTGTGCATAGAGGCTCTATACAAATAGTTTTCAATGACGTTAGTAAATCATTTAGCGCGTTAGAATGATCGATTTTTTAATTCAATTGGTATAGAGCATCACTATTGTAAAACTGGCAAATATGATACCCTCCTCGCCCGTTTCGGGCTAGTTTTCAGGTTCAAGTAAATGATAAATGAGCAAATCAATTGTAAAAAATTAGACATTAAGCTATCTACTGAGTTAGTTTTTGAGCAATTCGCCCATTTGCCTCACACAGTTTTATTAGATTCAAGTAACGCGCAACACGAAAATAGCCGTTACGACATCATCAGTTTTGAGCCAAAACACCTCGTCGAAGCGAAAAATAAGCACGTATTTTTGGATGGTAAACAACAAGCGCAAAGTTGTTTTGCCATTATGCAATCACTATTAAGTGATTTATCGAATACACAAGCCGCTGAAAATTTACCTTTTACCGGTGGATGGTTGGGTTACTTTGGTTACGACTTGGGTCGTTATATTGAGTCCATGCCCGAGTTGGCAATCGAAGACATTAATATGCCTGATATGAGTGCAGGTCTATATTTAGATGCACTGATTTTTGATAATCAGACATCCGAGTGGTTTTATGTTTCTCAGCCAAACTTTGATCGCCTTGACACATATTTAGCGGCAATTAACAAACAAGCTGCAAAAGCAGTTCCTTTTAAGCTCACCTCTGAGTGGCAATCGAATCTTGATGAAAGTGCTTATGAAAAACAGTTTGATAAAATTCAAGCTTATTTAAAAAGTGGCGACTGCTATCAAATTAACTTAGCTCAGCGCTTCAGTGCAGAGTTTAATGGCACCCCTTGGTCAGCCTACAAAACTCTCAGAGCACACAACAAAGCACCATTTGCTGCTTTTATAAATCACCCACATGGGTCAATTTTATCGGTGTCTCCTGAGCGTTTTATTTTAGTTGAAGATAACAAAGTCGAAACTAAGCCAATAAAAGGCACGCTGCCCAGATTAAAAGAAGTTATAGCCGATAAAGAGCAAGCCGAAATACTAAAGAATAGTCCTAAAGATCGCGCCGAAAATGTGATGATCGTTGACTTACTTCGTAATGATTTAGGTAAAGTGGCCAAACCAGGCACTGTGACTGTGCCTAAACTATTCGATATTGAAAGCTTCCCTGCTGTTCATCACTTAGTGAGTACCGTACAAAGTGAACTAGCTGAAAGCAAAACCGCTATTGATCAATTAGAAGCTGCTTTCCCTGGCGGCTCAATCACAGGTGCACCTAAAATTCGTGCCATGGAAATTATTGAAGAACTCGAGCCTCACCGTCGCAGTGTATATTGTGGCTCTATCGGTTATATCAGTGCCTGTGGCAAGATGGATACATCAATCACTATTCGAACTTTGATATGCAATGAAGATAAAATTCATTGCTGGGCTGGCGGTGGCATTGTCGCTGATTCAAAAGCCGCATTGGAATACCAAGAAACTTTAGACAAGGTAAACAAAATATTACCTATACTAAGTAATAGCTAAGTAGTAAAACGGGAGGAGCAAATGAAGTTATCTGACATTGTATGTAAATTTAACCTCAGTGCGCCTCTCATTGGCTCTGCCCACTTTGAAAATACCAGAGCAAGTGCCGTATTATTGCCCTTGCTCGAAGTGGATAACAAGGCCGCGTTATTATTCTGCAAACGCGCAGCCTACTTAAAACACCACCCTAGCCAAATTTGCTTTCCGGGTGGTAAGTTTGAGCAATTTGACCCTTCATTGCAGGCCACAGCAATACGTGAAACCAATGAAGAGCTGGGTATTTGTCCTAGCCACATTAATTCTATCGGCCAATTACCTACCCATAACACATTAACAGGCTTTACCATTTCCCCTATTGTCGCAACACTTCAATCTCACGCATCTTGGCACACTGACAGTGATGAGGTAGAACGCGTATTTACAATTTCACTCGAGCGTTTATTTGACGAAAAAAACTGGCGCTCAATCGAAGTACAATTAGGCGGAAAAGCCCGAAAATTCGATATTTTTCCTACTGAGCATGGCTTACTATGGGGCGCGACGGCTAAATTAGTTAAAAATCTTGCTCAACTGGTCAACTAACCACCACTTAGCCAGCGCAAAATAGTTACATTGAAATACTTTAACGTTATGATGTGCGTCCGTTCAAAGGCAATGTTGAGTAGAAGTTTATGATTAGTGCATTTGATATGTTCAGTATCGGGATTGGCCCGTCGTCGTCACATACGGTCGGCCCAATGCGCGCTTCACGTCTTTATGTAAAAGATTTACAAGAAAAACAATTAATCGACAAGGTTACTTCTGTCAAAGTAGAGCTATATGGCTCACTTGGTCAAACTGGTGTTGGTCACGGCTCAGGTAAAGCGGTGATTTTAGGCTTAGCTGGTTACGATCCTGAAACCATTGATGCCGATGCAGTACCTGAAATCTTAGACACCATCGAAAACGAACAAGTTATCTACTTAGATAAAACCCATAAAGCGGCTTTTCCAAAGCAAGGCGCGATTGTTTTCCATCGTCGTAAAACCTTGCCTAAGCACTCAAACGCCATGGAAATTTTCGCATATGCTGGCGATGAGCTAATTCATAGCCAGGTCTATTACTCTATCGGCGGCGGTTTTATTGTGACCGAAGAAGCCTTCGATCAAGAAAAGCAAGCCGCACTTGATATTCGCGCAGAAAACCCAGCACCTTACCCTTTCAATAATGCTCAAGAATTATTGGATATGTGTAAAGAGACAGGTTTAAGTGTGTCATCTTTGATGATGGCAAACGAAAAAACACTTCGCGCGGAAAAAGATATTAAAGACGAACTCTTCAATATCTGGACCGTCATGAAAGCTTGTATTGAGCGTGGTATGCGTACTGAAGGTATTTTACCGGGCGGCTTAAAAGTAAGACGTCGTGCACCGAGCTTATATTTAAAACTAAACGTTGAAAATAACAACGACCCACTGCGTGCAATGGACTGGGTTGATTTATTCGCTCTAGCAGTAAATGAAGAAAACGCAGCTGGCGGCCGTGTAGTGACAGCGCCTACAAATGGTGCGGCGGGGATCTTACCGGCAGTATTAATGTACTACCATACATTCATCAAAGAAGTTGATGCAGAAATTGCCACACGTTATTTATTAACCGCTGCAGCGATTGGTATTCTTTATAAAAAGAACGCGTCAATTTCAGGTGCTGAGGTTGGTTGCCAAGGTGAAGTTGGTGTGGCTTGTTCAATGGCAGCAGGTGCGCTGACTGAAATCATGGGCGGCAATGTTGTACACGTTGAAAATGCAGCAGAGATCGGTATGGAACATAACCTAGGTTTAACATGCGACCCTGTTGGTGGCTTAGTTCAAGTTCCTTGTATCGAACGTAACGCTATGGGTGCGGTGAAAGCCATCAATGCTTCGCGTCTAGCTATGCGTGGTACGGGCGATCAAAAAGTATCGTTAGACAAAGTTATTAAAACTATGTTGGACACGGGCAACGATATGAAAACAAAATATAAAGAGACTGCACGCGGTGGTCTTGCGGTTAATATTATCGAATGTTAATTAATACCGAATCTTAGATACAAAAAAGGCTGCAATTGCAGCCTTTTTCATTGATAAGATAATTACTTCACTGGTAACTCAATGTCTTTGAACAGCTCGTCTACGTCATCTTGATTACGCAGCAAGCTCGCTTTTTCAACCAACTCTTTGGTTAAGTGTGGTGCGAAGCGTTCAATAAAGTCATACATATACCCGCGTAAGAAACTGCCTTTTCTAAAGCCAATCTTGGTCGTACTCGCTTCAAATAAATGACTTGCATCAATACAAACCAGGTCGTCATCAGTTTGTGTATCGATTGCCATAGTTGCTAACACACCAACACCTAACCCTAAACGAACATAAGTTTTAATGACATCAGCATCTGTTGCAGTAAATACAATATGTGGCTCTAGACCATGAGCGTTAAACGCTTTATCAAGTTCTGAACGACCAGTAAAACCAAATACATAAGTGATCAATGGATACTTCGCGATATCTTGAACAGAAATATTCTTACCTAGCTGTGCAAGTGGGTGATCTTTGGTGACCACGATACTTCTATTCCAGTGATAGCAAGGCAACATGACTAAATCACTATAAAGATGCAATGCTTCAGTTGCGATAGCAAAGTCTGCATCACCACGGGCTGCTGCATCCGAAATTTGTTGTGGTGTGCCTTGATGCATATGAAGAGAAACCGCAGGATATTTCTGCATAAAACCTTGTATCACACCAGGCAATGCATAACGAGCTTGAGTATGAGTCGTCGCAATATTTAACTTGCCCTGATCTGGTAAAGTATGCTCATTCGCAACCGCTTTGATCCCTTCTACTTTAGATAGGATTTCTCTGGCGATATTGATGATTTCATTACCTGCTGGGGTAACATGCGTAAGATGCTTACCACTTCTGCCAAAGATTTGAACGCCTAGTTCATCTTCAAGCATACGAACTTGTTTAGAAATACCAGGCTGAGATGTATACAGGCTTTCAGCTGTCGCCGAAACATTAAGATTGTGATTGAGGACTTCTACAATATATTTTAATTGTTGTAATTTCATAATATTTTTATTGTTTTAGTTTTTTCATGAGCAACGGCGTCACGATTGAGCCCTACTGCATTTTGCCCTAGTTTTCTAAGGCTAGCATATTTACTCTCGTTCAGGTAGCAATTGCTAAATTTGTTTATGACTGAACAGAATTTATTTCTTAAACTATAATAAAAAGCTATGAAATAAATGTATTTTTTATCAGATTATCGTGTTGACCTATTCAGTAAAGAATTATTTCATGTAAGATAAAAATGGTTTCAAAACTTTATGATTGAGAAGTTGCTATGTTTGTTTCGATTATTATTATGCTTATCATTGCTTTGATCATCATTGCCGTATGGGTCAGTGCAATTCAACAGCATAAAGAGAAGCAAGAAGCTGAGCGTCGAAAAGAGCTTGCTAAACAAAAACGTATAATTGAAGAGTCTGAAGACGTCATTGTTAACAGTAGTAACATTCCTATGTCTGAGGTCATGGTCCAAGTGCTACAACGCCGTGTACATGACGCGCTCTCAGTCATGGTGGATCTTTCTCCAACCTCTAGAGAGTTGAAAAACCGTCTTCACGAGTCAAAAGAGCGTATGAGCTCTACGCCTGAAAATATTAATAACTCAGATAACCTAAGTTTACCAGACAGTGATAAACAACTTATTGCTCTTGTTCAAGGTATTAAAAAGTTACGTAGTGTACTTCGCTCAGAGCACTCAAAAGGCAAAGTAGACACTCAAAAGTTTGTTGCAGAAGATAGAAGGCTTGAAAAGCTACAACTTAAAATTAATGTTGAAAGCCAAATTAAACGCGGAGTTGCAGCAAGAACAGCAAACATGGTCGGATCGGCACGCCAATATTTTGAAAAGGCCTATGCTACTATTTGTGCAGTCACCTATTCTGATGAGTATGTAACCAATAAAAAGCAACAGTTAGAAGCATACTTAAACGAAATCAGTAATGAATTAAAAGCGTCTAATGAGTCCTCTGTTAAACAGAAAAAAGAACAAGAGCAAGATGACTTAGATGTTTTATTTGCACCGAAGAAAAAGTGGTAACACTTTTCTTCGGTTTCAAGTTTACCTGTTAACTAAGGGCAAACTTCACTAAAAATAAAGCAGTCAATGCCCATACACTGATTGTGATTTGTTCTTTCTTACCACATACCAATTTTACTGCCGTATACGCGATAAAACCTAATGCAATACCATGCGCAATTGAGAATGTCAGTGGTGTCATCAATAAAACGACACTAACCGGGATCGCATCTGTCATATCATCCCAATTCACTAACTTTAAGTTTTGTAGCATTAAAACTGCTACATAAAGAATCGCGCCGGCAGTGGCATAAGCCGGGATCATTTTTGCCAATGGTGCAAAGAAAGTCATTAATAAGAAGCATACTCCAACAACAACGGCGGTTAAGCCCGTTCTACCACCCACTGACACACCTGATACCGATTCAATATAAGATGTCGTTGTTGAAGTACCTAACATAGATCCTGCAATTGTGGCAGTACTATCAGCAGAAAGTGCGCGACCCAAACGTGGCATTCTGCCCTGCTCGTCTGCTAAACCCGCTTTTTGCGTTACCGCCACCAGAGTGCCTGATGTATCAAACAAGTCTACAAACAAGAACGCAAAAACAACACTCAACATAGAAAGCTCAAGTGCACCAGCGATGTCTAATTGCATAATAGTCGGGGCAATACTTGGCGGAGCAGACACTATTCCTTGATACTCAATCAAACCTAAAGCCCAAGCAGTAATCGTTACAATAAAAATACTGATCAGAACGCCACTTTTGACGTCTCTGAACATCAATGCTGCAATAACAAAGAAACTTAAAATTGCCAGTAACGGACCTGCACTGGTGATATCACCCAGTTGCACAAGCGTTGCAGGACTTGCGACAATTATTTCAGCATTTTTAAGCGCGATTAACGCTAAAAATGCCCCAATCCCCGTTGCAATCGCTTGCTTCAATACAAGGGGGATCGCATTAATAATCCACTCTCGCACTTTAAATAAACTTAAGACAAGAAAAATACACCCAGATAAAAACACGGCCCCTAATGCAGACTGCCAGCTATAGCCCATACCTAACACAACGCCATAAGTAAAAAAAGCGTTCAAACCCATACCTGGAGCAAGTGCAAGAGGATAATTGGCCCAAAAACCCATAATAAAACAACCAATTGCCGCAGCAATACATGTGGCAACAAATGCAGCACCAAAGTCCATACCTGTTTGCGCTAGCATTGCCGGGTTTACAAAAACGATGTAAACCATAGTGAGAAAGGTCGTGAGTCCAGCAATTAACTCAGTTTTAACACTAGAGCCTTGATGCTTGATTGAAAATAGCTTTTCGAGCATAGATGTTTCCATTGGTAAAAGTTAAAAGAAATTTATAATTCTTATTAAAGCGGCGCTATTCTAGCGGTTAATGACAGTGATTAAAAATGCAATTAAAGTTTCTTTTAGCTAAGGTTATTTGTCAGGCCTATTAATATTCCAGATTCAATTTTTACCGTAGTTTGTTTGGTATTTACTCAAGGCTGGGGCTACTAGCTGACTGAAGTCGCAAAGCATGGTTATTCGATGTAAGCCAGTCGATAAAGCAGTAGATGCTGTGACATAAAAGAAAATAAGGAGGGGCTTTTGCACCTTATATGAATAATAAAGGCATCTCATCACAAAAAGCTTTAAAAAATAACTGCATAATGACCGTAAAAATATATAATTAGTTAATCATTTGGCAAGAATTTAGCATAACTAAATTTATGCCCAACATGGTCACAAAGTTTTGACTACAATAATATTAAGCTTTTCAAAAATAGGTAGAGTATGGATAAATCGCCAGATAATAGCGCGGCGCATCACGACTTAGAGCAACAGCTATTTAATGTGCTTGAGTTCGTTACAACACCTCCTAATGGTGAACTACGCTATCCGAAAGAGCATGACTCTGTCACTGCTTTTAAAAAAGGGTTGTACTACCTACAAGAAAAATCTTATCCGCTGGCAACGAAGTGGCTGCGAATGGCTGCTATGTCTGGAGATAACAAAGCACAGTTTTATTTAGGATTGATGTTTATAAAAGGACAAGGTGTGCCACAGAGTGCATTTCATGCTATGGCTTGGTTGTCACTCGCTCAAAGCCAAGGTGTAGATGCGGCCAACGCAGTAATAGAACAAATCAAACCGCATTTAACAACGAAAAGAATCAAAGATGCACAGTGCTATGCTGCCACCTTGTACGAGCAAATTCATCAACTACAGTTCCAGTCTAATTAAGTCTATTTTTTCATACAGTAGTTTTATACAGTACTCACTGTGAAAACTACTGTATAACCCCCCCATATCTATAGCACGTCAAAATAGTCCAAACACCATAACTCATAACCAGTTGAATAAAATAGCTTTATTTTATAAACCTCATTAAAACTGATTAAAAAGTAACATTTCTGCTTGCATTAAAACACTGTGTAAACTACTGTATATAAATACTGTATAAACAACCAGTGAGATGATTATGTTACAGACAACCGCAGTTTTACCAAGCTCAGTAAAAAAAGTAGATGCCCCAAAAGCCGTTAACTTTGTTGAAACCCCTGATGAAATTTGTGCCAGTCTTGAACTACTTAAGATCATTCACCAATGCAATCACAAACAAGGCTGGACACTGCTAATCGCACCTGACCATATCCCAAATAAAGATATGCTTGAGGCCAGCTCAATAGATTCAAGTAAATTATTAGTGATCAGAAAAAAACACATCGTTGATTTAGAATATGTACTAAATTCAGCTTTGAATAATGGCAATTTTGCGGCGGTTATTACATGGACTGGTATTACGAATTCAGAGCTGCTTTCGCAAATGCACTTAAGCCAAACAGATATCTCGCTATACTGTTTTACTGAAACCAGCAGCAAAGCGTGTACAATAGAGCGCATAGCAAGTTAATAAAAGATTTTCTTATGTGTTACTGTTCTAACACTCAACCTTATGAGTCATGCTGCAATGTATTCATTACAAAGCATAAGTTACCTGAAACAGCGGAGCAGCTTATGCGCTCTCGTTACAGTGCTTATGCGACTAATAATGCGCAGTATATACTTGAGACTTATGCCAAATCTGAGCAACGTAATCACAGTCTTGAAGACATCGCTGCATTCGCTTCATTTGCCAACTTTATAAAGCTCGAGATCGTCGCAACAAAAACTGAACCTGAGTTTGATTATGTGGAGTTTAAAGCCCATTATTTGGCAGACGGAAAACATTGCCAAATACATGAGGTTTCAAGATTTATTAAAGAAGAAGGGGCGTGGCGTTACTTAGATGGCCAATTATATGATGTGCCAGAGTTAAAAGTATCTAGAAATGATCCCTGCCCCTGTGACAGTGGCAAAAAATTTAAAAAGTGTCACGCTAGCTGATTTAAACCGTATTTAAGCTCACTCACTATCATCTCGCATTAGGCGGACAACTGAACCGCCTGCTGCATTTCGCCGCTAGCTAATTGATCATAAAAACCCGCAGCATCTATTTTGGGTTTATCTATCTCTAATGCGCCAGCTCTTTGAGCGAAAATTTTAGCCTGCACAGTAGGTTCACAATTATCAATAATAGCTAACTCAATATGCTTCTTATCGTCTCTGATATGAAAAGGTTCTGGCGAAAGACAATTTCTTAGCCTTAACTCTGTAAGTCCCTGCTCATGAAGTAAACGGTTATTATTTTCACCTATGGTCATATCATAAGTGTTGGGTGCCATTTGTTGCTGGGGACCAATTTGAAGTTCTTTTTTTAACGCATCTCCACTCTTATCTGGCTCAGTTAATTCTGATTCAGGTAAATGAAATTCACTGAAGTCGAGTGCGTTTGGTGAAAGCATAGCCAAACAAAGCGCAAAGTCAGCACGACGCTCTTGTGCCACGCTTTTTGCTAGCGTGTCACCAAGCTGATGCTCCTTGTTTAAAATGCGCTCTAATTGCATAGAGTTTCACCGATTATTTAAAAAGTTATATTATTATCGGCATTTTTTTAATTTTCTTTAGTTGTTTTCTTTACTTAATAAAAAACTTTGTTATTATCAGCGCCGTTGTTTAGGAGGGGTTCCCGAGCGGCCAAAGGGATCAGACTGTAAATCTGACGGCTCTGCCTTCGCTGGTTCGAATCCAGCCCCCTCCACCACAACAACACATTACAACTTGGAGGGGTTCCCGAGCGGCCAAAGGGATCAGACTGTAAATCTGACGGCTCTGCCTTCGCTGGTTCGAATCCAGCCCCCTCCACCAAGTTGTACAAAATTAGATATACCCTGTGGAGGGGTTCCCGAGCGGCCAAAGGGATCAGACTGTAAATCTGACGGCTCTGCCTTCGCTGGTTCGAATCCAGCCCCCTCCACCATCTCTCTTTTATTAAATCATCTTATTTTATTCTATCATTAGCGCTTTACCATTCTTGTTAAACCATAATCTTGCTGACTTATAATCTTCATAGTGCTTTTCAACAAGTTGCCAAAATAATGTGTTATGTGCCAGTACATGACAATGTGCTAGCTCATGAACAATGACATAATCAATCATATGCTTTGGCGCCCCAGCAAGAAGGCTGTTAAAAGTAAGCGCTTGTTTATTGCTACAACTCCCCCAGCGGCTTTTATACTCCCTGATTTTCACCGCTGAAACATGACAATTCATTTGCTTAGACAATTGCTCTAAGCACAACTCTAAATAACTAGAGAGCAAATCTGTTAGTAATTTAATGATCGCTCGCCTAAACTTAAGGCTCTCTTGGCGAAGCACCTCAGGTAAATATATAAAGCGGCTCTCATGATCTAACACAGGCTTGTTTATATCTGAAAATTCAATCTTGTAAACTGAACCAAAAACCAAAAGTGACCTTGTTTGCAAAGGCTTTTGTTTATTAGGCGCAAGCTCTAGTTTCTGTCTTTGTGTATGTACCCAGTCTTTTTTGCTCTTGAGCCAATTTTCTAAAGCGACTTCACACACGTTTTCGGGGGCTGTCACGACCACTTGCTCTGGTGTTACTTTAATTGCAACCGTCTTTCTTCGTTTACTAAGCTTTAATTGATAATCAAACATTTTTAAGAATTTTTTTTACTTCACATTCAAAGCCATAAATTTACTGCTACCTTTAGTGTAATAAGACTATAAAGGGGTTAATTTATGAAAGATAAACCTACTTGCCAATATCAATCTCCTGATGGTCATCGCTGCCAAGAAATCGATATGGGCTCTGGTCTTTGCTTTTGGCATGACGCAAAGTTCGACAAAAGTGGGCTTGAATTATCGCAAAAACTAGAACGTTATGCCAAGCGTGGTGGGCTTCTGCAAGGTTTGGAGTTGAAAAGAGCGAATCTAGAAGGACTAAACCTTGTCAAACATAATGACCATACTGGTTACGACTTATCATATAGCAATTTTTATCGTGCAAATTTAAGAGGCGCGCATTTATTTAACAACAAAATTGAAAATGCCTCTTTAATGAAAGCAGATCTGCATGATGCCAATTTACATTGCTGTAAGCTTTCAAATTCCAACTTATTGGGTATAAAGCTAAACAACACTCGGATCGACAATATAGATTTAAGTGGTAAGTTACAGCAAGAAAATGAGGCAAGCTTAGCGGCCAAAGAGAAACGAACAGAAGATGCCGCTGATTTCTTCTTACAATCTGAAGAGACATACCGCACACTTAGAAAAGGCGCTGAGCAACAAGGTCTTTTTGAAATGGCAGGTAATTATACCTACAAAGAGCTGCGTATGCGTCATTATCAATACCCAACTCATTCAAAAAAACGCTTTATGAGTGCGGCTGTTGACCTACTCTGCGGTTATGGTGAAAAACCCGCAAATGTGATCCGTTTCAGCCTTTCAATGATTGTATTTTGCGCACTGATGTACTTCCTGTTTGGCATCAGCTATCAGGATGAAGTGCTATCTATTAACTTTTCACAAAGCTTTTCTGACAATATAAGTGCACTGCTTAACAGTTTTTATTTCAGTGTGGTGACATTTACAACTCTGGGTTATGGCGACATAACCCCCATCGGATTTTCACGCTTTATTGCCACGGTTGAAGCATTTACAGGCAGTTTCTCCTTGGCATTATTCGTCGTGGTTTTCGTAAAGAGAATGACGCGTTAATCGTGTCATTCTCTTATACAATATGCATCACTCATCCTTTGGCCAGTTAAATGGAATACTGGGAACAGTAAGCCCTCTGGCGGCCAACGCTTCTGGTACTGTCAGGCTAGTGTCTGAAGCGCTCCACAGATCGTTCGTAAATACTGAACTGCTATCTTCGTCAGTTATATCACCTAAAACACCACTTAAATCTATATCAAATATGAAACTACCTGAGCCATCATAGTCACAACTTGTTGTCGGTGCATATTCAATATTAGCTCTATGATCAGTGCCTAAATACACACTTAAACTGGCATCGTACTCGAAGAATTGTCTTTGTGTTTTAGCAACGAGTGCATGGCTTGCACCTGGCCCAGCCCAATTACATACAAACCCTTGGATCCAACCGTCAGTGTCTGTGACTTGTTCACCATAACCAAAATGCGCTTCACCATTGTCTAAACTAGTATCATTAAATCCTATATTAAATATCCGACTGTGAGAGTCGTTCACACCCGCTTGCCAAACATAGCTATAACTACCAGCCAGAGAGGTTAAATCGAAATCAGCACCTAAGATTGCAAAATTTTCACTCCAACCATCGCTGTTTGAAGCGCTATACGTATTATCAACATCAACTAAACCATTACTATTAAATACTCCTGAGGCACTATGGCCGCATAACGTGGCATTTCTTAATTGCAAGTTCATCTCATCATCTTCTCTTTCATACGCGAGAGACGCTGCGAACGTACGTTCATTCTGACTGCAATTAAACCCTGGCCACTCTATACCTGACACCCCTTGCTTTCCTTCAACCGTGTATTGTAATAACCCGGTATATTCAGTTTCTTCTGAACTAGGCGTGTGCGACATTGAAATAGTAATTCGATAATCATTGCCAGAAACTTGATAGTCCATTTCAGCACTATATGTCCAGGTATCTGACGCAAGAGAGATGCTTGCTGAATCAAAGCTAACACTTGTTATCCCTTGTGCATTCATATAAGTGGTGAGATCCAGTGTTGCGCCCTCTTCCGGCAAAGATTCACCTTCACTGTCTGCAACGCTGATAAAACTCGCAATAACCATTAACGCCATTTGTGTTTGTGATTCAACACCAGAAAGCAGTGCATTTATCTGCGATACGGCGCAAGCGTTCCCACTGCTATCTTCTGCAAGCCACAAACCCAAATCACCACTGGGTAATGTACCTGAACTACTGCCTGAGCCACTCGCTTCAGGGTGCCCTTCATACATTAACTGGGGGCCGAAACAATCTGAGTTAATGCTAACTTGATAGAAAGAGGCAACATCAAATGCATCTGAAATTGCAAGCTCCCCGGCTAACACCTGCCCTATTTGCTCTGTTGCGGAAAAATAACTAGGGACAGTTGGGCCAAAGAGAGGTGTATTTGGCGCGTAATTCGGGCTGGTTTTTGCGCGTTTTTGCTGTGCACTGTCAGAAAAAGGTGATGACACCATTAAACTAGTTGGGAAACGTAAAGCAACTTTAGGCACTTCAGTTTCGTCATTTGTTGATTGTGTAGGCTCTGGGGTAGATGTCATATTCTGACTATCTTCAGAGCTACTTGAACCGCAGCCGGATAGACATACTAAAGCAGTTAAAACAGCAGGCAGGTAAGGTTTCATGCGACAAACTCCGTGATTGGCTTTAATAAAACGATTAGCAAAGCCTCAGAAAATTGCAAAATTCCTTTTTAAAAAATGTAGACATACTCATTGTAAACATGATCTAGATTGTATTTATTTCTCTTAGCCTTAGCAGCATCAAGTCAATAAATTAGGCGCAAAGCGCTGACAATAACTTACTGTTTCTTACAATTTAAAGCGAGATCCCTAACTGCACTTTAAGTGATAAAAAGTCGCTACATACGACTTTTTACTTTATTTGTTGCTGGACTATTAGCTGGATCATCTGGCCAAAAATGTTTTGGATAACGCCCTTTCATTTCTTTTTGCACTTCTTTGTAACTTTCACCCCAAAAATTTGCTAAGTCTTGCGTGAGCTGCAAAGGACGTTGCGCTGGGGATAACAACTCCATTAACAAAGGAAGCCGCCCTTCACACAGTCTTGGGGTTTCAAGCATACCAAACACCTCTTGCATTCGAACGCTGAGTTTTGCAGGTCCTTCTTGTTGAAATGTGAGCTTTATATTAGACCCTGAAGGCACTTGTATTCTAACTGGCAGGAGTTGTTCTAACGCTTGCTGTTGAGACCACTCTAAACAACTCATTAGCGCATCTTTGAGCGCGAGTTTAGTTAACGCGTCGAACTGTTTAATTTGCTCTAAATATGGATACAACCATGTTAAATCTGCTGTTAATGCATGCTCAGATAAATCATTAAATGTGTCAGGGTAAAACTTGCAGGCTAATTCAAAGCGAGTAAGTAACTGCTCACACTCGCCGTAAGATTTGAATAATGATAGACCTTGTTTAGCTATCAAACTTAACCATGCTTGCGTTCTTGCTTGTGTGTCAATTTCAGCTCTGCTTGGTTTGCTCGAAAGGATTATCTGCCCAAGTAATTCTCGGTCTTCATGAATAAACTTCTGCTGTTTTTCATCAAATTCGCACACTGTTTGTTCGCTTATCAAGTATGGAAGATAAGCATTTAGCTCTTCAATATGTAAGGGAGTCGCACTAAACACCTGCATGCCCTTTTCTCCACCCAAGGATACAATGGCTAAGTACTCAGCAACTGGCCACACTTGTTCATTAACTTTGACACCTGCACCATTTGCCATTAAAAAGCCTTGCCCTCTACGTTTTGCAATGCGATCGGGGAAAGCTAATGCAATAAGGAGTGGCACTGCAGATAAAGGGAGCTCTGCAGGTATTGCAATTTTAAGCCTTTTACACCAGTGCTGATACGCTTGCCTAAAACTTGATGTCGGCTTACTGAGCATTGCAGATAGTGCAATCACTACATCAGGGTTATGTTGTTTTCCCTGCTCCCATAGACTAACCAATGCACATGCCAAGGCAGTAATATCCGGGATATCAACTTCAAGTTGTTGGGCTTTAAATAACATATGGGCGTGTCTTGGTTCAATGCCAAAACTATGGATCTGAGCGCCTAATGGGGTTAATTTTCCGTTGGCATCCAAGACTTCTAACATCTGCAGTAATTTAGTCGCTTGCTCTTGTTGAGCTGGCGAAGGCTGATCAAGTAATGGCAGAGCTGACACTTCTGCTCCCCACACTTTGGCTTCGAGCATTAAAGCACTGATATCTGATGTTTTTATCTGGGGTAAATCGTGGGCTATGCGTCGGTCGAACTGCGTTTTTTCACCCAGTCTATAAACAACTCCCGGCTCAATACGACCCGCACGCCCCGCCCTTTGCACCGCCGACGCTTTTGAGATTGACTGTGTTTGAAGCTCACTCACACCGGTGTTCAAGTTGTAGACCGCAGCGCGTTTTTTGCCACTGTCTATCACTACACGAACGCCTTCGATGGTCAAAGACGTTTCGGCCACATTGGTGGTCAACACCACCTTTCTTCTTCCTTGCGGTGCTGGAGCAATAGCGGCTTGCTGTTGTTGTTTATTTTGCTCGCCAAATAAGCTGACAACGTCAATACTGTCGCCCAATACACCTAAATTTTGTGCTACAAAATTAATCTCTTTTTGGCCTGGAAGAAAGACCAAAATACTGCCAGATTGCTCTTTAATCGCTTTATGTATTACATTAGGCATGGCTGCTAACCACTCTCGTTCGTTGCGAAGTGGCACATACATTTCTTCGACAGGATAGCTTCGACCCTCTGAGCGAATCAAAGGACATTGTAAAAACTGCTGGTAACGCTCAGAGTCTAATGTCGCAGACATGACTAAAATTTTAAGGTCATCTCTCAGTGCGCTTTGGCTTTCTAATGATAAAGCCAACGCAGTATCTGCTTGTAATGAGCGCTCATGAAATTCATCAAAGATAAGTAAATCTATGCCATCTAACTCTGGGTCTTGCTGGATCATCCGTGTCAAAACGCCTTCAGTGACGATTTCTAAACGCGTTCGGTGACTGACTTTCGCTTCTTGCTTTATTCTTAATCCGATTTGCTCGCCGACTTGTTCACCTAGTTGTTGAGCTAAGAAATTAGCAATATTACGAGCCGCTAATCTGCGCGGCTCTAGCATTACTATTTTCCTAAATTTCCCTGATAACATGAGTTGTAAAGGCAACCAAGTTGATTTACCTGCACCTGGGGGGGCCTGTAGTAATACACTCGGATGAGAAGATAAGGAGTCGGTCAATTGTGAAAAAACAGATTCAATCGGCAGCACAGTTTCGCTCAAATAGATAAACTTTTTGTTTAGTTTATCATGGTATTGACGATCTCCTCACGGTTTGAGATTGCCTTTAGGTTGCCCTGCTCTATTAATTGCTTGGTATTATTAACAATATCTTCAGCCTTAAGGGCTTTGTCAAACTTTGCTTCTGTGATCCCAACCCATGCATTCCTGCCACCGTTCTTCGCCGTATATAAACACAAGTCTGCAAGTTCGATGGTTTGCTCCCAGTCAAGCAAAGCCGAGTTTCTTTGCAAAGGAAATGGTGTAAAGCCAAATGAAGCAGTAACAGGAATTCGTATGTTATTATCTTTAAACTCAAAAGACTCTATATTAACTCTGATCCGCTCTAGTATTTCTGCTGCTGCGTCACGCGAGATATTAGGCATTAATAGTAAAAATTCTTCACCACCCCAACGAATAATGACATCATTTTGCCTAATCGTTTGTTTTAGCACAGTTACAAAAGATTTTAGAACTGCATCACCTGCGCTATGCCCATAGGTGTCATTGACCCGCTTAAACAAGTCGATATCAATTAAACACATAATGGTTGACTCGGTCATAATCTCAGTGGGTAAATATTCGTCAATGTGGGTGAATAAGAAGTGACGATTATAGGCCCCTGTTAGACTATCTGTATAACTTAATGCTTGAAGCTGTTTATTTCTAATTGCAAGCTCTTGTGTACGCTGAGCAACTTGCTGCTCAAGTATTTTCAACGTACGTCTGTTTTGCCAGCGCCAATATATAAAAAATAGTAATGTAAAAAACAACACCACAAGTAATATCACTCGCTGTTGTAATAAAGCGGTGTTTTCTATTGCTTGCATCTGTTGCGTTATTTGCTGTTCTTTTAGGGCATTATCTTTTTCAAGTAAAGACAGCTGCTGCCTTTGCTGATCAAAGTCAAATCTTGCCTCAAGCTGCAGTAACTTATTATTTCTTTTTTGCAGGTCTAAGGCCTTTTGCGTAAATGCATAGCGCTTCAGATATAAATGCGCCCATTGGTAATCTTGGATTTGAGCAAAACTGGCAGCCAGAGTATGTTGTAATTGTGCTTGCTCTTCTAAAAAACGTGTGTGAAAAGTACTTTGTAGACCATCTTGGGCGGTTAAAATCGCTTTAGCAAACAAACCAGCTTGAAGGTATGTCTTCGCTTGCAGCACTTTAACCATTAACTTGGTATGATGAAATTGACTATCAGAATTGTACTGGCTGATTTGATCGATCAAATCCTGTGCAGCAATGTGCTCACCCATTTCTAACTTTACTTTTGCTTTCTCAATCAGCAACTCAATATAAATCGACTTACTCATATTTGGTTTGTCTTGTGCATCATCAAGCACATACAATGCTTGCAAATAACTTCCTTTACTAAAATAGATCCTAGCCCTCCAAAGACTAACCTTAGCCCTCAAAATACTGACTTTAGGCAATTGATTAACCAAAAGTGCTATTTTATCCATTTTTTCTGATGCTTGTTTAAAACGCTCTAACGATACCTCAAGATGAACAATTGAAAGGTAAACACTGATCAACAAAGCGGGATCGGCCAGCTCTACCGCGATATCTAGGGCCCGTTGATTAAGCGTTAAGCTCTCTTTATAGTCTCCGTAACGGTGTTTTAGTAATGCCACCAATAATAATGCTTCAGCTTGAACTTTAGCATTGTTAACAGAAGCAGCTTCTTGCTCGAGAGCCTTTAGGTTTGGCAATAATTTTAAGTCATATGTTGCCAATACTGCTTTTTTATATACCTCTAGCTTTGCGGGAAGCTCAGCAAAACTTTTAGTTTGTAATTTAGATGCAGGTGTTTTACTGGAAGATTCAAAACAAAAAAAGAAGATGAATAGCGCAATAAGCTGAGAAGTATATTTAATCATTGCAATCCCGGATTGAGCATTTGGATGTTTATCGTTTGCCAATCCGTGACTTTCTCATTAATGAAACCTGACTGTTTCAACGCTTTTTCTATTGTGCCATTTGTTCTCAATATGCCGAGACC
The DNA here is from genome assembly GCF_040104455.1 of Pseudoalteromonas sp. BZB3. Classification (NCBI taxonomy): domain Bacteria; kingdom Pseudomonadati; phylum Pseudomonadota; class Gammaproteobacteria; order Alteromonadales; family Pseudoalteromonadaceae; genus Pseudoalteromonas; species Pseudoalteromonas sp. BZB3. The sequence continues at coordinate 200,006 of NZ_JBECOS010000009.1, read as the reverse complement.
TTTATTCAGTGCATGAAATACGGCGCGACCTTCTGGGTGGCGCTTACTTACTACAAAATGTCTAGAATCAGGCAAAAATACCTTAATATTATTGATCGGTACATATAGCCGATTTTCAAAGTTTAGCTCTAAACTATTACTGACACTAAAATTAATCAGCATGGCATCAACCACACTGGTCTCTACCATTTCCAACATGGTTTCCCAAGGGCCAATAAAGCTCACAATGTTTAAGTCGGTATTATGAAGTGCACGCCAATCTACCTTCCATCTTGGGTTTGCAACAACAGTTAGGTTTTCTAGCTGAGCCTTAGCTAAATTGTGGAGATGCACGTTACGCTTAGCAACATATAAACCAGCTTCGTATTCGCCAAATTTAACTAAAGGTTCACTTACAAACAATGACCCTCGATAATTGAGAATGTCTTCATGCCACACAGAGCGAGCCAAAACCAGACTGTCTCCAGCAATTAAATCTGAATATTCTAAAATGTTAATAGAAGGTTTTGGGTTAAAAACGATAGGTCTATCAATACCTCCAAGTTTTAACGCTTGTTGCAAAAGGATCATTTCGATGATTTCGATGTGTGACCCTTTTGTTGTGGCATGAAAGTCTCTGATTTCATAAGGTGAGCGACCATTTAAAAAGCTTTGATAACGCTGCGTAAAGTTTTCACTTTGCATGATATCTACCACCAAAGGCGTTTGTGAAAAACACAAATTAGGAAGTAAAAGAAAAAATGTTAGAACACAAAACCGCATACACACCGCACCACAAAGTAAAGTGCACTACTATGCACTTTTTGTGAACATTATATGAGCGAGAGTATTTATAGCAACAAATTTAATGCAAAAGGATGAACTTAATTAGACTTAAAAGAACAAAAAATTTACAAAAAGAACAATTTAAGGCACTAAAAAAGATTTTGATAAACGCAAAACTTGCCTGATAGTACCTTTCCAACATACACTAAATACTAAAATCACTGATTCTTCATCAGTATTTTAATCCTTTTGAGATAGATGCTATTATCGGCACAAATAGTCTATCAGTGCTGTAATCATGGAAAAATACGAAGAGCTACTAGTCTCAATCAGAAAAGTCATCCGTGCGATTGACTTGCATTCTAAGCAATTAAATAAATCATCGGGTCTAACAGGTCCACAGTTACTTATCATGCAAGAAATTGCGCGAGTTAAAGGTGTGACGGCGAGTCAGGTTGCCAAACAAATTAACCTCAGTGCAGCAACAGTAACGAACATATTAGATAGACTTGAAAACCGCGGCTTGATCCAACGAGTTAGAAGCTCTGAAGACAAACGACGTGTTGGGTTGTTTTTATCTGAAGATGGTAAGACAGCATTAATTGATGCACCACAACCTCTACAAGAGCACTTTATCCAAAAGTTTTGTCAGCTAGAAGAATGGGAGCAATCTTTATTGCTTTCCTCTATGCAACGTATTGCTTCTATGATGGATGCAACAGAAATCGATGCTGCACCTGTGCTTGAAATTGATCCGATGCACCTCAGCAGCCAAAAACAAACTGAAGCAGAATAAGCTTTTTAATCAAAGGCAGTAATCTTATATTGTCACCCTTCTGATTTTACCAATCCTCTTAATTAAGTGATCTATTTCGAGGATTGGTATTATTACTCAGCTAACTTTTTAAACCAGAGGTTCAAAGACTTGAATTCATCTTCAATTCGATTGTTATTAGTTAGCCGTCCACCAAACTCATATTTTTGCTGCGAAAATATCTTGTTGATAGGTAATGAAGTCGCCAAACATAAGGTATAAACGTATTTAATATCTTGTTGTTGTAAAAACTGCTTAACTTTGTTTAAAAGCGCAGATGCTATGCCTTGATTCTGAAATTGCGTCATCACGCCTAGATCGTAAATACGCGCATTGCTGGTGTCTTTATCTAGCTCAACGCGCAAGCAACCAACAATAACGCCCATATAATCAGCGCAGTAGTATTGCACACCACTATTCATGCTCGTCTTAATGAATTCTTCATTACTTACAGGGGATGAGTAATTAGTATAAACATGCCCATATAATTTACTTAAAGCACGAATATCGGTGAGATTACAGCTTCTGAATTGAACCGGCTCGTTAAACTTTCCCAGATGCCAAGGGTTAGCTTTTAAGGCTTCGGCAACGATTTCATCGTATTGTTGACTGAATTCACTTTGCTCACGATTTCTATCTAAAAAATAAGAAATAAATACCGCATCTTCGCTCCCGAAGTAACCCGGTACTGTCGCTTCAATCTTATAGCCCTTTTTCAAAAAAGATAATAATTGTGAGCCTTTTACTTTTGCGATTATCTTGCCATAACCTTGCTCTAAAGCGACTTGAACTAATGCCTCATGGAAAGTATTTGGGGTTTTTATCGTCGAGTCAGTCACATAAATTCTGCTATTTAACTGACCATGGCGGATTTGATTAAATTCAACAATTTCATCACAGTCGTAATAACTACTTGCTACGGCTGACATGATCTCTCCATAAATAAGTTAATGCGAGAAAACACTTACTAAATACAAACCATTGTCGAAAATAATTTGATTTAAAACTTTAAAACGCACACACACCCGAATAATCCAATTAAGGTTATTTTTTTATATTCAGTGATTTATAAATTTAACCAAGAAAGGCATGACGCTACAAAGTGGCTTTCAAATACTTTGTATTCGAAGCATATTAACAATTATTAGAACTCGAATCAAATTACAAATCACTAGGAACACTAGCCGCACAAGCACTATTTCAGACTATATTTTCAGCAAACACCCTGTAAATTTTAAAATAGCACCATAAAAAACGCCCCTCCCCGCAATTTAAAACAACTTAATCAATGTAAAAACCAGTAAAAAACCACAGGAACAAATAATTTTAACTATAAATTTAACTACTCAAACAAAAATAATTAAAACCAATAATAAAAAGTTAAAACTAATAATAAACAACAAGTTAAACCAAGCACATTTATAAGCACAAATAGCAAAAACCTATACAAGCTTGAAAAATTACTTAGAACTCTATAGAATTTATTTTAATTGAACAGTCAATTAATAAAAAGTTATGCCAAAAGTAGGAATGGAACTGATACGTCGCCAGCAACTCATTGAAGCAACGTTGGAGTCGGTCGCAGAAGTGGGCTTACATGCTACGACCATAAACAGCATCAGTAAGAGAGCGGGCTTATCCTCAGGGATCATTAGCCATTACTTTGGGGGAAAACAGGGTCTCATCGAGGCCACTGTACGCTTTTTATTAAATAGTTTAAAAACCAGTTTGATCAGTAAAACTCAGCAATCTTGCTCTGCTGAAGAGCGGTTAATGTTTATTGTTGAAGCTAACTTTTCAGTTATCCAACAACAAACCAGTAGTACAAAAACTTGGTTAAGTTTTTGGGCGCAATCAATGCACGATGAACAATTGCACCGATTGCAAACCGTAAATGCAAAACGCTTGTATAGTAACCTAGCATCTTCTTTCAAAAAACTAATGCCAGAAAACGATGCCAAACGCGCTGCTAAATTAGCGGCGGGTATGATCGATGGCTTATGGCTAAGGGCTGTTTTAAGTAAGGCCTCAGAGCAAGAATTTAAGCAAGCTGAGCAGCTTGCAAAACATTATGTGTCTTCCCTCATTTCATCTTGTGGAGCTTAAAAATGACCACACCTGTTTATCAGAATTTTATCCATGGCCAATTTGTGCCAAACCAAAGTAAAGAAACTTTTGCAGTGAAAAACCCTGCAACTGACGAAGTAATTTATCATGTCGAAGTTGCAGACGAGACAATTCAAGAAAAAGCCATTACCAGTGCACGCGAAGGTTTTGCAGCTTGGTCAGCAATGGCTCCAATCGAAAGAAGTCGAATTCTAAATAAAGCAGTGTACTTATTACGTGAACGTAACGACGAGCTAGCAAAAATTGAAGTATTAGACACAGGTAAACCAATTCAAGAAGCGGACTGCGTCGACATTCAAACTGGCGCTGACGTGATTGAGTACTTTGCAGGTCTTGCACCAACACAAGTCGGTACACAACAACCCGTTGGTAACGACTTCTTCTATACCCGCAAAGAGCCTTTAGGTATTTGTGCTGGTATCGGCGCATGGAACTACCCGCTACAAATTGCCTGTTGGAAATCAGGCCCTGCACTTGCTGCTGGTAACGTTTTAATCTTTAAGCCATCAGAAGAAACTCCTCTTGGTGCAATTAAGCTGGCTGAAATCTTCATTGAAGCGGGTATGCCTGCAGGTGTATTCAACGTCGTACAAGGTGCAGCTGAAGTTGGACAATGGCTGACGTCACACCCAGAGATCGAAAAAGTATCGTTCACTGGCGAAGTTGGCACTGGTAAAAAAGTCATGCAAAGCGCCGCATCGAACTTAAAAGATGTGACCATGGAGCTTGGTGGCAAATCACCTTTAATTGTGTTTGATGACGCTGATATCACAGAAGCTGTAAGTGCGTCTATGTTAGGTAATTTTTACACCCAGGGCGAGATCTGTACTAACTGTACTCGTGTGTATGTACACAAATCTGTCTACACACAATTTATTAACCAGCTTAAAGCGCGCACTGAAGCAAATATTATCGCAGGAGATCCCCTTGATCCTAATGTTAATCTGGGCGCGCTTATTTCTAAAAAGCATCAAGAATTGGTGCTAGATTACATCGAAAAAGGCAAAGCCGAAGGTGCCACTTTATTAACAGGTGGTCATGTTTTATCACCTGAATCAGCCCCTAACGGTTACTTCGTTGCTCCGACTATTTTCACTGACTGTACTGACGACATGACCATTGTCAAAGAAGAGATCTTTGGCCCTGTTATGTGCGTGTTAGTTTTTGAAGATGAAGCTGATGTGATCACGCGCGCTAACAATACAGATCTAGGGTTAGGCGCAGGTGTATTTAGTCAAAATATTCAACGCGCACACCGTGTTATCCACCAGCTTAAAGCCGGTATTTGTTGGATAAATAGCTATGGTAACTCTCCTGCCGAAATGCCTGTTGGCGGTTACAAACAATCAGGTATTGGTCGCGAAAATGGCATCGAAACTTTAAATAGCTACACACAAACCAAGTCTGTTTATGTGGGTATGAGTCAAATCGAAAGCCCATTTTAGGAGTCTAATATGCAGTACGATTTCATCATCGTCGGTGCAGGCTCTGCGGGCTGTGTACTGGCAAACCGCCTTTCAGCAGATGCAAAAAATAAGGTGCTATTACTAGAAACTGGTGGCTCTGATAAAAGTATTTTTATCAAAATGCCTACGGCGCTGTCTATTCCGATGAATACCGATAAGTATGCATGGCAATTTCATACTGAGGCAGAACCTTATTTAGATAATCGCAAAATGCACTGCCCACGTGGCAAAGTGCTAGGTGGGTCGTCCTCAATAAATGGCATGGTGTACGTTAGAGGTCACGCCAAAGATTTTGATGAATGGCAAGCGCACGGCGCGCAAGGCTGGGATTACCAAGCCTGCTTGCCCTATTTCAAAAAAGCTGAGAGCTGGTATCAAGGCGAAAACACTTATCGTGGTGGTAGAGGTGAACTGGGCGTCAACAACGGTAATGAAATGAAAAACCCGCTTTATAGCACCTTTATTGATGCGGGCGCTCAAGCCGGATACCCAGTGACAAATGACTACAACGGTGAGCAGCAAGAAGGCTTTGGCCCTATGCACATGACAGTAAAAGACGGCGTGCGTAGTTCAACCTCTCGCGAGTATTTAGACCCAATTAAACATCGCAACAATTTAACTGTGGTCACAGGTGCCCTTGTCAGTAAGGTGTGTTTGATCGATAAAAAAGCCACAGGCGTTGAATATCGTGTTAATGGCAAAGTATGCCAAGCGGATGCTAGTAAAGAAGTCATTTTAAGTGCGGGCCCAATAGGCTCTCCTCATATTCTGCAATTATCTGGTATCGGTGAACGCAAAGCCTTAGAAAATGCGGGTATCGAAGTTAAGCATGAGTTGCCGGGAGTCGGTAAAAACTTACAAGATCACCTTGAGTTTTACTTCCAATACAAGTGTAAAAAGCCAATTACTTTAAACGGTAAACTTGGCTTGATTTCAAAGGGCTTGATCGGCACTGAATGGGTGTTGAATAAATCAGGTCTTGGCGTCACTAACCATTTTGAGTCTTGTGCTTTTATTCGCTCAAAAGCCGGTATTGAGTGGCCTGATATTCAATATCACTTTTTGCCAGCGGCGATCCGTTACGATGGTAAGTCTGCATTTGATGGCCATGGTTTCCAAGTACATGTTGGACATAACAAACCTAAGAGTCGAGGGAGTGTAACCATTCAGTCAAATGACCCGCTGGTGCCGCCGAAAATTCAATTTAATTACTTGCAACACCAAGATGACATTGAGGGTTTTAGAGCCTGTGTGCGCCTCACGCGAGAGATCATCTCTCAACCTGCCTTTGATGACTATCGTGATGGCGAAATTCAACCTGGTGAACATATTCAAACTGATGAACAGATTGATGAGTTTGTTCGACAAGCTGTTGAGAGCGCCTATCACCCTTCTTGTTCATGCAAGATGGGCGAAGATGATATGGCCGTTGTGAACTCGCAAGCCCAAGTTCACGGTATTCAAGGCCTGAGAGTGGTGGACTCTTCTATTTTTCCAACTATTCCGAATGGCAACTTGAATGCACCGACTGTCATGGTCGCTGAAAAAGCCGCAGATATGATTTTAGGTAACGCACCATTGGCACCTATGAATGCCAAGGTGCATTTACATGAAGATTGGCGTAACAAGCAAAGATAAAAAGAATCACACAGGTGCACTTTATTGCTGCACCTTGTTCTCACTGTGAGCCGTTTAGGTTGAATGAGAGCAACGACATATAACAATCATAACGGGAGAAAATATGAGTTATTTCTACTTATTTTGGGAGGGTGACAATGACCTTATGGCTTAGTGCGGGCATTTTATTTACCCTACTTTCAATTGCTTTCATTATTTATAAATGGGGCAACGTCGAAGTGGTCGGTGTGACACCGGTCAAAACCTTTACCTTTATTGCTATCTTGTTTACTTCAGGCCTAGATGTTGGCTTAGTGATGTTTCCTCTCACTGAGTTTGCAGGTTATGCAGACATAAACGCAAGCCCAGAATATGGCTTCACAAACCCACTTGCTATCGAGTTTGGTTTTTGGGGTTTCTTGATCTGGGGATTCTACTTCCTTACCTGCTTTTATTTCTGTGTAATTGAACCTAAAGTAAAGTTCTTCGAGATCCCTCTAGTAAAGCTTATTAATAACGTGGTGATCATCGGCACCTGTGCGTTTACCGCATACCTATTACTTTCAAACCTGCCATGGTACTTACCGAGCATGGGAGACGGTGAGTCAATCATTCCAACTTTCTACCTCATTGTGTTTGCAGCTATCGCGTTTGCTGTGTACTCAAGTACTGACATTAAGTATGTGCGCTTTTTAAGTATCACTACCACTTGGGTATTCATTGGTTTAATTGGGTTAATGTGGGCCAATGCCTTCGTATTTGGTGACAGTGTGATTTCGGGCTACTTCAGTAACTTTGCTTTGATCGGCGACTATTTTGCCAACATGCATCAGTTTGTTTTACCGATCAATGATTACCATGAATTTTACTTATTCTGGTGGTTTGCTTGGAGCATTATGATCGGTCAATTTACTTCACGTTTCGTGGGTGGACTAAAGACCTATCAAGTACTCGCTGCGATGTTGATATTCCCATCAATTCCAATTGCGGCTTGGTTTGCAGTGCTTTATCACTACCATGAAGCTGGCATTGCCACAAATGGCTTAGTGAATTTTGCCATGGTGTTTGTTGGTATTGTCTTTGTGATCAACTCTCTCGACTCGCTTGTGCGTTTGTACACCGACAATTTGGGCATGACAGTACAGAAATTAGGTAAAGCAAAGTACATCGCGCTGAACATTGGCGTATTGTCTCTACTGACCCTACTTTTCAAACTCAACTTTTTACAGATCCAATGGGTTGGCGCCATTGTGATCGGCATTTTCTTCGCCTGTTTTGGTTATATCTTAGTGAAAAAATATAAAGCCGTAGCCAATATTGAAGGTTCACCAAAAGAAAATGAAATCGACTATACAAAAATAGAAACAGTAAGCTAATTATGACAACAATGATTAAAACATCTCTTATTTCTCTCGCGCTATGCTCAAATTTGGCAATGGCAGATTGGAGTACAACCGTTACTGGCGCATCTGATTATACTTTCAATGGTGTTAGCCAAACTGATAATGGCCCAGCTATTCAAGCGAGTCTTGATAAAGCATTCGATAATGGCGTATATGCAGGCTCTTGGGCATCGAATGTCGATTTTGGTACCGACACTAACTTAGAGTGGGATTTCTATGTAGGCCGCTACGCTGAATTAAACAGCCAATGGAGCATTGATTATGGTATCGCTTATTACACGTATCATGGTGAAAGCGCTTCTAGCGACGGTAACTACCCTGAAGTATACGCCAAGTTCGGTTTTAACAATGAGCTAGGTAATACCGAGTTTAACTTCTGGTATAGCTGGGATTATTTTGGAACAGATGCAGGCCATACTATTGCGATGGTAGCACACACCGTTGAGCTTGCGCCAAACCACAATTTAAGAGCCAGCTTTGATATCTCAAACTCATTAGATGGTGATAAATTTAGCTGGCAAGCAACTGACAAGTCTTACCATCATTATCGTCTAGCTTATCAGACAAGCTACGAAGGTTTTAATATTGAAGTGGCTGCTGAAAACACCAACCTAGATTGGGATACAGCCGATGAACGTATCGTGCTGTCAGTAGCAAGAACATTCTCTTTATAAGAGAGTTTCAAACTAAAAGGGTGACATTATGTCACCCTTTTTAACAACCAATAGCACTTATTAATTCCTCTTCATTCTAAGGCAGTACTTGCCCTCTCGCGCTCACGAAAAGGCTATACCATTCATCTCTTGTAAGCTCGAAATCGAGCGCCATAGTCGTACCTTTTATTCTATCTAAATTAGTTGTGCCAATAACAGGCTGTATATTACTCGGGTGCTTTAATAGGAATGCCAGTAGAATCGCTTCTGGTGTTGCATGGTGTGCTTCTGCCAATTCAAAAATGAGCTTGGTAGTTTGTCTCGTCACATGACACTCTGACTGCAAACCTTGCTCTGAGAATCGACCTTTAGCTAAACATCCCCAAGCTTGGAGTTGGATCCGCTCATTTTGACAATATTCTAAAGTACCACTCACAAAGTCCACCTGATGGTTGCCCGCACTGCCCACCATGACACCGTCATTGAGCCAATCCAGCTTTCCTAAACTCATCTCGATTTGGTTTGCGATTATTGGCAGCTCAAGAAGTTTCTGCATATATGAAATCTGGTGATGACTCATATTAGAAACCGCAAAATGATTAACCTTGCCTGCTGATTTTAATTCTAATAATGTCTCAGTCAACTCTTCAATTTGCATTAAGGGATCTGGTCTGTGCAGCATTAAAATGTCTAAGTACTCAGTATTTAAACGTCTTAAACTGCCTTCAACTGAATGTTTGATCCACTTCTCAGAAAAATCATAGCGGCCAGGTAAAACCTCTTCTTTAAAACGGATCCCGCATTTAGATTGCAGTATCATGTTTTCTCTCAGTTCAGGCTTTTTCTTTAATACTTCACCAAAAACCTGCTCAGCTTTACCATTTCGATAGATATCAGCATGATCGAAGAAATTAATACCATAAGCCATGGCCGCTTCAATCACAGAGTGAGCTTGCGAGATATCTTTATTTACAATCGCAGAGTTATCCCACTCACCGCCTAAACCCATACATCCGTAGGCAATGCGACTGACATCAGGGTAATATTTTTTAAGTGGTAAAGTCTGTTTCGTCATCAAGTCACCTTAATTTGTTTTTAGTCTCACTAGTTTATTGTTCTGTGTTATGAATAAAAGAGTATAATTAAGAAAACATTGTTTTATATAGCAAACAGTAATGATTATAAATGAACATAAACGTGTTGAGTTGCTGATGCTATTTTTAACACTAGCAGAACAACTTAGCTTTACAAAAGCCGCTGAACAGTTAGGGATCTCTAAAGGTTATCTTTCTGAAAAAATAAAACAGCTTGAGACCCATTTAAAAACGCCTTTAGTTATCAGAACAACGCGTAGTGTCAAACTTACCGCTCAAGGTGTTCACGTTTATGAACAAGCATTGCAAATAAGAACCCAGTTGTTTGATATAGAAAAAACCACTGACTCGCAACAAGTTGTTGGGACTATAAGACTCACTGCACCAAAAATGTTTGCGAGCACCTTTCTCTTCGACATTTGCCATAAATTTAAACAACTGCACCCGAATATTGAGTTTGTAATTAACTCAAGTTACCGAACGTTTAATTTAAACCAACAAGATTTTGATTTGGCTTTTCGTGCCACCTCATCACCGCCAGATAACATGGTTGCCAATAAACTGTTCGACTATGAGCATATCATTGTTGCCTCACCGAGATATCTGAAATCAAGTGGCCCAATAGACTCGCTTGTTGATTTAGAAAACCACCATTGCCTGACAGTGACTGAGCAAACCATCTGGCCTTTTGCTTCCCAGCAAGTAAACATCAATGGTTGGCTATCTAGTAACGACAATCACATGTTAAAGCGCTCAGCTCAACAAGGCGGTGGGCTTTTCAGGATCGCGAATTATTTCGTTAAAGATGAGCTAGATTCAGGTCAGCTCGTTGAAGTGTTACAACAAGAGAAAATAAAAAACAGTGGCGGGCTTTATATGCTCTACCATCAGCTCATTTACCCGCCTTACAAACTAAGAGTATTTATCGACTTTGTAAAAGCTTATTTTCAATAAGCTTTTAGTAACATTAAGTAATTTTTACAACCGGTCGCTTGATACAGGTTTGGTTCAAAAGGCACTGTAACGCCTCTTTGACTTTTTCGGAGTTAAACTCTATCAAATCTATTTCTGGTGCTTGTATGGCACCACTTTCAATATCCTTTAAAAGCGTTTCGCCCATAAAACATAAATGCTGCTGTGCGCATAAACTATTTGCCAACCAAGCACCTGCAATCGACACCACACCAATATTAGGTGCTTTTTCGAATAGTAACTCTTCGGGGATCGCAGAAAACCCATTTAGACAAGCTATACGCCCACAAAACCTTAGTTTTTGAATATCTTGAACGACGCTTTCTTTGCCAATAGTATTGATCACACAATCAAAGCCGTCAGGGCCAATTTCGTGCTTTATTTGCGCACAGATTGCATCGTCTTTTTTACTACAATCAAACACAAAGTCAGCACCCAGTTTTTTCAAACGTTTATGATGTGGCTTTTGAGCAAACGCAAATACTTGTGCTCCCTGTTTTTTTGCATACTGAATCGCAAAATGAGCCACTGCACCTTGTGCACTGTTGATTGCGAGTGTATCCCCTTCTTGCAGCTTAATTTTTTCAAGAGCAAGTAATGCTGCCATTCCCGAGTTTGGCAATGCTACAGCTAATTCGCTTTCGATTTGCTCTGGTAACTCAGAAACCGCATGATTTGGCATAACAGTAAATTGCTTTAGCATGCCTTGCTCTGCAAGGTTCGCATGAAATAAAACCCGTGCGCCTTTAGCCGGAAACACCCCTTTTGGTGCGTCAACAACCGTACCAACAGCATCCGAGCCCAAAATATGCGGATATTGCCACTGGCTAAAGCCTTTTACAGCAAAGCTGGCATCTAAATGATTTAACGCGACATACTCTACTTTTATCAATAGCTCATTGCCTCTAGGAATAGGCAAATCGAGTTGTGTCATTTCCAAATCGAAGTCAGCCCCATGTTGGCGTAACTCCAATGCATTCATTTTGTTGTTATCCTTGTACATGAGGCCTCCTCTGTTAGAGATTAGAAATTAATTGTGATGACCAGCCACCGCTCAATTGGCTATATGCTGCAACAGAAGCACTTAACCATTGGTTACGGATCAACACTTGGCTGCGCTCAGCACTGAGCACGTCTTGTCTTGCTGCAAGTAAATCAAGGTAGGCTAATTGCCCTTCTTGATATCCCGCTTCAGCTTGTTGATAAGCAGCTCGCGCGGCTTTTACAGTTTGCGTAGAGAGTGCAAACTGCTGCTGAGCATGTTGTAAAGCACGTAAAGACAGCTCAGTTTGCGACAATGCATCGGTCAAAGTTTGCTTATAACTACGATAGCTTGCTTCTGATAATGCAGTTTGAGCGTCAAGTTGAGCCAATAACTGCGGGTAACTGAATAAAGACCAATTGATGCTTGGCGCAACTTGCCAATTCGATTGGGTATTATTGAAGTTCATACCCGATATATTTAACACGCCAGCAAAGGCCGATAAGCTAATATCAGGATAAAGCGCACGCTCTGCACTTTGTGCCAAATAACCTTGTTGATGTACCTTGGCCATCGCTGAACGAATATCACCGCGCTGCATGAGCGCATCATCTGCCGAGTGCACATTCACTGTTAAATTAAGCGCATCGTAGTCTGTTTGACTCAACACAGTGAAACTAAGTTCATCGGCACGTTTATCGGTTAATGCACTTAGAATTTGCTCAACTTGGGCAAGCTCAACACCAATTTGAGGTAATCGTTGCTTAAGCTCAAAGTACTGCACACGTGTTCTGTTTAACTCAAGCTCAGTCGCTATGCCCTCTTCAATACGCACTTGAATGATCTCCATCGAGTCTTCGAGTGCTTTTAATTGATTAAGGGTTAATGCATGTTGCTGTTGTAAGTTCTGCCATTGTAAAAAGCTACGAACAGACGTGCTAACTAGCTCAGTCAGTAACTGCTGATATTGCGCTTGGCTATCAACTGCAACCGCTTCTGCCGCTGAAGTAAGTGCAGCAATGCGACCCGATAAGTCCAGTTTCCAATTCACGTTACCACCCGCGGCGGCTGTACTCACAACATCTGCGTTTGGATTTAAACTACTAGGCGTATTAGAACGGTTACCAGATACCGCTAAGCCACCTTGCGGCAGGTTTGCGCGTTGCTGCTCTGATAACCCAGCAAGGGCGGCGCGCAAACGCGCCGACGATGCTTTTAAGTTTTGGTTTTTGTCCAATACATCAACCACAAGTTGGTCTAACTCAGCGATGTTCAGTTGCTGCCACCAGTTTTGTTCGCTTTGTTTCGCCACTTCAGATAACAACACATGTGTGCTTAACGCATTGCTGAAGGTTTGCGACGTGTGCTGTGCTTGGTCAATATTTGGGGCACTTGCACATCCTGCCAACACAGCCAGAGCAATGCCCGATAACGTCATTTTAAATACGCGCATTTTATTGCTCCTTAGCCGTTACTAGACGATAGAATACTGGCGTGAATAACAAGCCAAATACCGTTACACCAATCATGCCGAAGAATACGGCATTACCCATTGCTTGACGCATTTCAGCCCCTGCACCTGACGCCAGTACCAGAGGGGCTACACCAGCCGTAAAGGCAATCGATGTCATCAGTATTGGACGAAGACGTAAACGACACGCTTCAATAATCGCCTCTAGATGCGTTGCACCTTGTAAGTGCTTATCTCTGGCAAATTCGACCATTAAGATTGCATTCTTGGAAGCCAGCGCAACCAGTACAATCAAAGCAATTTGCGTAAAGATATTATTATCGCCACCGAGCATGTAAACACCTGCCAGCGCTGAGAAAATCGTCATTGGTACAATTAAAATAATCGACAATGGTAAGCGTAAGCTTTCATATTGCGCTGCCAATACCATGAAGACCAATACAACCACCAGTGGGAATACATACACCATGGTATTACCCGCTAAGATCTGTTGATACGTCACCTCAGTCCACTCATAGGTGATCCCTTCTGGCAGTGTTTTGGTCAGGACCGCTTCAATGGCTTGTTGCGCTTGGTCTGAGCTATAACCCGGTGCAGGGCTGCCGTTCAGTTCAGCGGTAACATAACCGTTATAGTGCATCACACGATCAGGACCTGTGGTTTCTTCTACAGTCACAACAGAACCTAGAGGAACCATGAGGCCTGCAGCATTGCGCACTTTTAAGTTGTTGATTTGCTCTTTCTTCGACCTAAACTTCGCTTCAGCTTGCGCTTTTACTTGATAAGTACGGCCAAACATATTGAAGTCATTCACGTATGCAGAACCTAAATAAACTTGTAGTGCGTTGAATACTTCGTCTAACGGAATGCCTTGAATTAGTGCTTGTTCACGGTCAATGTTAATGTCCATTTGCGGTACTTGAATTCTAAAGCTTGAATATAAACCCATGAGTGCGTGGTCTTTTTGTGCAGCGCCAATGGTTGCTTGCAGTGCAGCAAACAGCGCTTCAAACCCTTGGTTACTTCTATCTTCAATTTGAAGTTTAAAGCCACCCGTTGTGCCTAACCCCAGAATTGGCGGTGGTGGGAATACAGCCACAAACGCTTCATCAATGGCAGCAAAACGTTGGTTTAATTGCATTGCAATGGCAAAGGCTGACAAGCTAGGGTCATTACGTTCGCTAAAATCATCCAGTGGCGTGAACACAATGCCGCTATTGGTACTATTGGTGAAGCCATTTACCGATAAACCAGGGAAAGCAACCGTATGCGCAACGCCCGGTACTTCAAGCGCAATCTCTTGCATTTGCTTAATTACTTCTTCAGTTCTATCAAGACTTGCCGCATCTGGCAGTTGTGCCACTGCAACTAAATATTGCTTGTCTTGCTGAGGAATAAAGCCACCCGGAACAGAGTTAAATAAGCCTATAGTTGAGCCAACTAGAGCAAGATACACTACACCGACAACCACACTCATACGGATCAGCTTTTTCACGACTTTTTCATATCCTTGTGCGCCTTTATCAAATAAGCGATTGAATGGTTTGAATAACCAAGTACCGAATAACGCGTTCAGTAGTTTTGTAAGCTTATCTTGTGGTGCATCATGTGGCTTTAATAAAATTGCCGACAATGCAGGTGATAAAGTTAATGAGTTAAACGCTGAAATAAGTGTTGAGATAGTAATGGTTAATGCAAACTGCTTATAAAACTGTCCTGAAAGACCGGTAATAAACGCAGTAGGGATGAAAACCGCACACAGTACAAACGCAATCGCAATAATTGGCCCTGTTACTTCGCTCATAGCGATTTTAGTTGCTTCAAATGGGCTATGACCATCGGCAATATTACGCTCAACGTTTTCAACAACTACAATGGCATCATCCACAACAATACCGATTGCCAACACAAGACCGAACAGCGACAAGGTATTAATAGACACGCCTAGTAATTGCATGATGGCAAAAGTACCCACCAGTGAAACTGGCACAGCAATTAAAGGAATAATAGAGGCGCGCCAAGTTTGCAAGAACAGCACCACGACCACAACAACCAATAGAATCGCTTCAGCTAGGGTTGCAATCACGGCATCGATTGAGCCGCGTACGAAAACCGTTGGATCATAAGCAATTTCATACGTCATGCCTGCTGGGAAATCTTGCTGCAAACGCGCCATAGTTTCACGAACGTCATCTGACAGCTGAATTGCGTTTGAGCCAGGGCGCTGGAATACCGGCATAGCGAGTGCTGGCTGGTTATCTAGCATGGCACGCAGTGCGTAGTTCTCTTGACCCAACTCAATTTTAGCAATGTCTTTAAGACGCGTAAGCTGACCGTTTTCACCCACTTTGATAATGACTTGCTCAAACTCTTCGATGCTTTCTAAACGCCCTTTAACGTTTAACAGAATTTGAAACTGGCTTTCTTCAGGCGAAGGTTGTGCACCTAAAGAACCCGCTGCCACTTGTTGGTTTTGCGTGCGCAAAGCGCCCATTACATCTGTCGCTGTGAGATTACGAGCCGCTAATGCATCTGGATTTAACCACACACGCATTGAATATTTTGAGCCACCAAATAGCTGTAAGTCACCCACACCCGGTAAACGCTTAAGCTCATCTTTGATATAAATATCAGCGTAGTTCGCCATATAAGCGGTATCTTGAGTGCCATCAGGTGAAACCAAGTGCACCACCATCGCCAAGTTTGGTGACGACTTTTGTGCCGTTACACCTAAGCGTTGTACTTCTTGTGGTAAACGGGGCAAGGCGTTATTCACTCGGTTTTGCACTTGTACTTGCGCTTGGTCAAGATCAGTCCCCAGTGCAAATGTCACAGTTAACGTCAAACGGCCATCACTGGTAGCTTGAGACGAGTGATAAAGCATATTCTCTAAGCCATTTAACTCTTGCTCAAGAGGCGTTGCAACTGTTTGTGAGATAACTTTTGGGTTGGCACCCGGATACGTTGCGTTTACCACAACCGTAGGTGGTACCACTGCCGGATACTCACTTACTGGTAGCTGAAACAATGAAATTGCTCCAGTGATCACGAAGATCAGAGAGAGCATGGCCGCGAATATGGGCCTTGAGATAAAAAAGTGTGAAAAGTTCATAATACTCTCTACTTAGCTGCGCTAACTAATAAATCACTTGAGGTATTTGCAGACTTAAGAACAAACTGAGTATTCTCAAAATTAAATGCCACCTTCTTCGGTGTAATTGGCATACCCGGACCAACGCGTGCTGGACCATTTACTGCAATACGGTCGCCACGGACTAAACCGCTTTTGATGGCACGGTACGCCCCGTAGCGCTCACCAAGCTCAACCAAGCGATATTGCAAGGTGTTATTTTCATCCACAGTTAAAACAAAGCGGTTTTTGAGATCAGTACCAATTGCGCGCTCCGGTACAATTGCCAAGGCTTTTGGCGTTTGTGCAGCCATTGAAATACGTGCAAAGGCACCCGGCTTTAAGTTATGCGCTTGCGCGTCAAAAACTGCACGAACACGCAACGTACCAGTTGTTGGGTTGATTTCGTTATCAATAAAGTCGACTTTACCTGCAATTGGCTGTTGGCTATTAATACGTTGTAACTGCACCATCACGCCAGTATCTGCATTCATGCCAGCAAACTGCTTGCTCCATGTGCGTTCGTCTACATCAAAATACGCATATACCAAATCATCAGAAACAATGGTTGTAAGGGCTGTATCACCGGCACTCACATAGTTACCTTGCGTGACATCCGCACGAGAAATAACACCGCTAATTGGCGCTGTTACTTGGCTAAACTCTAGGTCTAATTGCGCTTTTTCAAGCTGAGCAGCAATGGCATTCTTGTTTGCAATGGCACGGCGTAAAGTCACGTCACGTTGATCTGCTTGCTCTGTCGACATGGCATTTTTAGCAACCAAACGTTGTGCACGTTCTGCCTCGCCTTGCGCTTGGCTTAATGCTGCTTCTGCACTTACAAGTTGTGCTTTCAAGCTTTCAACCTGAGTTGCAAATGGACGAGGGTCAATGCTAAAAAGTAATTGACCCTTTTCTACTCGCTCACCTTCTTTGAATGCCATGCTTTTAAGTTGACCAGATACGCGTGGTTTAAGAACAACACGTTCAGGTGCTTCTAAGCGAGTCGTGAACGTATGCCAAGACTGAACTTCTTCTAATTGAACGTTAGCCACATCAATAGTTAATGGCGGCGGTTGTTGGCCTTGTTGTGCATTCGATTGACCACAGCCACTCAGCACTAAGGCTAAAGCAACTGCGCTAAGTGTATAGCTAAGTTTGTTCATGACATTCTCCGATAAAAGTGACTAATGTGATCGTACGGAGAATATCTGTGCAGAAAAATACGCAATTCTTAAAAACATTAGTGCCAATATGGCACCAATAATTTTAGTCACCTTATTTTTAACACATAATTTTATAAATACTTGATCAACTAAAAGCTAAAACATATGATTTTCCATATATTGGTTGAAACTCATACCAATCGGCTTGAATACTTGGAAACATGATGGAACCTGTACAATTTTATAAATGTCTTGCAGATGAAACTCGCTTGAAAAGCTTGCTGCTCATAGAGAAAGAACAAGAGCTGTGTGTATGTGAATTAATGGCAGCACTTGAAGAAAGCCAGCCCAAAATATCGCGTCACTTAGCTCAGCTCAGAAAATGCGGTTTACTGACCGACAAGCGTCAGGGTCAATGGGTCTTTTACAGCATAAATAGCGAACTTCCTGAGTGGGCTAAAACTGTACTGAGCAGCACTACGGAGAATAACCCTGACTTTTTAGCTAATGATTTGGCGCGCTTAAATGAAATGGGTGACAGACCAGCTCGTATTTCAGCTTGTTGTCCATAACTCTAGATAGGAAAGATTATGTCTTTACATCCATTTGATAAATTAACTGTAAAAAATAACATTAGTTTTTTGTTCACGCCTTGCCCAGGAATAAAAGACGCTAGCTTGGTCGACTCTGTAACGCAATTAAAAGCGGCTGGTGCCAGTGCCATTGTGACGCTAATGTCTGATGAAGAGCTTGCTGAAAATAGTGCCTCAACGCTCGGGGAAGTCTGTGCTAACCAAGACATCACTTGGTTTCAATTACCTATTTCTGATGATAAAGGACCTGATGAACGATTTTTTGATGCTTGGCATAAGCAAAAATCAGCGCTGCTGACTTTACTGAATACATCGGCAACTGTCGCAGTACATTGTAAAGGCGGCTCTGGTCGCACAGGCTTAATGATTGCCATATTGCTCGTTGAGCTGGGCTACAGTAAAGCTGAAGCGAAAGAAAAAGTACAAGCAATGCGCCCTAAGGCGCTCAGTAAGCCTGATCAAGTATCATTCTATGAACTTTATCAAGTTTAAATTAATGGGTACTTTGAGCAACTAATTTTTGTTAGTTGCTCTGTTATCGCTTCAGTACACACTCTGACATTCAATGGTTGATTTTTGCCATAAGGATGCATTGCGAAAACAGGGTTACTAGGCAGTATTAATTCAGAATTTACAGCCACCAGCTCATCGGCAAATTTAGACAAATAAAAATCAGGCACAACTCCAATGCCCGCACCCGCTTTAAGCAATGATATACATGAGTAAAACGAGTTCGTTATACATTGTGCCTCTGTAGAGAATTGCTGCACTTCTTTATTCTCTTTCACAAAGGTGTGCGAAATCTTTTTACCTTGCCACACATTGGCAATATAGGGTAACGAGCCTAATTGCTGACCAGCAAACTCTGGCATACCACAAAGTACATCTTTGAATGAGCCAATGCGCTTTTGCGTTAAACTGCTGTCAGAAGACCGGCCAACTCTAATGGCCAAATCAATATCATGCTCCATAAAGTCTAACTGCTCATCGGCATTAACCAATTCAGGTTTCAGGTCTGGGTAGCGCTTTATCAGCTCAGCAATCACTGGCGTCACTAGAGTTTCCATCAAGGCGTTTGGCGCTGTGATCCTTACTCGCCCTTTAGGTTCATTTAGAAAAGTTTGAGCCTGTTCCCACGCATTACTGGCAATCAGGTTTATCTCTTTGCATTGAAAATAAAACCGATTTCCCGCATCTGTGAGAGACAACTTTCGCGTTGTACGCTTTAACAAAATAACCCCAAGTGCATGCTCAAGGTCTTTTAAGTTTTGGCTGATCACTGACTTTGAGAGCGATAGCTGCTCACCTGCTGCAGAGATAGATCCAGCTTCAACTATCGCGGCAAAAATCATCATTTGTTTTAAACGTTTCATTTTATTGTTCTGTATAGGAAAACAGTTTTTTCTATTATATCTGTTTTTCAAAACTTTTCAGTTCGTTAATCTAGCCTCACAAATATTGATGTAAAAGAGAGACTAGAAATGACCGAGCAATAAGTACTAGAGGCATGCAAAGAAGGGATCGCAACATGGCAAAAAGCCTTCAACAACCAAGACGCTAAAGGCTGTGCTGAGCAATATAATGATAATGCTGTTATGCAAGCGCGACCATTTGGCACCTTTGAAGGCAAGCAAATGATAGAGTCATTTTGGCAAGGCATTATTGATCAAGGCTTCAGAGATGTTGAATATACTAATGTAGAGTGGCGCAAATTTGATGATACGAGCTTCATTTTGACTTCAAAATGGACCATGAATAAAGCATTTGGTGTTGTGCATCGTGAACTATGGCGTATTGAAGCAGATAACAAAGCGCGTCTTATTGAAGATGAATTCGAAGTTATGGGTGAACGCTAAGTCTAAAAATACAAAATATATTCAGCTAGATGAGACTTGGCGTCTAGCTGACATTTAAAATGCGAATGTACTCTATACATTAAAAGTCGTTAAGTTATACGAGACTTATTAATCTTAATAAACAACTCAGCGGTCGCCATCGCATCATTTAACGCGCGGTGGTGACCGACAAGGCTAATACCTAAATCTCTGCAAATATTGCCCAAAGAATATGATTTATGCCCCGGAATAAACTTGCGGCCGAGTGACACGGTACATAACTTAGCCCGTTTATAATACATGCCACAGCGTGCAAACTCAGCACGAATAAACCCCATGTCAAAATTCACGTTATGGGCAACAAATATACACCCCCTTGTAAATGATTCTATATGTTCAGCAATATCAACAAACTCAGGCGCATCGCGAACCATTTGATTATCAATGCCTGTTAATTCAGTAATGTATTTTGGAATGTGCTTGTTCGGATTAACTAATGAACTCCAATGTTCAACAATCTCTTCACCAATGACTTTAACCATCGCCACTTCGGTAATGCGCTCGTATTCTTTTTTACCTCCTGTGGTTTCTACGTCAATAATCACATAAGGCTGAGCGGGATCAATTTGCCATTCGACTTTTTTAATTGAGACATCAAAGCCTGCTTTTAATAACTGGTTCATAGTCACCAGTTGATTGCGTCTTAAACTGTCACCCGGTGCTTTGACTTCGACACAAAAAAGCTCTGTATTCTTAACACAAATAAGATCTGGGTAGCCGTCCTTTAGCCCTTTATAATTTTTCGCCATGGCTCGAAGATGCGCACAAAGCGCCTCAATGGGTGCATGCTTTATTAATAATGAAAGCTCATCAAACAGACTCTCATACCAAGCAATAAAGCCGTTAGGCTTGCCATAATGGGCTGTAGTTTGTTTTAGCAACCAAGTGTATAAGTCATGATTACTCGAAAAACTAGCTAAACGCTTTTCAATATTTGCTTCAAATATGTCGTAAAAAATATTTTCTTTTATGGGTTTAGGTAGTCGAGAAAATTCATTACCTAATCCACTGAGTTCATGTTCATATAGCTCGGCCCAAAATGTTAAACAAAATAGTGCACGCCAGATAGCATTCTCGCAGTGAATCGCGGTGATCCCTTGGCGGGCAAAGTTATCTATCAGCCCCTGCTCTGGCGAGCCAACAAATGCTTCATCTAACGGAATTGCCTCCCCTGCACTTCTGAGCATATTTGTTAAAATTGAAGTGCGCTCAGCGCCAAACTTTCTTCTTGAAAAGTCCTCGGCAAAAATTAATAAGCCCTCATCCGCTGAGTGTTCGATAATATCGTCAAGCTTTTGCTTACAAGCCTCTATGTCACCTTGAGCATATAAAGTTCTTACTAACTTTTCTTGCGCACTGACATGACCGCTAAGCATCATTAGCTGTGTGGCAAGCTGAGTATGCTCAGGCAGACAAAACACAGCGAGTTTATAAGTCAGCGTGTTGTATTTAGATTCGGCTTGAAAACCTGTTGGTTGAAGAACATCAGAACTTGCAAGGGTGTGTGCCAATGTCAGTTTTTCATCATCACTCAATGTTTTTAAAGATTGAAGTAATTTAGAAAAATAAAAAGCGGTTTGCGTTTCTTCTTGCTCGTCAAAATGAGCGTTTATTTGAGTATTCACTTTTTCATGTACATTTAAAACACCGAGATCACGCATGGAAAACTGCGAAAGTGTGCCGCCTAATTTGCCAAAATAAACAAATAAGCAAAGCTCAAAAGTCGGCTTAAAATCAGAATATACATAACGATTAAACACCGAGCACTGCTGCACATTTATATGCTGCACTTGCTGCAAGACCGCCTCTAGCCAAGCTTGTTTTTTAGCTGATTTAACGGGCGTATTTTCGAGATTTGAATTAATACATACTTGCTGAAGATCTTGCTTTTTCAGCTCTTTAATTAAATCATGAGGTGGTTTATGAGTTGCAAACTTAACTAGCTCAGCGTCAAGTAGCTCACTGAGAGCCCGCTCAACATCTGTTATTTCGTCATAGTTTAAGTGATCTTTAAAAACAAACTCACTTTTTCTATTTACGATACGCAATAACAAACACAGCGCTGATTCATTTAATACAGACAACTTTTCTAATTGCTGCCGTTGTTTATCAGTGAATAGATGCATACTTGTCGAGCGCAAGAAGTTCATTAATTCATTGAAATGTGACAAGTAATACTTTTCAGGTAGGGCTTTCATAACAAACAACAACTGTATATCAATACAGTTATCATATTTCAGATGTTTTGAGCTGTCCAGTTACTGTCTAGTTACCATTCACTCAAGAAAAATTTTTAAGAAATCACTGGACTTACTCAACCATTGCCTATAAAGTGCGCATCAGCTAGAAAGAAAGTCTAAATTTAAAATCTACATTTCGTTGTACTACTCGTAATACTCGTCCTGAAGCTTTAAGTTCAAGTTTTATTTTCCAAGCAATACCGCCTTCGGGCACATTTTTACAATATTTTTTTTAGGATATGATTATGTCTAAAGTAACTGGTACAGTTAAGTGGTTCAACGAATCTAAAGGTTTTGGTTTCATCGCTCAAGAGTCTGGCGCAGACGTATTTGCTCACTTCAGTGCAATTTCTGGCGATGGTTTCAAAACTCTAGTTGAAGGCCAAAAAGTTGAGTTCACTGTAACTCAAGGTCAAAAAGGTCCTCAAGCTGAAAACATCGTAGTACTTTAATTTTTTAATTAAATTACTCTTAAAAAAGCAGACAGTGTCTGCTTTTTTTGTGCCTTAATTTCTTTGCCTTTTATTTTTTGCATCTTCAATCTTGGATATATATTTATCTGCATCACGGATAAGTGTTTTAAACTCATTTTTTTTCAATGGTTTACTGTAATAATAACCTTGAGCATAATCACAACCAAATGACGCCAATATATCTGACTGCTCTTTAGTTTCTACACCTTCTGCGACTACTTTTAAATCAAGGGCATGGGCCATCATGATAGAAGATCGGATTAAAGCTTCGGCGTTATCACTAACTGCCAAGTCATCAATAAAAGACTTATCTAATTTAACGTGCTTAAACGGAAACTTTCTTAAGTAGCTGAGTGAAGAGTAACCTGTTCCAAAGTCATCCATGGATAGAATAATATTTGCATTAGCAATTTTTTCTAATATTTCAATCGTACTTGAAGAGCTATCAAGTAAAACCCCTTCGGTAATCTCAAGCGCTAAATTACTCGCTGATAATCCTCTATCATCAATATGCTCAATAAGCTTTTCAAGTAAAGAGTGATCCATCAATTGCTTAGGTGATACATTGATAGATATTTTAAAATTTTTATTTCCAGTTAAATTAATAGCCATCAAAGCAAAATTTAACGACTCGCGAATAATAAACTCACCCAACTCTAAGATTTTTCCATTATTTTCAGCTACAGGTATAAATTCTTGAGGTGGTATTAATTCATTCGCTCTTTTTTCCCAACGAATAAGCGCCTCTGCACCGATAACTTCATTATTACTGAAGTCAATTTGCGGTTGAAAAACCATATAAAACTCTTGCTCTATATTTGCAGTAAGAAAGGCTTCTTCTATTTTGAAGTATTTTGATAAGCCAACCGTTAGAGAATCAAAATAATAGGTAAACTGGTTTTTGCCTAACGACTTAGCATGATACATAGCCGCATCCGCTTTTCTGAGGATCTCAGAATATGTCTTTCCATCACATGGATACAGGGCAACACCAATAGAGCAGGAGATTTTTAAAGTACTCGCATCTATGAAGAATGTTCGCTTAAAATCGCTAACTATTTCAAATGCTAAATTTTTAACACTATCTTCATCATTATCAACCTCTAAAATGAGAATAAACTCATCTCCCCCTAGTCGACCAACAAGACCATGCTTTTCTGCGGTACCACTCAGCCTCTCTGCAACTTGACAAAGCAATTTATCTCCAGTGTCATGCCCTAAAGTATCATTAACCTTTTTAAAGTCATCAAGATCAATGAAAAACAAAGCGATATCTAGGTTACTGTTCTGATCGTTACCTTTTGAAACTAACTGTTCAAACCGTTTCTCGCACATATTTCGATTAGCAAGCCCAGTTAACACATCAAAATTGGTTTGGTACTCAATCTCATCTCTTATTTTTACTTCTCGAGTAATATCACGTATCGCAGAGATATAAACCTTTTTATTATTAATTTCAGTTTCATTTAAGCTGATTGCGACATCTAATTCCTTTCCTGTTCTTAACAAAACTTTTAGCCCATCTAGATTACTCATAGGCCTTATAAATGAAGACTTTAAATGTACTTTTCTATGTTCTTTATGAATCCTTCTGAGCTTTTGAGGAATGAGCGCTTCAACTTCTAACTGCTTTAGTTCATCTGATGTATATCCAAATAACAGAGTAGCTTGCTCATTACAGTCAATTATTTTTCCGTTTTCAGAGATGATCAATATTGCATCAGGTGTTGAATTGAGTATGTTCTTACGCCACTTGTAATGAAGTTCAAGGCTCTTAAGTGCTCTTTTAACATGAGAAATATTTAAAAAGTAAATATATGCAACGAGTAAACATACATAAATAATAATAAAAACTAAGATGGCAATTGACTCGAAGTAGTCTTGGTGGGCAGCATTTTTGAACTCTATCGCTTTATTCTGAGCAAATACATGTAACTGCTCTAAATCATCAAGCATCATTAAAAAGAGAGGGTCTATTTGTGCAATAAGTAAGTCGTAAGGCTCTTTTTTATGCTCTATTGCAATGGCGTTATAGAAATTATTATATTTTTTATTAAGCTTTTCTAAATTGAGTTGTATAGATTTAACACTATTAGGATTACCCAGGTAATACTTTTCTACTTGAGAAAAGTCCTCCTCTATTCGTGCATTGTAAGTTTGTATCCTGACCTTTAACTGATTAACAGAAAAGTTTTCATTATAAAAATCTGACTCAACTATCGAATGAAAAAGCACTTGGCTTTGTAGTAGATTGGTTTTAATCTTTTGAACACTATTTGACACTATAAAAGGGTGTTGATAAAGGTTGTCAGTAGCCTCATTGATTTTACTGACCGTATTCGCAAAAGCTGCTACCAAAGCTAAAAAGCCAATAAACATAAAAATGCCAGCCAAAACTTTTTTTTTGCTATCTGACATATCTTTCGCTCATAACCAAGACTTCAAATAAGTATAGTCAGTATTAATCAGTTCCCTGTAAAAATTTATTTCTAGTACTAAAATAAAATAAAGGCTTTAATATAGAGCAACTATGAAAGCGCTACTTATACTTCTTATTTTCGTTTACAAGTTCGTGCAAGCTGCGCCCCCTAGGTCTTATTCCGTTATTTTGTATCACCAAGCAAACCCACCATATAGTTTTGTAAAAGCACAGAACCAAGAAGGTATTTTCATTGATATTTTTCGTGAAATAAGTATTTTAACTAATCTAGAATTTGAGTTCGTCCCCCTCTCTGTAGCAAGAGGAAAACTCTATTTTGAACAAGGAAAAGTCGACATTGAGCCCGGCATTAGCCCAATATGGAGAAAGAACGAACATATTCAAGGGTTATATTCTATAAGTTATGCTACCTCCAAAGAAATCATCGTTTCTAATCAAGCTCGAGAAATTAAGCATATCTCTGAATTATATGGACAAGTCATAGGTAAAGTCAGAGGGTATAGCTATGGCGTGTTTGATAGGTACTTTGGGCAAAATAAATTAATTGCTGTAGACAATAAATCAGAAAAAATGCTAGTTGAGCAACTTTTCAAAAATAGGTTCAAATATATTTTAATCGGCGAGGCTACTGCCGCATATTATATCGCTAATATTGAAAGATATCGGGATTTTAAAAAGGTTTTTGAAATTTCAGAATACCCTGTAGCCATGAGGGTACACCCACAACACGCGCATTTAATCCCGATTCTGAACCATGCTTTGCGCCAGTTAAAGAGCTCCGGAAAAATTAAATCCATTTATGCTAGGTATGGTTATTTAATAGAATAGTACTTAACTGCACTTTTGATATAGCTGCAGAGATAACCAAGATTCAGCCTCCTCATGAGTTTCGAAAAAAGCAATCTTTTGCTCGAGCAAAGCAGGTGAACGCTGCAGTATGATATGTTTCGTCATTCTGTCATTGACGATAAATGCTTTAGCAATAATAGGCTGAGTATTGAGCCAAACATTATAGGCTTGCAAAGTTTGATACGCCTCAGGCGTGCCACCTTCAAGTTCTAGATCATCAATCAGCATTGCAAAAGGCTCACCATTTAATGCATTAACTATGTGTTTTACCGATTCGGTATAATTAAAACAGCCCCTTTCATTGAAGCTGCCAATTAGCTTTGCACTGATAATATTATTTTCTAAAAGCGTTGTAGAAAAACGCCCATGTCCACGTTTAGAAGAAATTGCCATATCACGAAAATAAACCTTAATAACTGACGGCATTATAACCAAGCTAGCCACGAGTTTGTTGAACTTTATCAATTTATGGTCAAAAAAGTGAACAAATTTCGCGGCACGAAGTCTGAGCATTAAATAATAAATAAGTATGTTTAGTAAAACCTCGACTGATACAGTCATGGCAACACAAGCTTGTTAATAATCTAAAACAAAATTAACAACGTAGATTTACGTAAGCTCAGAAAGGAAAACTTATGAAAAAGCATTACTTACTCTTATTATTCATACTATTAACAGGCTGCTCGACTAAGTTTGCTTATAAGAATGCGGACTGGTTAGCTTATTGGTATGTTGACGATTATGTGTCATTAAACGATGCCCAAGAAGATCTACTCGATGAGCACCTAAAAACTTGGCTTGATTGGCACAGAAGCAACGAATTGCCTGCTTATATCGCCCATTTAAAACAAATCAAAACAGATATCGAACAAGGAAACATCACCCCAGCGCGTATTGCTTATCATAACGATAAAGCCGTTGCGCATTGGCATACTGTACGTGCAGAAATTGTACCCGACCTAGTCGCTTTAGCACCTAATTTAACTAAAAAACAAGTAAATAACCTGTTCGAAGAACTCGCAGAGCAAGAAAAAGAAAAACAAGAGAAGCGAGCAAAACTCAGTGATGAAAAACGCCAAAAACGCTGGTTTACTCGCACAGAGAATTCACTAGAAAATTGGTTGGGTGACATCACCTCATCTCAACACAAAATGGTCAAATCACTTTACCTTGCTCAATCGCCTACATCTCATTTGTGGTCAAATTATCGAGCACGTTATCAAGCCTCTCTCAAAACAGTGTTATTAAATATTGTTTCTGAGAGTAAAGATCAAGACAAGCTTAAATCGCTGTTACTAAGCCCCGAAAGATTTCGAAGCGACGAGCTAAACAAATTGAACAACCAAAACCGTCAAAGCTACCAAGATTTTTTATATGGGGTTTTTCTAAGTTTAACCGACAAACAAAAGCAGCACCTCTTAAGCGAAATTGATGATTTAATTGATGATATTTCAGAGTTATCACAATAACTTTGCCTTTTAGTCAGTCTTAAATTGTTTGTTGATTTTTATAACTAAACCTAGTTTAAAAATTATTTTTATGTTTTATTGAAATTAAAAACGCACTTACTCTCTCTACTAGAGCAATTAATCAGTCTTTTAGAGAGAGTAACATGAAGCATATTTTCACCTGTTTTATTAGCTTATTTATGGCATTTTCTGCCTCTGCATTTGAAAAACAACCTTTTAGTGAAGCATTGTTTTCAGAACTACAAGCACAAAATGCAGTCATCATGATTGATGTATACGCCCCTTGGTGCCCGACTTGTAAGAAGCAACAAAAGCTTTTCCAACAATACCATGAGCAAAACCCAGATAAACCGTTTCATGTACTTGTTGTTGATTATGACAACGATAAGCAGTGGGTAAAGAAATTTAGAGCCCCAAGGCAATCAACGTTGCTTTTATACAAAGGTGACAAGCAGTTTTGGTATTCGGTTGCTGAAACCCGTTTCAATGTTATTGAAGAAAAACTAAATAGCGCATTTAAGTTTTAATCATGGGTATTGAATTTGTCTCTCTGCCATTAGCATTAATGGCTGGTGTGCTAAGCATACTCTCACCATGCGTATGGCCTCTTGTTCCCATTGTGATGGCTTCATCATCAAATAGCGGTAAAACAGGTCAACTTGCATTGGCATTAGGTTTAAGCGTGGCATTTGCACTTGCAGGTGGTGTGTTAACCTTTATTTTATTTAGCCTTGGCCTATCGCCAGAAGTTTTACGTTGGTTTGGGGCAACTATGTTAGTACTTATGGGCCTCAGTTTGCTGCTCCCTAAAGTCGCGAGTTGGCTATCATTGGTATTAACAAAACTGACACCAGAGCAACGAACACAACAGAGTGAGCAAGACGGTGTTTTAAATCAATTTATGATTGGCATGATGCTTGGTTTAGTGTGGCTGCCATGCGTTGGGCCAACACTTGGCGCTGCCATTGCTCTAGCATCACTAGGTCAAGACTTACTGATGGCAAGCTCTGTGCTATTTCTATTTGGCTTAGGCACTGGCAGCGCTTTAATCATTACCAGTATTATCTCGACCAGCGTTTTACAGAAATTTCGACCGAACGTATTCAGTAATGTTGAGAAACTAAAAAAGCTGTTAGGAATTCTGTTACTCATTTTGGCTATTATGGTCATAACCGGATTTGATAAAACACTTGAAACAATCGCACTTAATTATTTACCTTCTTGGGTGACTGGTGTTTAGATAATCCATACTCAATTAAAGAAAGCCAATCAAATTTGGCTTTCTTTTTCTTTCGTCAAAGGTAGCATATTTATGATCTATTTAGATAACCTGAACTTTGGTTCAGAAGTTTACAAATACATTTTTATTAGGTGAAACATACTGTTGTAGTCTTCAGCCGGAAACTTTTAGGGATAACAAGGCGAATTTGCGCGTCAATAGCAAGCCTATTGTAAGTGAATTCAACGTAGTTAGCGTTAAAAGTGGCCGTTGAAGATAAATTTATTAGCCATAGTTCAGGTTAATTATCAAAAACTCGTTTTCTCATTTTTTATTGCATTATTAATGTCATGCATTGTGTCTTTTGTCATTACACTTTTTAATGTTGGTTTTATTGAAAATGTCCTGTTTATTTGGTTAAAAACATGGTCTTTTACGTTTGTTGTGGCGTTTCCAGCCATTAATCTTGTCGCCCCCATCGTCAACAAACTGGTAAGCTTAGTTATTATTCAATCGACACCACATGAGGAGCAATCATGAAAATTTACTTATCTGGCGAAATTCACACTGATTGGCGCGACCAAATTATTACTGGCTGTAAAGCGAAAAACTTACCGGTGACATTTATTTCAGCAAATACTGACCATGAGAGTAGTGACGCAGCGGGCGATTGCTTGGGAGAAGAAGAAAACCAGTTTTGGCGTGATCACAAATCAGCTAAAGTTAATGCCATAAGAATTCAAAATGCCATTAAAAGCTGTGACCTTGCGGTGATCCGCTTTGGCAATAACTATAAACAATGGAATGCCGCATTTGATGCCGGTTTCTGTGCTGCACTAGCAAAGCCTTATATTACTTTACACGACGAGTCTATTATTCACCCTCTCAAAGAAGTGGATGGCTCTGCACATGCCTGGGCGACCACAACAGATCAAGTTGTTCAATTAATTGAATATACTTTGGCTTAAAGATTATTAAACCATCTTGGCAATCGCGCGGTTTATGCCGCGCAAAACATAAATTTATAATACGTATTATTTCTCTAGCCGAGATATTTAAGCAGTCTTCTCAACTTGGTGTTTCACCGGCAACTGGATTGTAAATACAGTACCTTGATTGTCAGAATCAACGCTCAATTTACCATTATGCTCTTGGCATATGATCCGATAGCAAATCGCTAAACCCAGTCCGGTGCCCTCTCCTACTGGCTTGGTCGTGTAAAAAGGTGTGAAAATATCTTTTAGGTGTGACCTTGGAATACCACAGCCTGTATCACTGACTTTTATTTCTATCCAGTCATCAATAAATTGTGTGCTAATCGATATTTTTCCTCGTTCAGAAATCGCTTGTTTCGCATTCATTATGAGATTCATAAATACTTGGTTGAGCTTACCAATATTGACCGGCACCTCAGGTAAAGGCTGTAAATCAAGCGTGACTTCACAATCTGTTTTTAACTCATTGCGTAGAATATTTAATGTCGATTCAATGCCTTGATTAATATCTGAGAGAATGAAAACATCAGAGTCTTCCCGTGAAAAACGTTTTAAATCTAGCATTATCTGCTTGGCTGATTTGAGGCCATTTAACGTTTCTTGCGTCAGTGCAGATAAGTCATCTAACACATAGTTAAACTCTTCGTCATAAAGTAAGGCTCGGCTCGTAACCGGTAGTTCTGGATCTGACTTTACTCGTTGAATTACTTGGGTTAGCTCTGGCAAAAAATCTTTTAAAACTGTGTTTAGATTACTTATCGAAAAGCCCAAAGGGGTATTAATCTCATGGGCAATCCCCGCTGATAGCACACCCACAGAGGCCATTTTTTCAGATTGGATCAATGCAGCTTGATTCTTCGCAAGTTCATTTAAACTATGTTTTAACTCTTCGTTACTTCTTTCTAAGCGAACTTGTGTTTGCTTCAATTTCAATTGATATTGTGCTGATGCTATGCGCGGTGAGGCAATGTTAGCTATTACCTGTAATAAGGCTTGTTCAAATTCAGAATAGTCGTTTGGCTTATTTGATTCAGAGTCTATTACAGCTATGGTTTCTCCTTCATAGACTACAGGTACAGCAAGCTCAGACAAACCATCATATTGGTCATTGATGTAACGAGGATCAGTTCGGGTATCACAGACGATTTCGGATTCACCCGTTAAAGCAACAGTACCAACAATCCCCTCACCCACAGGTATTTCTATTCGCTCAAAAATTTCTCTGTCTTTGGGGTTTTTAATACCGAAAGCTGCCATTTGCACAAGTTTATCGCCATTACGCAAATAAATGACGCAATCATCAAACTCCATGATTTCGCCAACACCTTGTGCAATTGACCAGAGCAAATCGTCTAACTCAGCTTGGTTCAACATGGCTAGCGCGAAAGCATTAATTTTATCGACACCATACATCATAAGCAGTACCTCAAAGTATGCATATACAAAAGCATAGTTGAGATACTGCGTTATGGCTGAGTAAAAACCATTTAAATAGTTAATTTTTTATATAATTAGCGCACTCTAAATTGTTTAACAATCCCATCTAGCTCACTGGCAAGTTTGGATAAGTTATGTGCAATTTGAGAAGCTTGATCGGCCCCTTCCATCGTATCATGCGCTTTCTCATTAACGTTTTGCACACTATCACTGATTTGCTGGCTCACCACATTTTGCTCTTCTGATGCACTAGCAATTTGTATATTCATATCTTTAATGGTGCCAACTGAGTGAGAGATCGTTTCTAAAACTTGCTCTGTATTAGCTGTTTTTTCAGCAGTTTGCTCTACACCTTGCATATTTGCACGCATAGAATCGACTGAACGTTTTGCTTCACTTTGTAGCTTAGAAATCATCACCTGTATTTCTTCTGTACTTTGTTGAGTGCGACTTGCTAATGACCTTACTTCATCAGCTACAACTGCAAACCCTCTGCCCTGCTCACCAGCACGCGCAGCCTCAATTGCGGCATTTAGCGCAAGCAAATGAGTTTGATCTGCTATGCACCTGATCACATCAAATATTGACCCAACAGATTCAGTTTCTGCTTCTAAGTTCTCTATTGTTTGGCTTACATTAAGCATTGTTTCAACGAGCTCAGCCATAGCTTGTTGCGCCTCTTGAACAATTCTTTTACCTGAAATTGCATCATTATCAGCACTCATCGCTGAATCAGCGGCCATTTGTGCACTTTGCGTGACTTCATTAACCGTAGTAGCCATATGATTCATTGCTGCCGCAGTTTGTGTTAATTGATCTGTTTGTTGCTCCGCACCTATTTTTGATTGTGTGGTGATTTGATTCAGTTCTTATGAAGTGCTTGTGACCTGGGTTGTCGACTGCATAACTTGCGCAATCATAGCATTCAATTTATCAACCATCTCGCGCATCGCTAGATATATACCAGTCTCATTACCGATATTTTTAAATTGGTAAGTTAAGTCACCTTTAGAAACAGCTTGTACAATATTAGCCATCTCTGCTGGCTCTCCGCCAATCGGCTTTCTGATTAAATTTGAAATAAAGTAGCTTAAGAACACACCTACACCTATAACAATTAATGAAAATACAATAATTGTTACAATGGTAGATTCACTATCTGATTGAAGCTGGGGGCCTACCTCATCTTGACGGCTTTTGCTTGCAAGTTTAATCCTTTCAATTTGCTCAGCGATTTCAGAACCTATTTTATTTAATGAGTTTTCAATTAAATTATTTCTTGAAATAATGATCTCTTGAACTTTCTTAATCCCTTCGACATAAACTTTAGAAAGTCTTTCAAAATCATTAAAAGCGGCTATATCTTGAGTATTGGTTAGCACTGATTTAAGCATTTGTGCCTCTATTGCAACTTCTTCGAACTCGTCTAGAGAGCGTTGGTACCCTTCGACTGAGTTATTAATAAGAAATTTGCTTACATATAAACGTCCAAGTAACAGCGCTTCTTGTAATTTTGAAGATTTATGAAGTAAATCTGTATCTCGAATAGACGCACTTCTATCCATGATTTTTGTAATGCTCTTTCGCATTTCAGCGCCATTACCATCTAAGTCATTTTGCACAACTTGGGTTCGCTGTTCGAATAAGCTCATAACTTGTGTAAATGCAGAGTTGTAATCTTTAGCTTTTTTTTCTATATCATTGATGACAGTCAGCTTATTTCTATCTTGAAATTGGTTTTTCCCCTGCTCGATGAATTTATTTAACAAGTTAAAACGTTATTCAAACTCAGAAACACTCTTCTGATCTTGTTATTTAAGAAACTTCAAAGTATTGAGTCTGACCATTAACAAGTTAGCTTGAATACGACCAGACAAATTACTGTCTCTGACATTCATACGATATTCAACAAAATTATCATGCTCTGAGCTTAAGGCAAAGTTAAGTTAAACATGTAACTTTAGACGCTGGAACATTTAGATAACTCTCAGTATTAAACACTTCCTTTATCATTTCAGCCCATGAATAGTTTAGTTTTTATGAATACAGAAGGTATCTTAAATTTTGCGGGATAATATTGATTGATGAAAGTTTTTGATGTTAAAGCTGGCAATGCCAGCTTTTATTTTTAAGATAAATACCACTGTGCTATTTGATGATACACGCCAATGCCTATGACTACATTGAGTGGAAAAGTTAAACCAAGCGAACTCAACATCGCCAAACCTATGTCAGCCTCTTTTATCGATGCTTTTATCGCGGCAGGTGCAGCGATATAAGAGGCACTGGCCAGAATACTAGCTAAAACAACAATAGAACCTAGAGATAAATCTAAAGTTGCGCCAACAAACACACCTAATGACCCAAGTATAAACGGGATCGTTAATGCAAATATTGCCAGCTTCCAATACTTAAATGGCAGCGGTCTTAAAGTTTGCGCCGCTGTAATACCCATTTCTAATAAAAACAGCGCCAGTACTACTTTAAAGCTCGAAGTTAGTAATCCAGTTACTTGTGCGCCTTGTTGCTCACCATACATTAGGCCTATAAATACACCGCCTACAAGTAGGATCACACTCTTATTCGTTAATGCCTCGTGCCAAAGCGCTTTCATCGAAACTTGCGTAGAGGTGTCATGAGAGAGTTTTCTAAATAACAATAAGCCAACAATAATTGCGGGTAATTCTAACAACACTAAATATAAAGTCACCTCAGCGCCTACTGCCAACTGATTCGTTTCGGCATATGCTAAAGCAACCGCAAATGTACCTGCGCTTACTGAGCCATAATGCGCAGCGATACTAGCGCTATTGGCCACAGAAAGACCGACTAATTTTCTTAATAATGGAAATAAACTCAGCGGGATTAATGCTCCTAGCGCAACAACCGTCAGCATCTGTGGTAATAAAGACCAACTCACATTACCGTGTAATGCAGTTCCGCCTTTTAAACCAATTGTCAGCATTAATAATAAGCTTAACGTATCGTAAGTGGCTTTCGGAATGGCCAGATCTGATCTTAATAACCCAGCGACCAAACCTAAGATAAAAAACATGACGATTATGTCAGGCATAAATACTCCTCTAAATTGCTGCGAAGCATTGTAAAAGACTATTTATATTGATAATAATTAAAATTTAATAATACATATATAGATAATCATAAATATGATTGAACGCTATCTGACATTTCGCTTGTTAAGGGTCTATATCACATTAGTTCAAACCGGCTCTATTAGCGAAACTGCAAGGCAACTTCATCTAACCCAACCTACTGTATCTATTCAGCTTAAAAAACTGCAAGAAACAGTAGGTCATAGATTATATTCTTTTCAACAACAGAGATTTGTCTTAACTGAAGCCGGAAATGCTCTGTACTTATCTTGCCAGAAGATTTTCGCATGTTTAGATGAATTTACCTCGCAACTAGACGATATAGATGCAGGCCAATCTGGGCACCTAAAAATTGCCATGGTAAATACCGCTCAATACATATTACCTAAACTAATTGGTCCTTTTCAGATAAGTTTTCCAGGAATAGAAATAACGCTTGAAATAGGTAACCGTGAGCAGGTTCTACAACGTTTCGAACAGGGCTTAGACGACTTATATGTATTCAGTCATCCCCCCTCATTAGAGCATGCAATTGCTGAACCTTTTCTGGTGAACCCCTTAGTGATGGTTGCCAATAGCGCACATCCTCTTGCTCATAATGAACGCATCGATATCAGAGAATTACTCGAGAACCGTTTTCTGCTGAGAGAGCAAGGCTCAGCGACACGAATGATGTTTGATAGCTTTTTGCAAAACCAAGGCGCAACTCCTTCGCACATGCAGCAACTATCAAGTAATGAGGCAATAAAAGTTGGTATTTCAGCAGGCATGGGGATTGGCATGTTGTCACAGCATGTATTAGATTTGCATAACTCCAACCTAACCGTTTTACCTGTTGATGGGTTACCTTTGGTAAATCATTGGTATTTTATTGCACGTAACGACCGTTATATGCCCAAAACAGCATTGAAGTTTTTAAGCTTTTGTCAAACATCTGTAGAGCAAGTTTTAGGTGAACCGTGGCAAGGAGAACTAGAAGGCCTAATTGTTCGTCATTTTGAGAATTTATAATTTGCAAATTGCTATGCAGATTAAAAAAATGATAGGCTGTATTTTTATAAAAACATATAAAGCAGATACTTAACAACTGGTTCTAATCCTGCATCTTCTAAGTAAAATCACTTCTGTAAGGTGCTATCATGATTAAAAGATGCATAATTGCAACTGCGCTGCTGCCATTTTTAGCTAACGCAGCGCCTTTTGAAACCTGCCCCAGTCAAGCTTTCTTGATGCAAGACAACAATGCCAAAATGTATGGCATCGACTTAGCTTCAGGACGCACAAATATAATTGCCAGCACACTTAGGTTAAATGGTTCTGAAGACACTGCCAGTGTAAATGCTATTGGCTTTAACTTTAAAGACCAATATTTATATGGTTTTCGAAAAGAAAGTAAACAAGTTGTCCGTATTGAACAAACCGTTGAAGGCGAGACAACTCACTATGACTCAACTGCACTTACAGTATCTGGGTTGCCATCTGGTGTTCATTTCTTTGTTGGCGATGTGAAAGTATCGGGTGAAGCACCTGCTGAAGGCGAACCCGATACTCGCACATCTAGTTACTATATCTACAACAAAGGCAATGGCTTATATGAAATTCCTATCAGTGATAACTTAAGCGCTCCATTAACTGCGACCCGAGTTTCTGGCAGCCAAAACTGGGGCATGACGGTTTACGACTTTGCTTTTCACCCTATTACCAACAAGTTGTATGCGATGGAGTCTGATGGTGACTTATTCGAAGTATCTCTCGATGGTTCCAGCCCTGAGCTTGTTACCCGCTTGGATATTGGTTCAGACACAGGCGCCTTTGGTGCCGCCTACTTTGGGGTTCAAGATGTCTATGATGAAGAAACTGGCACAACCAGTGAAAACATCGTCTTCTATGTTAGTAATAATGGTTCAGGTAATATTTTCAAGGTCGACCTAACCAATGTGCCTGACGACAAATCAGGCTATAACCCCACCACAGAAATTTTCACGCTTGGTCCAAAATCTGGGCAGAATGATGGTGCTCGATGTGCCATTGCCAAAGTAGAAGTGACAGACGAATCAATGGACTTTGGCGATGCACCGCTACCTTATCGTAGTGCTCTAGATAACAATGGTGCTCGCCATGTCTTTGACCCCAACCAAGACAATCAAAATCTAATATATCTCGGCCAAACCGTAGATGGGGAGAATATTAACACCAGTACCGATATGAACATTGATTACTCAGACAGCTCAGATGATGGGGTAACTCTTGCGACTGATTTTGCCGCAGGGTTAACCGCCCAAGTTATAGTCAATGCCTCACAAGCAAGTAGTTTATATGCTTGGTTTGACTGGAACCAAGATGGTACTTTCTCTGACGACGAGAAAGCCATAGATAAAGTGAATCTTTCAGCTGGTGATAATAGCATTTTAATTGATGTCCCCAGTGATGCTGTCAATGGTACATCATGGGCAAGATTTAGAGTCACTGACGGAGAAGAAGAAACACTCACGGCTTATGGCGCAGTGCAAGGTGGTGAGGTAGAAGACTATGAATTTGAGACTTATGGCTCTGAAAGCTACCCAGGACAAAATGACTGGATAACGCTTGCCTTTGAAGACCGTTGGCCTTACTTAGATGACTCTGATTTCAATGATTTAGTGCTGCATTATCGTACTACCAAATATTTCTCATCTGAAGGTGTAACCAGCTATCGTATTGAAGGAGAGATTATTGGGGTGGGTGCTTCTTACCATAATGGGTTTGCCGTGCGCCTTTATGAAAAAGATGCAAATACCGGTACGGTTAAAACCGTCGCAACCAATCAAATAAATACAGACAACGCCAGCTTATTCATCAATGGCCAAGCTGTTAATCGAGCCATTATAGAACCTGGAAGAACTGATGCCATAGCGATAATCGCTCAAGACATTTGGGATCATGTCAATGTGCAAAATGGGTGTGAGTATTTCAGAACTGATGTCAACTGTGATGTAAATGAAAAGGTGACCTTCTCTGTTACTTTGCCATTGGTTAATGCAATTACAGCTGAAAATGCCCCCGGAAATCTACTCGACCCATTTATTTTCGCCAGTGATGACCATTATCATGGTGATGTAATTACCGATGGCAATTACCGTGGGTTAGAGATACATGTGAAAAACCAAGCTCCAACAGAGGCGTTTAATTCTGCTCTGTTATCAGTCGAAGCAGATGACAATAGTGATCCGTCATCATCGATATATTTCCAAACAGCTAATGGTATCCCGTTTGCACTGGCTGTAGGTTCACCTTGGCGCCACCCTCATGAACGAGTCGATATAAATAGCGCTTACAGTAAATTTGCAGATTTTGCTATCAACAATGGCGCTTCATCACCTCTTTGGTTCAATACCGTAGATACCAATATCACCATTCAACTAGGAGCAGAGCAATGAACAAGTATCTCATCATATTAACGAGCCTATTTGCCCTAGCCGCCTGCGGTGGAGGTGGGGATGAAAGTGGCAGCAATGTATCAAACACAACAGCTAGCTCGACATCATCACAACAAACCAGTAACACTTCGAACTCTGATGATTCATCACAAACAGAAAGTGATAATGCAGATGGTAATTCAGAAGACAGTACAAGTTCAGGCGCTGGCTCTGAAGTCATCATGACAGACTTGGTCATCGACAAATCATTTGATTTAAAAACCGATGTGGGTTTGTTGATAGACGCCAAGATATCAACCGGTAACGTAAGAGCATATTTAAATGTGTGTCAAAGCAAAGCCGATTCAGGCAAAGCTGATTACCAAAATTGCATTCTTCGTAAACCCATAAGTCAGGGTGAACTAAACCAAAAGGTAATTTTAAGTCGCCAAGACATCGCCCTTGTCGCGGAGATTTGGCTTTATGACAACAACCCTGAACCCTTGCGTTATCAATGGCAATATGACGAAACACTATCAGAACAGAAATTTGAAATTCGCTACTAGCTAGATAATTACTAACAAAAAAGCCATAAAGCAAGTTTAGCTTTATGGCTTTTATTTGATTTAGCTTGTTATTTAAAAAGTTAAGTTTTACTTCTTAATACTGAGCTGTAAAAGATAATTGGTAAACTTCACCACCATCAAAGTCGATGATGCTACCACCTAAATGAAACTTATCACTGAAGAAGTATTTCGCTTGAATGCCTAAATCTGAGTCGTATGAACCAACACCAAATGATAAATTGCGATTCATGTAGTAATTAACCACCGCAGACGTGTAGTCTTCATTAAAGTAATAATCTTTTTCATGGTCTATATCTAAGCTAATAAACTGGTCACCAGAAAGCTTTTTAAAATAACGCCCAGAAAGGGTCCAAGTGTCTAAATCAGACTCGGTATCAAGGGTAACCCCGAAATAATCATGTTCATTAATTTGGTGGTTATACTCTGCTTTCAGCATAGTTTGATCGTTGCCATATTTACGATCTTGATATCGAATACTTAACTTTAATTTATCAGCAAATAAATAACCAAAACCAATTTCAGCATCATTGCGAATATGACTTATGTCTTCAGTACCACCAAATACGAACCACTCTTTAGTCGCAAACCATTCACCTGATACAGCAATATCTGTCACATTATCATAATTCAAGTAAGCCGCTTGAATATTGGTATCGGTATTTAAATAACCAAAATCATCCCACACACCTGAATGCTGTTGCGGCGCAAAAAAGTAATGACTAGAGACGTAATATGCATTATCTCCTTCTGGAAAATCAGCAATATTTACCTGATTGAATAACTGTTTAGACTCATCAGCTACAGAAGAAAATGAAGTAAGTGCTGCAATTACTGCAACAGTAAGAAGCTTTTTCATGGTATTCCTTTAATTTCCATTGAAAACATTGTCATTAGAGGCGGCATTCTAATCGAAATTACCTTAACCTCAAATGACTATTTGTTACAAAAGATTCTAATCTCTTGAGTTGTTTATCTTTATAGTTCAGTAAATTAAAGGCACACTTTAGCTACTTCTTACACGTGTTCAGTCAACCTAGAAACTTGGAGGCTCTTTTGAGCACTAACGACAAAAAGCAGCAGTCCGCTTTTAAGAGTCTGATACCTATTT
Source organism: Pseudoalteromonas sp. BZB3 (assembly GCF_040104455.1). Lineage (NCBI taxonomy): Bacteria > Pseudomonadati > Pseudomonadota > Gammaproteobacteria > Alteromonadales > Pseudoalteromonadaceae > Pseudoalteromonas > Pseudoalteromonas sp. BZB3. Next base: position 160,533 of record NZ_JBECOS010000009.1, on the reverse strand, counting down.
TTGGTTTTATAAAACCTTACAAACTAGTTGCACTTTCAGCATTGTTAGTACTGCTATTTACTTCTGGCTTGAACCTGTTATTAGGTCAAGGGGTGAAATATGTCATCGACCATGGATTTATTGCAGGCTCTGTAGAACAGCTCACCAATGCGGTTTTTGTCATGATTGCACTGATTGTTTTATTTGCAGGCGGTACATTTACTCGATTTTATTTAATGAGCTGGATTGGCGAACGAGTCTGTAATGACATACGTAAGGCCGTGTTTAATAAAATTATCCACCTACACCCGAGTTACTTTGAAGAAAACCGCAGCGGTGAGCTGATGTCACGCTTAACCACGGACACCACACTGTTACAATCCATCGTAGGTTCTTCATTTTCAATGGCGCTGCGCAGTGCATTGATGATGATTGGCGGTTTAATCATGCTATTCATTCTGAACTTTAAACTAACTTTGCTGGTAATGCTTTGCGTGCCTTTGACCCTGCTCCCTCTTTTCTTTTTTGGAAAAAAAGTACGTAAGCTTTCAGAAAGCAGCCAAAGTGCTATTGCTGATATCAGTACCTATGCAGGTGAAATTATTCAGAACATAAAAGTAGTGCAAAGCTATACCCATGAAACAAAAGAAAAAGCCGCATTTGCTGGAGAAGTAGAAAAAGCGTTTACAGTCGCAAAACACCGCATCACCCAGCGTGCAATCTTAATTGCAGCTGTAATAGGTTTAACGTTTAGCGCCATAACCGTGATGCTCTGGGTTGGTGGTATGGATGTGATCGCTGGACGTATGTCTGGCGGTGAACTGGCAGCCTTTGTTTTTTATGCGGTGATTGTTGCCTCAAGTGTCGCAACTGTCTCTGAAGTATATGGTGAGCTTCAACGTGCAGCCGGTGCTGCAACCCGATTATTAGATTTATTGAATGTCAAAAGTGATATTACCAATAAATCTAATGCCTCCATGCTTACTTGGCATCAAGACGCTCATTTAAAGTTTGACAATGTCACCTTTAATTACCCTTCAAGGCCTGAAGTTGCGGCGCTTGATAAAGTTAATCTAACAGTCGAAAAAGGCAAAATTGTTGCCATTGTTGGCCCTTCAGGTGCTGGCAAAACCACCCTATTTGAGTTATTACAGCGCTTTTACGACCCGCAAACTGGAAACATTTGTATAGGCGAGCAATCTATTGATTCTCTGACTTTAGATTCACTTAGACACACAATGGGCATGGTGCCGCAAAACCCCGTGCTATTTAGCTCCGATGTCTGGCACAACATACGATACGGCAACCCGGATGCAACGGATGAACAAGTAATGGAAGCCGCAAAACGTGCCCATGCACATGACTTTATTACCAGTTTACCCGAAGGCTATGGCAGCTTTTTAGGCGAGCAAGGCGTAAGATTATCGGGTGGTCAAAAGCAGCGTATCGCGATTGCTCGAGCTATTCTAAAAGACCCATCGATTTTATTGCTTGATGAAGCCACCAGCGCCCTTGATGCAGAAAGTGAATTTCATGTTCAAGCTGCTTTAAATGAGCTAATGCAAGATAGAACGACGCTAATAATTGCCCATCGCCTAGCAACTGTAATGCATGCCGACACTATAGTGGTAATGGATAAAGGGCAAATTGTTGCGCAAGGCAATCATCAAACACTACTCAAAGAATCAAAGTTATATCAAAGACTTTGTGAGTTACAATTTGAACATTCAGGTAAATTAGCTTAGTCATTTTCTATGTTTTGATTTAACAATATTGCTTATCCCCTAGCTTGGTTATACTCAATCAAGCTAGGAAATCTCTTTTGAAGTAAACTCTTCAAATAATTTGAATATATCTATCAATTTCCTGCACTTATTTACCTCAACTAAACTTGCTAAATTTATCTCATCAAACAGCTAGAGATTAAGCAGCATGAAAATTATTCGTACCAACAAAGCACACGCCACCCAAGATGGTGCTGGCGTCAACATTAGCCGTATTGCGGGATTCGACGGTAGAAGCCTTGATCCATTTTTGATGATCGATGAACTAAAATCAGACAACAAAAATGACTTTATGGCAGGCTTTCCTGCCCACCCTCACCGTGGAATTGAAACCTTTACTTATATCCGTAAAGGCGGCTTTGAGCACCAAGATCAAATGGGGAATAAAAAAGCCATACGCGCAGGTGACGTTCAATGGATGAGCACTGGCCGTGGCGTAATACACTCTGAAATGCCACTCGCTGATGCCGAACACGGCATGCACGGCTTTCAGATTTGGTTAAATATGCCTGCAAAAGACAAAATGCGTCCGCCTCGTTATCAAGATACCACGGAGCAAAAAGTCCCCGTGTTACAAAATGACGCAGGTATAGAGCTAAGAGCACTGGCAGGAAGTTGGCAACTAGAGCAACAAACCGCGATATCTTCAATTGATGAATTAGCCGGTAATGGCGCGATTGCCGATGTAATATTACCAGCGAACACTGAAACAACCTTAGACATTTCGGCTCACAGTAAAGCCCTTGTTTATATTCACTCTGGCTCTATTGCTGACAATGAATATGTTGAAACCTATCAGTTTGAGGTTGACCCAAACGCACCGCTGACGTTAAAAGCAGGTGAAAGAGGGTTAGGTGTTTTAGTGTTAGTCGGCGAGCCTATTCGCGAGAAAATCGCCCACATGGGGCCTTTTGTGATGAACACCCAAGAAGAACTTCATCAAGCTGTTCGCGATTATCAAATGGGCCGCTTTGGCGACATTGTATAAGTGCTTTTCTGATTAAACCCTTTTTCAAACAAACAAAACTGACCTGAGTATTTTGATTCGGGTCATTATCCTGTTTATCATTAATTTAATGCTTCACAGCAATTTCCAAGCACGATGAGTTTTAAAAAGGAATGAAAAATGAAAGTTGATGATATCCGCGTCTTTATACCAGCAAAAGATTTTACTTTATCAAAAGCGTTTTATACTGCGCTTGGGTTTAACGGCAGTGATGCTTCAGAAGATTTAACCCTTTATGAAAAAGGCGATTGTTATTTTTTCTTAAGCCGCTTTTACAACCAAGAGCTAGCAACTAATTTAATGATGCAACTTTCGGTACATGACATTGATGAGGCTTATGAGCATATCTCTTCAATTCAAGGATTCGATATCAAATTTACCCAGATTAAAGCTGAACCATGGGGCAAAGTTGTTTATTTATGGGGGCCTTCTGGGGAGTTGTGGCATGTAACCGAGTTTAACTTGCGTTAAATCATTTACTGAACTGGCTGAATGTCTGACACACCTTGTTGCAAGTTTTGCTTTATTTTATCTATGAGCGTTCTGTAAACTAAGTAAAACCACTGAGCAACAAGGAATTACAGTGATAAGCGTAAATGATCTATGTTTTTCTCGCGCTGATGGCGACCACGTACAAACTCTATTCGATGGCTTTAGTTTTGAAGTCAGTGCACAAGAGCAAGTTGCATTACTGGGTGACAGTGGTTCAGGAAAAACCACCCTATTACACCTACTCGCTGGGTTGCTCAAACCCGATAGTGGCCAAATCAGTATTAATGGCGAGGTTATATCTACATATAATGACAAAAAGCTTGCCCATTATCGTCGAAAAATAGGCCTTATATTCCAGCATTACCAATTGCTCGATTGCCTGACTGTTAAACAAAACATCTTATTTCAGCACCAGCTCAACTACCCTAATCAAAATGCCAAAGAATTTGACCTTCTGATTGAGCAACTTGGTTTAAATGGCAAATTGAATAAGTTACCTCACCAATTGTCTGGTGGTGAGCAGCAACGTGTCGGTATAGCCAGAGCCTTATTAAACCAGCCTAAGCTTATACTTGCTGATGAACCTACCGGCAACTTAGATCAAGCTCGCTCACACCAAGTGGTTGAAATGCTAACAAGCTTATGTAAAGAACGACAAATTAATTTAGTTATGGTCACTCACTCGCAGCAACTGACACAGTATTTTGATACGGTGAAAGTACTCGCTAATGGGCAATTCAACGAGTAGATCATGGCTGAAATTAAACTCATATTAACGACGCACATTGCTTATTTTAGGCGTCACCCTTGGCTATTGTTGCTCTTTATCGTGGGGCTGAGTTTAGGCAGTGCCCTACTCACCGCCATTGCCGGACTTAACCAAGAAGCAAAAAATCGCCACAGTAAATCATCAGCTCTCATAGACTCTGCGGTTAGCCATATTGTAAAGCCCCCCATAGGGCAAGACTATCTCGATGGCAAGTTATGGTTGAAGTTACGCGAACATGGTTTCATCAACGCACAACCTGTATTGCGAGGAAAGTTGACTCTCGCTTCAGGTAAAATCCTTTACGTTCAGGGCATAAACAGTCTGGTCTGGATGACTCAGCCTATTCCGGCATTTTCTACACATACTGGAGAGAGCGAGAACACAGGCCTTGCATTTGACGCTATCATGATTGACAGCAATCGAGCACAAAGATATCAACTACATAAAGACGACAATACGCTTGCGCTGCAAAACAATCCGCATACGCCAAAATTTATATTAGTTGATGACATAGGTGTTTGGTCGCTCACCGATATTGCTTATGCAGACATGTTACTCAACGCACAAGGTAAACTCAGTTTTATCGAATTCACAGGCCTTACAACAGAGCAAGCTTCTCAGGTTGAAGCCATTTTAGGCCATGAAGCCAGATTAGTTGCCTCACAAGAGCAAGACTTTGATGCGCTCTCTGAAGCTTTCTTTTTTAACCTCGCAGCACTGGCGCTACTTGGCTATATTGTCGCTGCGTTTTTAAGCTTCAACGCCATTAAGCTTTCTATTGCTGGGCGCAAAAAACTGCTCACTCAATTTAACCTGTTGGGGTGCTCAAAACAGGCGATTACGACGGCCATTGTCATAGAGTTTACTCTAATGAGTTTTATCACCGCATTACTTGGCAGCGTGGCTGGCTTTTTAATTGCTAATGCACTGGTGCTCGATATAAACCGTACCTTAATGGGGCTATATCAGTTAGATAAAGCGCTTACCATAGGCTGGCAATGGCAAACTTTAGCACTGGGATTTATTGTCAACTTAGCGACATTGGCACTTATGGTGGTTTCTCAGAAAAACACGCTTAAAAACCAAGGCAATATGCTTTTCGGTCTATCGTTACTTGGTATTCTTGCAACACTAAGTTACTTGTATTTAAATGCCAGCACTGAATTTGAAGCGCTGTTATTGTGCTTTTTCATCTTAGCCTTGTTTGTGCTGCTCACACCAACCTGCTTACAAGGTTTATTGCGTTTCAAAAACCCATTTAAGCAGCCCATTTGGCAATGGCTTTATGCCGACAGTAAATCTCAATTAGCTGAATTACGTATTGCTATTGTGGCTATCTTAGTTGCTCTAGGTAGCGCTATTGGTATGCAAATTATGGTTAAGAGTTTCAGTAATACCCTCAATGCACATCTTGAAAAACAACTCAGTGCCGACATGTATATCCATGTTGATAAAGACCAACCAGAAATAAGAGCGAATTTAAATGGTGATGCTGATATTCAACGTGTTGGCATTTACATGGCATCTAACGGTTACATCGACGCTATGCCTGCAAAACTTGCCAGCTTTGGTAATAGCGCTGATGCTTTCTCACATATCAACTTAACTACAGGTAAGTCTGTCAGTGCTACACACTTTACTAATAATGGCTGCATAGCCAATGAACAAGCACTTATAAAACACGGTATTAAACTTGGTGATACTGTATTGTTCAGGCAAAACCAGCACAGTTTCTTATGTCGTATTTCAGCCTTTGCTTATGACTATGGAAATACCGCATTAGGACTCATTACTCTTGAAGACAATATCAAACAAAGCTCATTACATTGGCAAGTGTACGGCCTATCTCTGACATTGAACGAACAAGTATCAACTTCTCAAATTACTGAAAAACTTATTAATAACTATGGCATAGATAGCGCCGCTATTTCAGAAAATAAACGCTTTAAAGAAATCGCGAGGAAACTGTTTAACGACACCTTTAAAGTCACGAAAGTACTCAATGGTTTTATTCTCGCCATCGCACTGATCAGTTTATGTATTAGCTTATTAAGTCTCAGTGCCCAACACGCTAAACAACTGGCAGTACTGAATAGCCTTGGTGTCGATCCCACTCAATTACATAAGCTCAAACTCATACAAACCACTGGTTTAGTCGGTTTTACATGCTTATTTGCCATTCCGCTAGGGCTAGCTTTAGGCTTGGCGCTGCTAAAATACGTTATGCCCATTGCATTTGGTTGGACAATACATTTCTACCTAGATATACCTGCTCTGCTCAGCACCTGTTTATTCTTGCTTTTATCTGCTGTGATATGCGCTTATCTACCAGTGAAAAGGCTCACCGCCAGCTTACATCGTAAGGAAGGTTAATTGTGAAATCTGTTTATGTATTGTTATTAACTTTATTAATGCTGCTGGGGTGTGAAAAGGCGCCACAGCCGCAAGAAAAACAGCTTTTACATACCATGCGCGGCGAACCTGTCGATGCCAAACGTGGTGTGAAGTTTCCAGAAGATCATGGCGCACATTTCGCGCAAGGCATTGAATGGTGGTACATCACTGCAACCCTCACGGCTGAGACAGGTGAAACCTTTGGTGCGCAGTGGACGCTATTTAGAACCCAAGTCCCGCTGACATTAGAATCAACTTGGTGGGACGATCAGCTCTACTTCGCGCATTTCGCCCTGCAACATGAGCAAAAGCATGTTGCTTTTGAGCGCTATGCCCGTGCAGGCCAAGCGCAAATAACAACACAACCCTTTGCTGCTTTTTTAGATGATTGGTCACTTAAAAGTACAGCGCACAGTTTTCTACCTTTGCAAATGAAAGCCAAACAAGGCGACTATGCTATTGATGTTTCGCTAACTAACAGCCCACTTACGCTTCATGGTGACAATGGCTACAGTCAAAAAACACAAAGCGGTCATGCCTCTTACTATTTTAGCTACCCGTTTCTTGAAACCGCTGGCACCCTCACTTTTGCAGGTAAAGAGTATAAAGTCACAGGTAATGCTTGGTACGACCGAGAATGGTCAGCAAGCTTGATCGACAAAAATCAAATGGGTTGGGACTGGTTTAGCTTAGTAAGTAGCACTGATAAAAGTCAAAAAACAGGCCTGATGTTATTCTGCATCCGAGATGCACAACAAAACTATGATTACTGCAGCGGCACGCATATTGATGAAAAAGGGAAAACACAGCAAATTCTCAAACAAGATATTCTGCTAGAAAAACTTAAGCACATGAGTATTGATAACAAACACTACCCGAGCAAATGGCGTGTTACTTTACCGAATATCGAACCTATCGTGATTGAAACCATCACTAAAGACTCAGTCAATAAGCTCTCCATTCAATATTGGGAAGGCAGAGTCAAAGCCAGTGGCGGATTTGAGGGCATGGGATATGCGGAGTTATTTGGTTATTAAAATTTAGCGGCTTCATTAAGCCGCTTTTTAGAATAAAAACCTTTACACCTTCACGATAACCCTGAACTTTTTCTGTTCACTGCTATGCTATATAAAACAATAATCGCTAGCTTTGAAAATAATAAGCGTATCTAGGGACTGCTATTCAATGCTAAGAATCAACCTCACACCTTGGATGCTTGCTCTTTTTGTATATAGTTTAAGCGCCCAAAGCTCAACGAGCCCAACAAAAAAAGAACATCTACCCATTCGAATAATTACCAATAACTGGGCGTCGCAAAAAGTCATTTCTCATATCGTTGGCAATATCTACCAACAACTCGGCTTTAATGTCAGTTATGTAGAATTACCGACTGAAGGTCAATGGTATGCACTGAAATATAATAAGGCCGACATACAAGTAGAAGTATGGGAAGGCAGTATGGCAGATAAATATTATCAATTAAAAAAAGAAAATAGCATTATTGATGCGGGGCGCTATAACGCGACTACTCGAGAAGAATGGTGGTTTCCTAGCTATGTTAAAGAACAGTGCCCTAACTTACCAAACTGGACTGCATTAAACGAGTGCGCGGCTTTATTTTCAGATGAAAACTCAAACCGCGGTATATACTATGCTGGGCCATGGGAGAAGCCTGATAGAGCAAGGATCAGAGCATTAAAATTAAATTTTAAATTGATCAGCCTAAATTCTGCAGATGAACTTTGGGATAAATTAACAGAGGCTTATGCACTAAAGAAACCTATTTTGCTGTTTAATTGGACGCCCAATTGGGTCAATACCAAGTATCAAGGTGAATTTATTGAGTTTCCTGATTATGATGCTGAGTGCGAGACAGTGCCTGAGTGGGGCATAAATAAAACCTTTCTATACGACTGTGGTAACCCCAAATCAGCTTGGCTAAAAAAAGTAACGTCTCGAAGTTTAGCCGCTCGTAACCCATGCGCTTTGAATATTTTAAAAAATGTAAATTTAAACAACGCGCAATTTGAGGAAATAGCTGCTTTAGTCATGATTAAAGGGCTAACAATAGAAAATGCAGCTAAGCGTTGGCTAAGTGAAAACCAATCTCTATGGTCAAATTGGATAAGTAAAGAATGCCGATAGTTAATATCAACCTTTTTCAGATAGATAATTTAGTTAACTTGTCATTCTTTTTTAATTTTAAAAATACACACGCTTGCCAAAATCACACCTAAAACATTAACCACCACATAAACTTGTGGTGTGATATTAAAATGAAAGCTCATTGCCAAGGCAAATAAAAAGCCAAACTTCTGACCTTTTATTCCTACGACCAATATTTGGCAAAGCCAAAATAGTAAAACCAAGTAACGGGCAAACACCCTTGCTTTAAATAAGCTATAGCTGGCAAACACACCCATTACACAAAGTAAGGCTGAAAATGGTGCAAACTTTAAACTAGTCATATAGATATAGCTGTTTGCGCCTAAGCTTAAAATAGCCGCAATAGCGGTGATGGAAGACATGAACAAGAGGGTTTTATTACGGAGCAGCACGTCTCAACCTCGCACCAAAAATACATTTTTTGCAATGATAAGAAATTTCACAAGATGCAACAATGATTAAAATAAAAAAAGCCCCAGAAATGGGGCATAAGTAGCTCAAGCTTGGATGGGAGATAAGCCTTAACTTATTGAAACAACTCATTCTGATAGCACTATAAGCAGTTGGCTTTACTAACCTGAGTGAGCTCACAGTGTATTACTTTATTTGCACTCATTGATGTCAATTTTGCTTTTAAATGTAAGCGGTTATGTATAGCGACATACTCTAGAATAAATCGAATACAAAAAAGGCGCTTATATCAACAAGCGCCTTTCAATATTTTTTATTTATGAAGCCAAAATTAGCTTTGTGTTAAACGTGCTCGTGCAGCGTGTAGTTTCTTATAGCTTTCGATTAAACGTAAATGCTTATCTAAGCCTTCAAGGTTCATGCTGGTTTCAGTTAAACCATAGAAAGTTACATCGCCATTGATTGAGCCGACAACAGCATCCATCACTTCTTGACCGAACATGCGTGTGAAACTGTGAATGTAATCTTCAATTTCAAGCTCTTCATCAAGTGCTACTTCTAAGGTTGCATCCATCGCTTGGTAAAATAAACCACGTTCAACAATGGTGTTGTCGTTGTATTGTAAGAAGGCTTCAACCAACTCTTTGGTTGCTTCTAAATCACCTAACGCTAAATAAATTAATAGCTTAAGCTCAAGAATTGTCAGCTGACCCCACACTGTGTTTTCGTCAAACTCAATACCAATTAATGTGATGATGTCGATGTAGTTGTCTAGTTCAGACTCTTCTAAACGCTCAACTAAATCAGCCAATTCATCTTCACTCAAACGATGAAGATTTAAGATGTCTTCACGATATTGCAGGGCTTTATTGGTGTTATCCCAAATTAAGTCTTCAACCGGATACACTTCTGAGTAGTCTGGTACAAGAATACGACATGCGTTACCAATGTGTGTAAATTCAGCCACATAAGCTTCTTTACCCATTGATTCTAAAACACCAAATAACTTGTCTGACTCTTCTTCAGTTGTGCCTGAGAAGTCCCATTCAACAAACTCATAATCGTGCTTCGCACTGAAGAAACGCCAAGAAATTTTACCTGTTGAATCAATAAAGTGTTCAACAAAGTTCTCAGGCTCTTGCACGGCCATGCTGTTAAATGTTGGCTTAGGTACGTCGTTTAAGCCCTCGAAGCTACGACCTTGCAGAAGCTCAGTTAAGCTTCGCTCAAGGGCCACTTCAAAGCTTGGGTGGGCACCGAATGACGCAAATACACCACCCGTTTTTGGGTTCATTAGCGTCACACACATAACAGGGAATTGACCGCCAAGTGATGCGTCTTTGACTACAACCGGGAAGCCCTGATCTTCAAGACCTTGAATACCTTCAACAATACCTGGGAACTTATCTAATACGGCTTGTGGTACATCTGGTAATACAATTTCTTGCTCGATGATCTGACGCTTAACCGCACGCTCAAATATTTCAGACAAACACTGAACTTTCGCTTCAGCTAGGTTATTACCTGCACTCATACCATTACTTAAGAATAAGTTTTCGATTAAGTTGGTTGGGAAGTAAACCGTTTCACCGTCTGAGTGACGTGTGTAAGGAATTGAACAAATACCACGTTCAACATTACCTGAGTTGGTATCGATCAGGTGCGAACCACATAACTCACCCTCTGGATCGTAAATCTCGCGCGTGTATTCGTCTAAGATCTCAGTTGGTAATTCATCTTGTTCGTTTGGCTTAAACCATTTTTCATTTGGATAATGCACAAATTCAGCATTGGCAATTTCAGTACCGAAGAACTGGTCGTTGTAGAAGAAATTACAGCTTAAGCGCTCAATGAATTCACCTAGTGCCGAGCATAATGCGCTCTCTTTGGTTGCACCTTTACCATTGGTAAAGCACATTTCAGAAGCCGCATCACGGATATGCAAAGACCAAACATTCGGTACGATATTACGCCATGAAGAAATTTCTATCTTCATGCCTAAGTCTTCCATTACCGATGTCATATTGGCAATGGTCTGCTCAAGCGGAAGGTCTTTACCTAAAATATATGTCTCTGTGCCGCCTTCTGGCGTTGTCATCAACATCGCTTGCGCGTCAGCGTCTAGGTTTTCAACGGTTTCAAGTTGGAAATCAGGGCCAGTTTGGATCACCTTTTTCACAGTACAGCGGTCAACCGCGCGCAACATACCTTCTCTATCTCTCTCAGAGATATGCTCTGGGATCTCTACCTGAATTTTAAAAATCTGGTTATAGCGATTTTCAGGATCAACAATGTTGTTTTGCGCGACACGAATGCCATCAGTCGGAATATCACGGGCGTTACAGTACACTTTAATAAAGTAAGCCGCACACATTGCTGATGAAGCTAAGAAGTAATCGAATGGGCTTGGTGCTGAGCCATCACCTTTATAACGAATTGGTTGATCGGCAATAATTGAGAAATCATCGAATTTCGCTTCAATTCGAAGATTATCAAGAAAGTTAACTTTGATTTCCATAGAGCGGTTTCCACGGTCGCGCGCTTACTATGCTTTGTAAGCGCTTTTCTAAAAATACCGCTAATTATCCGCTTTTTCTGCTCAACTGTCTTGGGTTAATTATAAAAAAACGCTAACGGCAGACTAAAATGCCTTTTGCAGAAAAATATCGTAGCGATACTCGTTCAATTTACTGGTTTTTTTAGCCGTCATCATTTTTTGCTCTTGCTTAGATTTACGTTTAAACAAGCCATCTTTGTCGTTTAAAGGCTGATCGGGAAAATATAGCTGCGTCAGTAAAGACTCATAACCGTACTTACTGATTTTTATATGGATATGAGGTGTACGTTGCTGCGGTGCATTTAACGGATATGCTCCCGGCATTACAGTTTTGAACTTAAAGCGACCTTGTTTGCCACTTTGTAAAATCGCCCACCCTTGGAAATGCGGGTCAATTGGCGCTTCACTGTTATCGTGAGGGTGATGATATTTACCATAACTATTAGCCTGCCATAGATCTATGGTTACATCTTCAATGGCATTACCATCTTGATCAAACACTTGTCCAAAGATTTCTATAATTGTGCCTTTGGCACGCCCTACTTTACCTTCGACTTGGGTTAAATCTGCATCCTTGTCTTTTTGCGGCGTTATGGGGTAAAACGGCCCTTCGACTTCCCTAGGGGTTAACATTTTACCACCAGCCTGTGCACCGAACGTTTGGCTTATAAGTAAACCGCCCATCGAGCCTAAGGCTGCACTTTTAATAAATTCTCTGCGCTTCATTGTATTCTCCTCACCTGCTTAACTAGGCTTTTTGTCATTGCATGGTTTTCACTGTAAAGCGTAGCGATTTATTCGTCTTATCAATCTTCTATTATTTTCCTAATCGAGAGTTAAAATAAATTTAACTTTATTTTTTATAAACTTATGGAAGGTAATAGATCATTCATGCAAAATTATTCTGGGCTCAGACTGCCATACAACATCTAACTCTATAGGTTGGTTTGTTGAAAACTGATAAAACATTCTGCCATCTTCTTTCCACTGTTTTACCATTACGCCTGGCGCTTGGCTTTCATGCTTCAATTGGGTCGAAAGTGTTGTTCTTAGCATAGCTTTAACAGGCTCTCCCGTTTGAGATGGCTCTGCAATTAACCCTTTGTTTGCTCTTTCTAAAGGATTTTGAATTTCAAACTCTGGTTGATAACCCACCATAGGTAAAATTGATTGCGCCGCGATTTGTGACCACTTAGGTTTAATTATCAAGTGCTCTGAACTTGGCCAAAACATTACTTGCTTGAGCATAAAGCTCACTTTCAGGTTAAGCGACTGCCCGACCTCTAATGGTTTAGCTAATCCAATTTCATACTGATTGAGTTTAGGTGGCTTTATTTCCCCTTCTCTGTTTATCAGAGTCAAACTCCAGTTTCTATGATTGCCATCTCGACTAACTAAAAAGTGACTGATTGGATATTCACTGGTATTTTTTAACGTGTATTGCACATCAAAGTATGCTTTGCCTTGCTCTGGGTAAAACGCGATTTTAGTCTCTAATTCTGTCATTGTTGGTTTAGGTAAGTCGGCAAAGTGCCTGAAGGCTTGCTCGTATTGCGCTTGCCACTGCATTCTTTGCTTTTGATAGGTCAAAGGTTTTTCATTGGTTATTTGAACATGCATACCACCACCGACTCCTAGCGTTAGTAACACCATCACAACAGCTGGCATGCTCCAAATTTTTTTATTTATCACATACCCTGTCCCTCTATGTGACAGCTTTACGGCAAATACACAAAGCGTTGCAGCGACCAGACTCCAAAACAGCATAAATGGTAAAAATACCTGTTCACTCTCTAAAAACAGCTTTGTTTGAGAGGCAGGTTGCAATGGCGAACCCGCAATATTCCAGAGTAAGTGTGTTATTCCCAGCGCCGAGGTAATGGGTGTGAACTTAATAATTAGCAATGCAAATATACACAGCCCTGCTTTAATCACAGATTTAGCAATATGATGAATACATACAAATATCACGGCCAATAGCGCTTGTGGTATTAGACTAAATATTATTTGCTGTACATAGTGCGACAGCGAAATATCACTACCCGCTATGAGCTCAGCCATTAGGCTCGCAACCCCCATAAAAACAGTTAAAACCAACAAGCAAAATAACAATGTAACCATATCTGCCATGATTTTTTTCCAGTTACTAATTGGTGTCGAAGACAATACATCTGCAAACTGGTTACGCTGGGTATGCCAACAAACTAGTCCGCTCCAGAGCGCCAGACACACCGAAGTAAATAGCAAATATACGTCCCAGGCGACGGCATTGAGTGAAGTTATGCTGTTATTGAGATTATAAGCTTGAGCTGAAAGCAACGTTGAAAGTGCCTCATTGAGAACAATACTGGCCCAAACAACTAAAATGACAGGGGTAAGCTTTGAGTTCAACAACACTTTAAAGTTTAAAAAAAGCAAATGAACAACAGGCAGATCGGGTAGACGCTTATAAACAAAATGATGTCTAGTTTCTTCCTGAGTAGTTTTAACCGCCTTTTTATTATTGTGCTCAACATTTAAATTAATACTGACTTTAGACAAAGCCAAAAACACAAGCACGCCCACTATAAAATAAACGATTCTATTAACTATAAAGGGCACATTTGAAGCTTGATCACTAACATTGATATCTAACAAAGGCGTTATACCAAACGGGTCTGCCCAGAGCATAAATGTATAAAACATTTCACTCACTATCGCGCTGCCCGACAAAAACGGAAACCCTAAAGTACCGCCAATGACTATGTAAACAATGCCTACGTCAGCACTGATGGCATACAAGGTAAACGGCGTACATGACCGTTTAACCAAATAAAAGGCGATTAATATCAGCAAAAAACTACTTTGAACAATGCCAAATAGACTGATCAAAAAGAAGCTTTGCAAACCCATCAACCAAGTTGTTTGACTTGCAAATACACCACAGACGACTACAAAGCCGAACAACATGGGAAAACTTAAAATAGCGGTCGATACAAACACTCTGGTACGCCATCGCACCCGAAAAGACACAGGGGTTACATCGATAAGCGCCATCATGTTCGACGTACTGTCTCTAAATAGTAAAGTGGCTGCAATTACGGCAAAAGCCGCTGGCATTATCAACATTTGCAAAAGCGCATACACTTGGTAGAGCTCATTAACCGTGCTTTGTTCATGCAAACTACCTAAACCTATTAGAGTGCTAAATAAACACACAGCGATACTCGCCACCCATACAATTGGTTGTCGATATGCGTATTTCAACTCATTATTTATTAGCATGACGCGCCTCCTTTTTATGAAGCTCTAAAAAATAACGGTCTTCTAATTTTGCAAGTTGAGGGCGTGCATTCGCAGTAGGCTGTTGCTCACTATAAATTCGCCACGATGGCTTGCCATATTTATAGCTTTTACTTAAAACCTGAGCATGGCTCTCAGGAAGCGTGTCACTCAACCATATTTTGTTATTTAGTGGCGCAATTAAGGTTTCTACGTCATCGCTGTCGATGATTTGGCCTTCTATCAACATAGCAACTTGATGGCAAAGGTTTTCAATGTCTTCAACTATGTGGGTAGAGAGAATGATTAATTTATCAGCGCTTATTTCAACTAAAACATCATGTAAACGCTCACGCTCTGCGGGGTCGAGTCCTGACGTTGGTTCATCCATGATCAGTAATTTGGGTTCACCGAGTAAAGCTTGAGCAATGCCAAAGCGCTGTTTCATCCCCCCAGAAAAAGTCGAAACGTGGCGTTTAGTAACTGAAGTTAAATTTGTCAGCGCTAATAATTCTGGAATTTGCTTTTTGTATTGCTGGGGCGATAACCCTTTTAACACCGCAATATGGGTTAATAATGCTTCGCAAGACATATTGGGATACACACCAAAATGCTGAGGTACGTAGCCTAATTGTTTGCGTAGCATAGAAGGGTCTTGCAAACATGATTTGCCTAAAAACGCATAGTCGCCTTGATCTGGCGCTTGTAAACAGGCAAGCGTTCGCATCAGGGTTGATTTGCCGGCGCCATTTGGTCCTAGTAAGCCAACCATACCTTTGTGTAATTCTAGATTAATCTGCTTTAGGGCATGTGTGCCGTCAGGATATTGCTTATTTATGTCAGTTAAAACTAGCATGTATCACCTCTGTTCAACTTTGTTCAGTGGTTTTATGCTATTGAGTAAATTGATTACTGACTATTACTTGATGACGTCTTGCTTTGTTTAAATGATAAAGCACAAAAATGGCTTTTCATCATTTAAAAATGCACTTTCGTCACTTCAAAAGCGCTCTAGGTCGCCTTATATTGTGTGTTTAAGATATAGTGGCATTATCTACTTTTCGCAGTAAACTTTTTATAAACAGCGTTATGAGCCAATTGTTCCAAAGCAGCCCGACACTATTTATTTCACGTTTTGTGCCTATGCTATGCGCGCTCATGATTGTGACTCACTTACAATTTTTGTCAGCAAAACAGACAAGCGCTTTAGTGTATATAAGCACATTCATTGAAGTCGGTATGATGAGTTTGCCTATGCTACTTGCTCATTTAGCTACTTATAATAAGTACATATTGAAGCGGCTTATTTATTGGTCTCTTGGTTTCGTTGTTTACCCCGTCGCCCTTTTTACCTTACAAACACTGCAACCAACTTTTTTGAATGCTCACCTTAGTTTTAATGGCGTAATGATTTTTATTGGCTTGAGTCTGTGTAGTATCTTTATACCTTTGGTCAAATTTAAGTTGAGGAGCATAAATAGTGGGTACTTACAAACCATAAAAATTGAAGACCTATTTATGCTTATAGCACTAGGGGCTTGGGTTATTTTGATGTGTTTAGCCAACAGCCATGATGAAGCTTTAACACTCACCCCTAATACCCTAGTTATCAGCCTAGACGTAGGAGTGACAGAGTTTAAAGCGCTTATTTGGACTGGCATACAATCTAGTATTATTGCAGCACTTATCTGGGTAATTTATTGGTTGAACAAGCGTTTTCTCATCGCAAAACTACTTGGGCAATTCGGTTTATTTAATTATTTGTGCGGTACATTCGTCTACTTACTTATCTGCACACCGATTGTGTTTTCCCTCATTAATGTATTACCCATATCTGGGCAAACATTGTTACTCATACCTTCAAATGCACAAGGTATTTTTCAACCACAAAACTATGTGTTTACTTTCAGCTTAATAGCACTTAGCACCCCGATTATTCTGCTCTGTCGACACCACAGAACAGAGCGCAAGCTGTTCGAATTAGAACAGCAAAACAAACAGGCTGAGCTCACTTTGCTGCAACAGCAAATAAACCCACATTTTTTGTTCAATTCACTTAACAATATTTATGGCAAAGTGCTTTGTCAGTCTGACGATGCGCCAAACTTGATCGAACACTTATCGAGCTTGCTGCAACACTCTGTGTATAAAGGGCACAAAGACTTTGTCTCTCTTGAAGATGAGCTCAACTACATCAAACACTTTATTGAGCTACAAAAAGTGAGATTAAGCGGCAATATTAATTTGAGTGTTAACCTACCAAGACTCAACACCTCAGCACATCAAATCGCACCACTGCTGCTCATTGTGCCCATTGAAAATGCTTTTAAACATGCAATAGCCAATAGCCTTGAGCGTTGCAATATTCGAATTGACTGTCAGCTAGAAGGTAATCGCTTAGCCTTAATCTGCGAAAACAGTTTTAGCGACCAAATGGCCAAAGATATGAAGCAAAGCGAGGAGCATACCGGCGTTGGCTTACAAAATTTAAGCAAACGGCTTTCTCTCATTTATGCTAATACTCACCAATTAAACTATGGTCCTGAGGGTGATCATTGGCAGTGCAATTTAGAAATAGAGCTAACATGAAACATAAAGTTGTATTAATAGATGATGAGCCGATTGCACACCAAGTGCTGCTTCATCATTTAAAAAAGTACCCTAATTTTGAGGTTGTCGCTCAGTGCTATAGTGCCGTTGAAGCATTGCAAGTATTAGCCAATCAAGACATTGATTTATTATTTTTAGATATCAACATGCCTGCCCTAACTGGTATTGAGATGCTAAAAGTTGTTAAACAGTGCCCGCCAGTGATCATCGTTAGCGCCCACCCTGAATATGCCATAGACGGCTTTGAACTCAATGTGGTCGACTACTTGTTAAAACCCGTCAATGAAACTCGTTTTGCGCAAGCCATTAATAAGCTCTCTTTTGTAGCGACCAGCTCAAATACAGCAACGTCTTTAACCCTCAAAGTAGGTAGAAGTTTAGAAAAAGTCACCCTTACAGACATTACATACCTCGAATCTTACGGTAACTATGTAAAAGTATGGGTTAAAGACACCATGATACTCGCCAATACCACGTTAAAATCTTTAATCGATGAATTACCAAAAGAAAACTTCGTACAAATCAATAAATCAACGGTGATTAATCTAACGCACATCCATAGCGTTACAAGCAAAGACGTCACGCTCAGTGATGGACAAACTAAGAAAGTCAGCAAGCTATTTATTGATGACACAAAAGTATTGCTAAAAAGCAGCTAACCTAATTCAATAAAAAAGCCCGCTTAACAAAGCGGGCTTTTTACTAAAAAAAACTTTAGTTAATCTTAATCGACCAAGCGTTTAATGTACCTACGTCTTGATTGTAGTGATCTTGCACTCTTAATTGCCAAATACCTTTTACACTACCCGACAAATTCACCGTGTAATACTCAACGACATTATCAGCACTATCGCGACCATTATAATTCTTAAGTTGATATTGAGCACCTGTTGGCGAGGTCAACACTAGACTAATATCACCACGGTATGTATGGCTAATATTCACCTTTACGGTTGCAGTGCCAGATGTCGTTGAGTTATCAACATCAAGCGTTGATGTCATTACGCTGTTGTCAGGAATAGAAGAAACACTATTCATTTCAAAGAATGTTTCTTCAACCACAGGTTCAGTAACCGGTGTACCGCCATTAAAACTTTGACCTGCATTCACTTGATTGTACGTTGAAGCCGTTACTTGCCAAGTGAAGTCACTGTACTTTGAACCTGAGCCAGTAAGTTGTAACGCATGACCTACTGCAGTAGATGAGGTTTCAGATACAGGAATTGCTGTTGAAGATTGACCTTGAGCAGCACCATCGGTTGCAGTAAAGGTACCTTCATAACTTAAGAATTGAACCAGCTTGCCAGTGTTATCGACTAATGCGATACCGTCAGGACCACCATTTTGTAGGCCACTCATGGCGAAAAATTTAGTGCCAAAACCAGATTGCTGATCAGCTAAAGTGCCTGAAAGTGAGATAGTTTTGTATGCCGCTCCGCCGTTACCGTTATAAGCTACTAGCTGCCAACCACTTAGATCTACCCCCGCAGCGCCTGCGATTTCAACACCTTCGTTTACATCTGAACCATTGTTATCATAGTGGAGTTCATTTATCCAAGGTGTTGCGTCACTGCTACCCGTGTCACCACCACCGGTATCGCCACCGCCAGTGCCAGCACCTACGCCTGAACAGTCACTTTCAAAGATACATGCTGCAAATTCAGGGTGATCGATAAATGGGTTACGGTTACCTTGATATTGGAAAATCACATCGTTACGACGGCGCTCAAAATCATCAACTGGATCGTCTTTGTGCCATTGAATAAGCACTGTTTTTAAACCCATATAAGCAACAGCTTCATTACCACCCGTCTTAGAGGCTTCAATTTTACTGCGATCATCGGTCAAAATAAGATCAGGCTCTACAAAACCATTGGCATTTGTACCACCTTCATAGCGCACTGCTAAGTACATTAATGCACGGGCTACATCACCACGACGGCCCGGCCAAGTTTGCCAAATACCATCTAACGGACCTGAGCCCATAGTTAGATTCACTTCAGAAGATGAGCCACCGCGATTGTTATTCACATCAGTAGTTTTTATTGAACAAGATGCACTAGTACAGTTTGCATAAGGTTTGTTATTTCTGCTCGAATTGTAGCTACCATTTGAAATAAATAAGTGATGCAGGTCTGTATACGCCAAATTTTGACTACCATCTTTTGGAAAACCATAAGACTTCGGCCAAGAGTGTTCGCGGTTGTAGTTAGTATTGCCGCCGCCCACTTTGGTGTAAACTGCATTTTTATATACATCAACAACTTGAGAGTTGTTATCTGGGTTTTCATCGGCTTTTTCTAGCACATCCCAAGTATCTGTATTTGATGATGTATAAGGAATTTTTGTGTGACCTTTAATAATTATATGCAAGCTTTGTTTCAGTGTTGTTGCATTTGCATTATCAATGTTCTGGTAATAGTTTTGTGGCGCAGCAGCCAAGGTTACACCTGACAACGAGCTCATCAGCATCGCCATAGATGTCAATCTAAGTGAGAGTTTCATAATTAACCGTTTGTTTTAATTAAGATTTATTTTTATATTCACCTTCCTTTGCAAACCGCTTCCAAAAGCTGACCCCATGTCAGCGCGCAGAAGTATACACTCTAATTTATTACAAAAAGATAACAAAAGAATAAGTTATCTAACGTGTCAACGCTGTCAAAATTTCAATAATAAAAATAATTTATATTAAACAAGCAGTTACTTGATTTACATTTATTTACTTAAAAAGGATCGCGCGCGGACTAAAGACATTGAGATTGTGAGATCTAGGTGGTAAGAGTTTGTAGCTAATGAATTTAATGTGGTTGGTAAATTCAAATCTCCGAAAATCACTCAAGTCAGTGAGTTTCGTTTTCTCTGCTTTTGAAACATTCAGGCTACTTTAAGTTTTATGAACCAGATTAAATAGGCGCGTAATTTGATATGTGCTTTAGATGCCATGATAAAGAAATTATGGGAGCTGATGGTGAGAAAACTTATTTTAAGTCAAAACAACTGAGGCATTTAGGCTAACTTAGCACTAGAGTAAACCCAATTCTGAATTTTTACGCCATGAAAATCGAACATTAATTGTCCGATATTAATAAGCCCTAAATGTTTATAAAAGTCATTAGCGTCATTTTCAACCCAGGTATAAAGCCAGAACTTAGGGCCTAACTCATTTTGGCACCTTTGCAGAAGTGCTTTTCCGATACCCTGCCCTTTAAATTGAGTATCAACATAAAGGCGTTCAATTTCATAGCCAAACTTAGATTGACCTTGATAATGGCTCTGTCCATTTGCGAGCAAATAACCTTGCAGAATGCCCTCTTGTTCAGCGACTAAAATGGTTTTATATGGACTATTTATGTCTTGCAGAAATGATTCAGTATTGAAGTTATGAACTACAAAGTCTGCATACTCAGGTTTAACTCCTTCTTTCGCATAAGTCGCTAACCAGACTTTGCTACTCAAAACAGACAAACAAGTGACATCTTGCTCTGTGGCTTTTCGTAATGCGAATTTTTCTTTCATAACTTCTTTTTATTTTATCTTTCCTTGTAAAATAAAAAATGGCTTGTACAAAGACAAGCCATTTTTTATTTTCATATCAAACCATTAATTACAGTGCACAACTACCTGCAAGTTTCCACTGCTTATATTGACCTTCATTTTCTGATGGCAGATCATTTTTAGTCCAATAATTAGCCTCGAAAATTTGACCGTTTAAGGTTACTTGATCGCCTTTCGTATAAGCTTGGTTTTCGTACCATGCTTTTGGACATGTTGATTCTGGTACATCACAGCCATTTGCTGCGATAAAGTCATATGCAGCTTTTGCATCAACTAAACCATGACCAAACTCGTGATCTTTACCTTCAGCACCGATATCCGTTGCAGTAAAGTTAAGAACATCGCGGATTTGAGAGCCTGTACAATTTGGGAAGTGGCTCCATACTTTCGCTGCAACACCAGATACATGCGGCGTTGCCATTGATGTACCTGACTTATACTCATAACCGTACTTGTTGTATTCAGTTAGCATCAGGCCACTGCTATTAATTAATTCACCAACCACATTTGCAACGGTTAATGTTGGGAAATCAGTTGCGTAGTCAATATTATGAACGTCTCTTGATACCCAGTCAGGAATACCTGCTGGCACATCGAAGTATGTTACTAGAACCTGACCTTCATTTGCTTGACATGCTGCTGTTGCAGCATCAAAACCCGCTTTGTCAGTAGCACTTAATGTACCGTCAAAGTACTGGCTTAAGAATGCATCAAATGGGATTTTGTAGAAACAGCTTTCGCTTAATTGTGAGATACGCGGATAAGGTGTATTACCTGCATCAATTTGCTTAAAGCCAGAAGAGAAATAACCGCCAGTTTTCGCATTCCAGATAAAGCGATTTACATTTACAGACTCGCTATCAACAGTAGAAAGTACACGTGTACCCGGCGCTGCAATTTCAACTTGATCGTTAACCGCAGAGAAAGTAGAAATTTCAGTATTCTGATCAACTGACGCGACTGACATAACATTTTTGTATGACGCTGGGAATAGGTATGAATCATCACCATCAGTCGCTGTTGAACCATGGTTGCCTGCTGCTGCAACAATTAACACACCACGATTAGTCAAACGGTCTACTACATCACGCTCAGTATCAGATGAACGAGAACCACCTAGTGACATATTAATGATGTTCGCACCTTGGTTCGCACACACTTCCATTGTTTCTAGAATATGTGAAGTTCTGAAACCTGAGTTTGCACCATGTGCTGTACGAGATAGCTTTTGCACATATGTGTCTACGGCACCATTAGAAACCACACCTACGACACCTTTACCATCACGGTTAGCAATGATAGTACCCGCTACGTGTGTACCGTGATCAACGGCATCGTTAAACCAAAAATCAGAGTAATCACTGTGGTTACCGCTCAAATTAGTTGCTGCAAACTCTTCGTGGTTGCCTTGGATACCTGAATCGATAACACACACTTTGATGCCATTATTCGCAGGATCAGCAACCAAATCAGACTTAGTCAATGTAATGCCGTAAGGAGTTACTTCTTGTTGAGCTAGATTTTCGAACTCATTGTTCGTGAAGTTCGCCACAGTGACATCGCTGTCAACTTGTTCCAGCACAAAATTACTTGGAGACTGAGGAAGAATTGCAAATCGTTCTACATCTAGCTCTACACGCACACCAGAAATTTGCTGAAGCGCACCTGCTTGCTCTTCTGTTAACGAAATTAAACCTACAGTACCTTTAGCAACTTGAGTGATGTTTTTGATGATTTGTTGTTGATACTCAGCTGGAAGGCTAGATGCTTCATAAGTAATTAGATAATCAGCTTTTTTGTTATTTGAGTCTAGCGCTGTGTTCGCGACAGCAACGCTCGAACTTAAGATTGCTGCGCAAATTAAGCTTTTTTTAAATTTAGATTTCATCTTACTTTCTCTATTTTTATGAATTATTAGATTTGTCCCTTTTACAGTACAAAAGTAACTTTAAGAAAATGTAAAATCAAATTTAAAATTATGATTATCTACAATATCAGGCAATAACATATAACTAACTAAGCTAAACAATCAGTGTAAAAATGATACTAAGCCCAGTTTATTCGGGGTCTAAAAGCTGACTTTGCTAACCTTACATTTAACATGTCTGACCTGTTAAACTTAGTTATACTAGATTTTATCCCTTCAGTTTTATCTGAATTTGTTAACCACTTTATTGAAAAGAGTCAAAAATAAAATGGTTTTATCTGATCAAAAACAGGAAATCAGCTTCTGTAAAATGTTATTCGCTTTATAGGACCTGGTAAGTTTATATTCAAAGCCAGACCAGACCTTTATATGGATGAGCTTTCAAAGATGACAGTCTGGTTTGAAGATCACCCACATGTATTTCTAATTTATGACCGTCTGGGTCCAAAATATAAAGTGACAAACCTTCACTTTTGTTGTTTTTCCACTGTGACACCCCCTTTGAAAGAACACGCGCTTTAAAATCCTCAAATTGATCAGGTGCAATATCAAAAGCAATATGGCTATAGTCATCTTTGCTACAGGGATCATCACATGACAAGCAAAACCATAGCTCACCAACAGATAAGTAAGCGCCATTGTCCCACTTTACATGTGCCGTGAACCCTAAAATATCGCGATAGAACAAAATAGAGCTATCTAAATCACTTACTGCGATGGTTATATGATTGATCCCCAAAAGCATGGTTTTCTCCAAAAAGAACTTAAACCAAATCGTGATTAACAGACTTGCTTATTAAAGCTCATTTGCAGTGCCTTTAGCTTTTTCGTTAATTTCCTTTAAAAGTTTTAATGACACATCTTTGATACAAGAAAACACCATAACAATAGCTATCACGAGTGCAGAAAAGTTGTTGTTACCTAGAGTATCTAAACCAATTGAATCGTCCTCAGTAAGATAAATAAACTCAATATAAGTCGAGAGCATTTGCATTGCACACACGATAGCCAGTGTAGCGATAGCCCATTTCATCACTAATTTCGATAAAGTTTGATGAGACATAAATAAACTCCTTGTTTAAATGACATTGTTTTTAATTTTTGTATTTATTGAAATCAATTCATTTCATTGAATGGGTGAAATGAACAGTATCTAGAAAGCCTAAAAAGATCACACAGATAAATTATTGAGCAGCATGCCCGGCATAAAAAAGACCATGGATAAGCTGATGGAACCGGTTACGACAAAAGCAATCACACAAAAAGTGCTTTGCAGATAAAACGTACGAGGCTTAAATGCAGTTGTACTCAGTAAAGAAGCATAAATGGTATTAACAATACGCTTGAATGATTGACGCTTTATTTCAAGCAAAGTGCGCATTGATTGGATGTACATCACCATAAAACCAAAGATTAACTCAATGCCCCCTACTTGCATAAAAAATAAGTTCAGGTAATCGCAAAACACCAATGATTGCAAGCATGCCAAAAAATAAACTTCTTTAATAAGCTCAGGTTTCGCCAATGTTCCATAATTTTCCTTTTAAATCTGAGTTCTTAACACTTACTCATATCTGTGAGGTATCTATAATTTATAGATATTTATTGAAATAACGATATAGCGTTTCTCATATAGGTTCAACCAAACCTAATATAAATAACCAAATAAGCTATCTTCCCCTTGATTAAAACCAATCCGCCCTTATCATACATGCACGCTTTTAATTTGAACTTGTTGCTTTGAACCGAATTTTAAAAATTCTTGCTGTGCTGTTTTTACTGTTGGCCGTTGCCCCGTCATCTGCCGAACAGTTTGCGCACGCGCAGAATAATGTTCACAGCCAGACTAGTTATCAAAGTCTGTTTGAAGTTGGTGATGAGCTTTCATCGCTGCAGCATTCTCAAAAGCACCATATTACTGCCGATGATTCTGGGTTATTTTCAATTATTGAACGCCCTTCTCAACAGCAGGCCATTAGGTTTTTACACCCAAAACAGCAAAGCGAATTTATTTTAGTTTTTGAGCTGGTGACAGATACGTTCATAAGCGAAAACCGTTTGCGCCCTGACAAGCTAGAACAACCTTGGTATCAATGCAATACGCGGTCAAACCACGGCTTTATTGATGCCTGTAAACCTGCCAATTTAGTTTATAAAGCGCGACTAACCCACCACGCTTAATTTCACTTATCGCAAAAAAGTCTTTTAATTTTTTCGGCAAAACTGTGTTTTGCTGCCCTAGATGAGTGAATTATGAAAAATCAATTAAACCCTATGTCAAACAACCGTTTGACCCCATGGGCGTTGCTGTTAGTCATTGTATTTCTGGCAATTAGCGCGCTACCAAACCTTTATCCGAATAACACGGTATTAAAGGTCAGCAGTCATAACAATACGTTATCGGCGACTCAAATTAGCCAATATCTTGAAGACGCACAGTTGCCTGTGCGTGAAGCGACAGTAAATCATCAAACCGGTGAAATACGTGTGTTGCTTGAACATCCAAAAGCAAGTGTGAGTGCGCAAGCCGAATTACAAAAAAAGTTGCAAACGCAATTACAAAGCGCAGCTAACATTAGCGTAAAAAGTGAAGCAACTACGCCCGCATGGCTGCAACGTTTTAATTTATCGCCTTTAAAATTGGGCTTAGATTTAAACGGCGGTGTGCTATTTGTATTAAAAGTCGATACCGACAAAGCCCTTGAAGAGCGACTCGAAAAACTGCGTTTAGTCGCAAAAGATTATCGCATTGAGCACAAATTACGTGGTATCAAGATTGAAGCAGCCCGTGATAATAGTGTGGTCATAAAAGCCAACAGTAACCAAGCAGGTAAGCTTGCTACCTTAGTTAAGCACTTAAAAACAGACTACCCAAGCCTTACGAGTGTTAAACAAAACACGGCAAGCCAAGCGATTTGGCAACTTGGTTTTGACGAAGCCAGCCAAAAGCAAATTGCCGAACAAGCAATTGGCCAAGCCATTAGTACTTTGCGTTCGCGTATTGAGCAATTGGGGATCACAGAAGCAGTTACACAGCGTCAAGGTAAGCAGCATATTCGAATTGAGTTACCGGGTGTACAAGATCCAGCTGCTGCAAAACGCTTAATTGGGGCAACTGCTGAGTTGTCTTTTCATGCGTTGAAAGACATTGGTGGCCACACTTACAAGTATAAAGATGGCGGCACAGCCAAATTGAACCCCTTACCTATTTTTACTGGCTCAGAGATTGAATCGGCTCAAGCTGGTCGCGATGAATCAGGACAACCGCTAGTACAACTGATGCTCTCCCCTGCTGGCGGCGACAAGATGAGCCGTTTCTCGCGACAAAACATTGATAAGCCAATGGCTACCCTCTATGGCGAATATCACCAAAATCAAAAAGGGGATGTGGTTAAACAACAAGAAGTGATTTCGGTCGCCACCATTCAACAAGCCCTAAACCGCCAATTTAGTATCACTAATTTAGGCACCATGCAGCGTGCACAAGAGCTGGCTATGGTATTGCGTGCAGGGTCACTTCAGGCACCTATCACCATTGTTGAAGAGCAAACCATTGGCCCAAGCCTAGGTGAGCAAAACATTGAAAACGGCTTTAATGCGCTCAAACTGGGCTTAGCTGTCACCCTACTATTCATGTTGGCCTGCTACGGGCGACTCGGTGTAGTCGCCATCATTGCATTGGTGGTGAATCTTGTTTGTTTACTTGGGTTAATGTCGTTATTACCTGGAGCTGTGTTAACCCTACCCGGGATCGCAGGTTTAGTACTCACCATAGGTATGGCGGTCGATACCAATGTGATTATTTTTGAGCGCATTCGTGATGAAATCAAACAAGGAGCCAGCACACTTGGCGCTTTAAAACGCGGCTATCAACATGCTATGTCGAGCATTATCGATGCGAACCTAACGACGATGATCACCGCGTTGGTTTTACTTGGTGTAGGTTATGGCCCAATCAAAGGTTTTGCTATTACATTAGCCCTTGGGATTTTAACCAGTTTGTTCTCGGGCGTATTGGTGTCGTCTTACCTTTCGCCACTCTTTCTTAAAAAGAAAAGAAAAAAAGAGCATCAAAAAGATAAAAACAAGGCCCAACTTGAATCAGTAACAACAAAGAAAGAAGGAGCGCATCATGCATAATATTTGGCAGTCTGCCCGTAAAATGGGCTTTATATTTAGTCTAATTGCAATTGTTGTTAGCCTTGGCGCTTTAGCCCTTAACCCCATTGTATTTGGCTTAGATTTTACGGGGGGTACCGTATTAGACTTCACTTTAATGTCACTAACCAGTATGAGTGAATTGCAAACCACATTAAGTACCTTAACATCAGACGCGTTTAGCTTATCACAAAGCCAAGACGGCCACTGGCGTGTGTTGTTTTTACCCGACGTGGCTTCAGATTCAATCGCCGCTTTTCAAACTGCGATTGAGTCAAAGTTAAATGCCCATATCCTAGAAAGTAAGTTTCTGGGCGCACAAGTAGGTGAAGAGCTCAAAACCAG
This sequence comes from Pseudoalteromonas sp. BZB3, assembly GCF_040104455.1. NCBI lineage: Bacteria > Pseudomonadati > Pseudomonadota > Gammaproteobacteria > Alteromonadales > Pseudoalteromonadaceae > Pseudoalteromonas > Pseudoalteromonas sp. BZB3. The sequence goes on along the minus strand of NZ_JBECOS010000009.1, from coordinate 133,116 downwards.
TGGTGCACTGGCGGCTGTATTTGCAGTGGTATCTGTGTTGATTTATTTAATGGTGCGTTTTGAGTGGCGACTCGCCGTCGCTGCAACTGTCGCGCTGTTCCACGATGTTTTAATCACCATCGCTTTATTCACTGTGCTTGGTTTAACCTTCGATTTAACGGTATTGGCAGCACTTTTAGCGATTATCGGTTACTCGCTCAACGACAGTATTATCATTGGCGACCGCATTCGTGAACTCATTCGTGCCAAACCTGAACAACCCATTGGTCATTCAATTAATGAAGCCTTGCAAAGTACATTACGCCGTACGCTGATCACCTCGTTTACCACACTTGCCACGGTTTTTGCGATTTGGTTGCTCGGAGGTGATGCCTTAAATGTTTTTGCCAGCGCCCTGTTAATTGGTTTAACTGCGGGTACCTTGTCATCTATTTTTATCAGTGCAACCTTGCCTGAATTTATGGGCTTAAGTTTTGCAAACTATCAAAACCAAGACAGCGATGAGGTGAAAAAACTACTCGCTGAGCCCTAACTAACATTTAGAGCATTTAGCTCACTCATCAACTATGAGTGAGCTTCTGTTTATATTCATAGACTTAGAAATTACTCATTTCTGAAAAAGCTGATATGAATTAACATTTTTGTAACTTTTACGTGTTAATTCTAGCGCTCCCTTTTTTTAGAGTAATTACTTATGTCTATTTCACGTCGAAGTTTTTTGAAAGGATCAGCTCTACTGAGCGTGATGCCAATGAGTTTAACACTCTCGGGTTGTACGTTTAAAACCAACCCTTTCAGCCATTGCGTTGCCAGTGGTGATCCGCTCCATGATGCGGTAATCATTTGGACTCGAGTCACCATTCCTGAAGAAATCACTCAAGTTGTCGATATCAACAGCCTGGTGTTGTCTGTGCGCTGGCAAGTATCAACATCATCTTCATTCGCGACTATCGAAACTGAAGGCAAGGTCGAAACTAGCATAGCGCGAGATTTTACCGTTAAAGTCGATGTCACAGGTTTAAATGCTGATAGCACTTATTACTATCGCTTTATCATTGAAGAGCTCGATGAGCCTGTTGTCTCGCCTGTGGGTCGCACCAAGACTTTGCCTCAATATGATGTGTCTGAAGTAAAGCTAGCGATGACATCTTGTTCACACTTTAGCTATGGCTATTTTAACGTCTATGCTCGCATCGCAGAAATGGATGATCTAGATGCTGTTTTACATTTAGGCGACTATTTATATGAGTACGGTAACGAAGATGTTTACCGTAACCCGTTATTATGGAAGAGGCTGGTAGAGCCAAAACATGAGATGGTGTCACTCAATGATTACCGCTTACGTCATGCGACGTATAAAACAGATGAAGATTTACAAACCCTGCACCAAACCCACCCCATGATCTGTATTTGGGATGATCATGAGTTTACCAATGACACTTGGCGTGGCGGTGCGCAAAACCATAATGACAATGAAGGCGACTGGCAAACCCGTGCCAATGCAGCCATTCAAGCATATTATGAGTGGATGCCTATTCGAGAGCCTCAAAGTGGTAACCGTGAAAAGGCGTATCGCAAATTCGAATTTGGCCAGTTGCTGCATTTAAATATGCTCGATACCCGTTATGTTGGTCGCGATGAGCAAGTCGATGTGAAAGACGATGCGCGCCTTGATCCTATGCGAACTTTATTGGGCTTTGAGCAAGAGCAATGGTTAGAAGACAACCTGCTCGATGCCAAAAATAATGGCGTGAAGTGGAATTTAATTGGTCAACAAGTGCAAATTATGCAAATTCAGATGTTTGGTAAACCCATTAACGCTGATGCATGGGATGGCTATCCTGCCGCTCGAGACAGACTACTTAACTTTGTTGAACAAAGAGACATTAAAAATGTGGTGTTCTTAACTGGCGATGTACACTCATCTTGGGCTGCCGATATTGCTAAAAACCCATATGACTGGCGCGAGTATAACCGCTTTACTCATGACGGTGCACTTGCCGTTGAAATTGTCACTCCTTCTGTCACTTCGCCGTCAATCCCTGTACCGGGTTTGCAGCAAATAGTGGGAGATGTAGGCAATATTTTAAAGCCTGAAAACCCACATATTCGTTATATTGACCTTAAAAACCGAGGTTTTGTCACCCTTAACATCAAGCAAGACAAACTCACTTCTCAATGGCACCATGTACCAATTGTTGGTTTCAAAAATAACCAGTCATTCGTTGATAGAACCCTGTATGTTAATTCAGGCGAAGCCAAACTACATAAATTGTAATCTGGCAATCAGCAAGTGAATTTGAACACAGGGGAGCTTAGCTCCCCTTAAAGTCATGTAAAAAAGTATTTAAATGATGTTCATTGAAAAGAATAGACATTGACTGTTTTATCTCGGCCTTTGAGTTTTACATCCGCAACCCAAGCTAAATCAGACATCTCTGATTTTTCTGCTGTGTCTTCACTGACAAGTAATGTTTGTCCGAGCTCTTTGGTCTTGCTCTCTATTCTCGCTGCGACATTAACTGTGTCGCCAATCACGGTGTAATCCATACAACTCAAACTCCCCACATTGCCTGCAATGGCTTCACCACTGTGAATACCAATGCCAATTTCAAGCTGCGGTAAGCCCTGCTCGGCAAATTGCTTATTTAACTCAATCAATTCTTCAAGCATGCCCTTTGCTGCATCTATTGCACCTTGAGCGCTATTCATTCCTGCTTGTGGTGCACCAAACACAGCCATAATGGCGTCACCGATAAATTTATCTATCATGCCATCATGTTTAAAAATAGGATTACTCATGGCTGAAAAATACCGATTTAGAATACGAGTTACAACCTCTGGCTCATTGCGTTCACATAATGTGGTGAAATTACGAATATCGGCCATCAAAATCGTTACTTCTCGGCGCTCACCGCCCGGCTCTATGTCAACGGCACCGGTTTCAACCGCGCTAACCAGCTTTTCAGGCAAATAGCGTAATAATCTTTCGCGATGACGCAAGCGTGTATATGTATTAGTAATGTAATGAGAAATTGACCACGCGAGTAACCCGGAGAATAACACGATGATCTGTTCGTGGATCTCTATGGTTCGGTCTGTCTGGCTGTGCTCTAAAATAAGCGTTGTCGCAGCTAAACAACACAGCGTTGAAAAGTAAATAATCACACGACCTTGCCTGAATGCACTCATGACGTTAAATAGGATTAGCGCGCTGATCAGCATCAATTCAAATTGTGTTTGATGTAGATCGCGTAAGAAGTGCCCTATTTCGGCCAAATATTCCATTTCTAATGTGATCCCTAAAATAATCACATAATCGAATAAAATAGATACATACTTGAGCCAAGGCTTATAGCTGCCTGTGGTTGCCCAGTGCCGAACCAGCCAACACCAAGCTGCTGTTATTACCATCGAGCCAAGATCGACACTGATTAAAATTAAATCCAGTCCCTGACTGAGCGTACCAACAAGCAATTCAAGTAAAAACAGCGCCATCAAACCAAAAAAACGAATTTTGTTGATGTGGTTTTCCATTTCCATCTCGCGCTGCTGATAGCAATCTGTCAGCAATGCATCAAAGCTGTCATCAATATGTTTCAACCATTTCATAAGTTTAAGTGTTCTGCTTTTTTATTAAACATAGCTTGTCATAACAATGAGTACGAAAAATGAAGGCGAGAAATAATGGTAGGGTATGAAAAAAGGCAATTTAGTTACCTAAATTGCCTTTGTAAAACAAAGTGTGGGAATTACTTAATTGAAACTTTTATTGTTGGCATAAACCTTTATCAGCCCAAACGTCCCATGGACCTGAGAACTGTTCTGGATTTTGACCTTGGTTCCACCACTTAGCCTGATATAAACGACCATTTAGCGATGTTTGTGCATCAGGTAAGAACACTGCGCCGGCTGTCCAAGCTGGTACACCATTACAGCCAGCATTTGAATCTGATGATACATTGACTGTCTTAGATACACTGTGAGATAAGCCCTCAGCGTCGGTTACTTCTAGGCTTACTGAGTAAGAACCTGCTTGTGCATAGCTGTGTGACGGGTTAGCAAGTGAACTTAAACGACCATCTCCGAAGTTCCATGCATAAGACGCTACACCTTTATCATCCGTTGCTTGCTGAGTGAATGATACGCTCAAACCGTTAGTATTGAATGAGAACGCTGATACTGGCGCTTGGTTGTCACCGCCGCCTGAGCCACTACACTTGCCTAGTTTTTTCCAAACATTAGTGAATACATTAGGCTGTGCACCTGTTGACCACCAAGTTGCTTCGTACTGATAACCGTTGTAAGACACTTTGTCGCCTGCACGGTATGACTTAGTTGCCGACCATGCTACAACACCATTACAACCACCAGTGTTACCATCTGCAATGCTGACAATTGAAGACTTACTCGCTGTTTGACCAGCTGTGTCTGTTACAGTCAGCTTAACCGTGAAATCACCTGTACTGCTATAAGTGTGACTTGGGTTTTGCTGTGAACTGGTTGCGCCATCACCAAACTGCCAAGCATAGCTAGAGATGCCTTTATCGTCAGATGAACCATCAGTAAACTGAACTGTTTTACCATTCACTGCAGCAGTAAATGATGCAACTGGCGCTGTATCACCTGTGCCACCACCACAGCTTGAGTTAGCTAGATAATCATAAGCCGCTTTTGCTTGAACAATACCGTAACCATAAGAAGTATCTCGGCCTGCACTGCCCTTATCTTTTGCTGTCGCATTAAGCGCATCACGAACTTGTTGGTTAGAACAATTTGGGAAGTGACTCCATACCAATGCAGCTACACCCGATACGTGTGGGGTTGCCATCGAGGTACCACTTATACTTTTGTAACCGTTGTTATTCCAAGTCGAATTTACATTAACACCCGGTGCTGCAATCTCAACTTGACTATTGTATTGCGAGAACGACGCTTTACTTTCACTGCTATCAACTGCGGCAACCGATACAACTGCGTCATAAGATGCTGGATAACTCATTGAGCTATTACCATCGTTACCCGCTGCTGCAATATGTAACATACCCTGCGCATAACTATTCGCAAATGCTTGGCGTTCAGCTGAAGATTGGCCAGAACCACCTAAACTCATACTGGTGATGTTTGCGCCAGCTTGCTGACACTGCTCAATGGCTTTAATTAAGTCAGAACCATATGCCCAGCGGCCTGAGTCATTGAATACTTTTACAATGTGAAGACCTAGCTGACCCGATGGGTTAACACCCACAACACCTTGGCCATTACCACCAATCGCCGCAATCGTGCCCGCTACGTGTGTACCGTGACCGTTGCCATCGTTATACCAGTTACCAGTATCATTACTGCCGTAGCCGTCGTCACCTGTGATCCCAGTCGATGGAAGATCTGGGTGGTTAAGCGTGTAACCTGTATCCATAATACAAACTTTACGGTTACCCGACATGTTATCGCTCAGCTGGTTAGCTTGCACCATGCCAATACCGTAAGGCGTGCTCTCAGCTAGTAAATGACGCTTAGGATCCACTTCAATTGATACAACATCTGAACGAGACGCAATTTGCATTCTTTGTTGTAATGTCAACTCAACTGACACTGCATTAATCGATGGTAAAACTTGAACAGCTTCGGCAGCAACATCATCAGCAACCGATTGTAGACGGTTAAACTGAAGCTGCTTAGCTTGCATTGGGCTTAATTTAAATGGTAAAGCCACTGCTTGATTTTCTTTTTTCAACGTCACAATGTAACGCTGCTCTTGATCAAAATTCTCCCCTAAAACTTCAGGTAATGAACCCGAAGCATATACCGTTGGGACCAACGTACCGCAAAAAATTAAAGCTTGTGTTGTTTTATTTAGTCTTGCTTTCATGGCGATGCCTTATCTTGTTGTTTAGGTGCGCAAACGGTTAACAACCCATTTACAAGAAACAAGGAAAGAGCAAATGTCCAGCGCTGTCAATTTGTTTTTATTTTAGGTGCAAAAGCTCTAATAGTAACGATTTAAGCTGTAAAAATTTCATTACATAGATATAGATACGTATATACGTCTAGATACACAGAGCTTGAACAAAGTTTGTACTAACTTAATTACAACTGCACAAAATTTGTTACTAAATTGTTATAACCCAGAGTAATAAGGTATGTTTATATGATTTGAAATAGTCTAAAAGATTACACGATTAACCGTTGATGTATTGAATAGAAATTCAACTTGAGTGAAATAAAAAACATTAAAAAGATGGGAATATTCAGATAATTTAAACGTTAACTTACTGCTCTCTCATAACGATAATCATCAATATACTCAGAATTTATGACAACATTATTTTTCAGCAAAGCGGTTCTTATAAAACCACTCTTTTCTAGCAGTTTTATAGATGACACATTATTTACCGAGCAAATGGCAATCAGCGTTTGAATGTCTAATGCAGTAACGGCAAATTTAACCACAGCTTCAAGCGCCTCAAAAGCATACCCTCTGCCCTGTTTATTTGGACTCAATAAAAATCCAACTTCAGCTGCTCTTGTTTTGTGATCAAGTATTTTGATTGAGATATTGCCAACTTTATCGCCTGTGTTTGTTTCAGTTATCCCAAAACATAACCAATCATGGCTGTTGCTATCCCACGGCTGAGCAAAAGCCTCAAAGCCAGCCTCAGCTTCTTCTAACGTACTAGGATCATAACAGTGTTCCATCACCTCAGGGTCCATACATAACTGAATGAAAAGAGACTTATCGCTTTCATTTAAAGGGGCTAAGGTGAGTCTTTTGGTAACTAATATTGTTTTGTTCATTTCTTCTATTACTTTTTTGGCGCTTTAATCACAAAGCCCTTCTCGATACCTGCTTTAAAGCCTACCGACTCATATACTCGGTGCGCGCCAGTGAGATTCTCACCTGAGAGCAGCATAACTTTGTAGCAATTTAGCTCCCATGCTTTTTGAATGCTAAACTCAAGTACCTGTTGACTTAATCCACGACGGCGGAATTTTTCTGCGGTGATCACATGTTCAATAATGGCAAAAGGTCGACCGCCATTTGCAATACTCTTATTCAAACCCAGCGCGCAAGTTGCGGCTAACTCCCCTTCGATATCTGCCACCACTATATGTGTTTCTGGGCAGCGCATCATCTCAGACCATACCTGCTCAGAGAAAGACTTTTCAAGCTCGGGGTCCTGCGGACGTAGTTCTCGGTATAAGTTGAGTACTTGTGGAAGATCTTCTAGATTTGCAAGGCGGATCATGACTTTTCCTTATCAGGTACATTCTCGAGCATAAAAACATCTTCCTAAACAAAATGCAATCTACTGATTTATTTTGTTATTTCTAAATCCGTTCTAGACAAAGGCTCACCATTAAGAATAACCGTATCTATATGATTATATGCTTCGACACTCTGTAAAGGGCTGACATTCAGCAACAAGAAATTAGCCACTTTGCCCACTTCGACCGTGCCGTATTGTTTATCTAACGAAAATGCCTTGGCATTATTCAAAGTTGCCGCAGCAAGAATACTTGCCAAACTCATGCCTGCGTCATGCATATCTTTTAATTCCCAATAGGTTGCTAATCCCGGTTGTGATGCATAGGTCGGTGCAGGTGGTGTGTCGGTTGCCAGTGAAATAAGGCCTCCGTTTTGGTAGATGTAATTTAAAACGCGTTTACCAAGCTGTTGGTTAAATTCAAAGCGCGCTATTTTTTGCGCATCGCTCATATTACCCCAGCCTTTTTTCATTTCTCGTGCAAACCATTGCCCAGCTTCTGTTTGGTACCAAGCAACTTGTGCTTTTCGCAATACTGTTTTGTACTCCGGCTGAGTAATATGACCTTCACGCATCACATCGGTCAGTGAACGCATGACATTGAGTGTTGGTTGATAAACAACACCTGAGCGAATAATATCATCGGCGACAGCTTTTACTTTAGGTGGTAGCTCATCATTTACACCTTTTGTGCCTTCTCTGCTTTCTTCGAGCCAATTCCAATTACCATGCGCCATCACATCCACTTGATGATTCAACCCTAAACGCTGCATATCGGTGGCATTGGCATGGGCCATCATTTTTAAACCGTGTTTCTCACTGGCAAATTTGAGTTCATCAAGAGTTTTAGAAGCAATTAGTGGAATATCTGAGCGTTCGCCAAAACCATCCTCTAAATACACTTTGGTGCATATAGCGCCATCATCGGCCATGCGTTTTATTAATTGTCTAGGTGAATGACTTTCTAATATATGTTTTTCATGCAGGTGACTTGGATCGCCATGTTGATGCGCATAATATGGGCGCTTTTCATGTAGGTGTTCATAATTTATACCTTGCGCGTTATATCCTTGATAAACAGGCACAGCACCACAAAAAAAGCTTGTTGGTGCCACACCGTTACTTTGAAATAACGACATACTCTCTTTACTCGCACCAGGCTCAAGCACTTGAGTCACACCATAATATAAGTAATTTTTTCCCTGCCTTTGCTGGTATTGCAGCTGTAAACTTTCAAGCTCAGCAATCTCCTTTTCATTAAACTTGCTAAGCTCAAAGGGTAACCCAGGCATGCGATTTAGATGCACATGGGCGTCCATCAAACCGGGAATTAAAAACTTGCCGGTGCCATCAATCAAATTAGAGTCAGCGTCGTTCAAGGCTTTTGTCGATATGGTTTTAATTTTGTCATCTTGAATGCCGACCCAACGTTTATCTGCAACGCTGGCTTGGTATGGGTTAAGCGGCGAAATAACGGTAACGTTTTTGATGATGACATCAAATTCTTTCGCATTTAAAACGAAAGGTAATAGTAAGCTAGTTAGCATAAGTGTTTTCATGGTGACTCCTTTTTTGAAACTGGCGCCACCTTAAAAAAACACTGGGTTAATTACTTAAAAAGCATATAATTTTACCCTGAATTTTGTCTCAAAATAAAAATAAGCAAAGTTATCATAAAGATGGAAAAGACAGAGGCCCCTTTTATACTCGCCAATTGGTATGTAGAGCCACATTTGAACAAGCTAACTTTAGCCGAACAATCGTTAGAGTGCTCGCTGCCTCCTAAAGTTATGGCTTTATTGGTCTTGCTAACTCGTCATCAAAACACACCGCTGAGTTTAAATTTTATCGCCAAAGAAATTTGGCCCGATCGCGTGGTTACTGATAGCTCTATTTATCAGGCCGTTGCGCAGCTAAGAAAAACACTTCATCAAGATAAAACCATTACTGAAGCCATTGAACAGATTTCAGGAAAAGGTTACAGGCTCTCCCCTCATATTGAACTGAAGTTTAAGCGTGAAGAACAAAATTCATTGCCGCAAAACAGCTCAGAAACACAGGCGTTACAGCTATCGCCAGCAGAAAAAATAACGAAAAAGCATAAGTTAACGGCTTTCGCTGTATGTATTTTTGCGTTTATGGTTATCGTTTTTTGGTTTATGAACAACGGCTCAATCAAAGAAGAGTTACAAGCGCAGTTAAAAAACCAGCCAAATGAACAAACTTATTTTGAAGATTTAACCCTTGCAGATCATTTGGTCAAACAGCGTAAAGTTAGCGCAATTAACCAAGCGAGCAAACTCTATAAAACCATTTTGAATGAGAGCCCCAACAACGCTAATGCCCTGTTTGGTTTGTGTAACAGCGATTACCAATTGCTTGTTTACGGTCAGCACAGCCAAACGAAAACCTACGCAAGCTGTTTACCCTTGCTGCAAAAAGCCATAGAAATTGAACCTCATCATATTAATGCCATTGCACTACTTGGTGCGCTCCACCAGCAAAATGGTGACTTTGAAACAGCAAAAATCTATTTCGAACAAGGACGCTCTCTAGAGCAGAAAAGTAGTTTATTTCACCTTTTTTATGGTGATTTCTTACTGTCGCAACAGCAAACAACAGAGGCACTCACCTCACTGCAAACTGCGTTCAAGCTAAACCCAAATGACCCTGAAGTGCTTGTAAAATTAGCCTATGCCTATTTAGTTAAGCGCGATCGCCAAAAAGCGCAGCAATACTTTGAACGTGCCCGTTTAATCGCACCGAATCTGCGAAATGCGCCACTTTATGCGTTAGATTTCTACACGCTCACTAAACCTATTGCTGCGGACTATGAAGCTTGGTACGAACAATACAGTTATGACAATGAGAATAGTGAGTACAACAATAAATTTGCCCACTTTCAATTACAGCATGTGCTGTTTTTACTCAGCACAAACCAATTAGAAAATGCTGAGACTGTTTTTAAGCAAACAAATAAACAATATATTCCTAACGATTTTGTTTGGTATGTTGAAGCGGCAATTGCAGCTAAAGATAGGCGCTTAACTTCAGCACTCGAAAAGCTTGAGCAAAGGTATCAACTCGCTCCAGCATTAAATCGCTATGTAACCCCTTACATTCATGGACTGATAGCCAATAACAACTTTCAAATGGCGTTTAGTTTATTTACTAAACACTTTGCTGAATTTTCAAGTTTAACAACACCTGTTGAGCAGAACCTTGGGTTGTATCTTACTTATGCGCAAATTTTGCAAGGTTTAGAAATGGGTAATGCAGTGCATGAAAGTTCAGAAACAAATCAAACACTTGTAAAGCTCACACAGGACTTAGCACTATGGCGTGAACTCAACGGTGAGTTCAGCGACTTCAATGAAGTTAAGTGGCATGTCATTAAACAAGATGATGAAAACGTAAAATTAGCCGCGACTAAATTGCTCAAAAGCAACTGGTTACCTGACTACAATGACAATATGTTTACTGAACTATATCTAAAGAAACTGATTAGTAGTAAAGAATTGGAGCTTTCTGATCTATAACTTTAGCAAAAAAGAGCTTACAAAATTGTATGAATCAAAACTCAATAAATAAGATATGCTTAAAAGGTAATAGATTTCTTTCAGAGCGTTATGAATATCTTATTAGTTGAAGACGATTTAGATACTGCTGAATTTATCAGTAAGGGACTACAGCAACATGGCGAAATAGTTCAACACTGTGATAATGCTGAACAGGCCATGCTGTTAGCATCGTCAAGTGAATTTGATGTCATCATATTCGATAGATTACTGCCTAATATGGATGGCCTTGATGCCGTTCGCATCCTGCGAGCAAGCAAAGTTACCATTCCTATCATCATGCTTACGGCGCTCAGTGACACATCTGATAGAGTTGCAGGGTTAGATGCCGGCGCTGATGACTATTTAGTAAAGCCGTTTGCTTTTTCGGAGCTTTATGCTCGAGTTAAGGCACTCGCCCGGCGCCAACCTCTAAAAGAAAGTAGCCTTGAAATTTGCATTGGTGAACTCAAGCTTGAACGAACCACTCGGCAAGTATTCAGGGCAGGAAAAGAAATTGAACTCATGCCAAAAGAGTACCAAATCCTTGAGTTTATGATGCAAAACCCCGAGCAACTCATTACTAAAACCATGCTGTTAGAGCAAGTATGGGGGTTTAGCTTTGATCCGAAAACCAGCCTTGTTCAAACTCATGTGTCTAGACTTAGAAATAAAATAGATAAACCCTTTGCTTTCGATATGATCAAAACCGTACGTGGTTGTGGCTACTTATTGTCGAGGCAACTAGATGATGAATAAACATCAAATCGTGCAAACTTTAAAACTAAGCACATTGTCTTGGTTTGCATTACTTATTGTTTTATCTGCCTTCATCGAAATCTCGCTTTGGCTTGATAAGAACGAGCAAAAGAATGAGTTTGCTGAATATGCTGAAGAAATAGAGCATATCTATGAAGAGCAAGGCCCGCGTGCCATCTTAAAAGAGCTTGAGCTAACCCATAGACCTAAATGGACTGATGATGAAGCAAAAACACACCTATTAGAAGAAGGGTGGTTAGTTGCTGGCTTTAGAGACGGCAAACTTATGCTTGGCGCCGACATCGATTTACCCACAGCCGATACCCCAACTTGGTTCACTCTGAATTTAGAAGATGACGCCCCTACTCAAGTGCTCACCACCACCTTATATTTTAATGAGCATGCGTATGCTCACTTTTGGCAAAAACAAGAAGAAACACAAAGACTGAAAGGCATTTTTGCCTATGAATTACTTGCTTGGCTTATTCCCCTTAGCTGGCTTACCTTGTGTACTTTATTTGCCTTTATTACACGTCGAGATTCAAAACCAATTCAAGCGATTATTGGCCAGCTTGATGCCATTGCACAAGCCCCTGATTCGGCGAGAATTAAAGTAGATACCACAGACCCACAACGGCAAGCGCTTGGCCAATCAATCAATACCATGCTAGATGAAATTGTACACCTGCATAACAATATGAAAACCATGTCGGTCGGTATTGCCCATGATTTAAAAACCCCCTTATCTCGAGTATCAAACCGACTGCAATCTATGTATCAAGATATTGATGATGCACACGCGCTGCATTTTCACCTTGAGAAAGCCAATCAAGACCTCACTCATATCATCACTACCTTTAACAATTTAGTGCGATTGAATGCCATTGAGTCAGGCAAACATATTCAAGGCTTTAGCGTGTTTAATTTATCTGAGCTGGTCAATGAATTAGCCCTCAGTTACCAACCTGTATTTGAAGATAGCGGTCGCCAATTTGAGATATCAGTTGTCCCCAGTGTGCAATGCTATGGTGATAGAGATTTAATAAGCCAGTTGCTATGTAACTTACTTGAAAATGCACTTGAGTATGCAAACAACAATGCGCAGATTTGGATCAGATTACAAAGCCACACTCAAAGTGCTCTGCTACAGATTGGCGATGATGGACCAGGCATACCAGACAAAGACAAACATAAAGTCTTCGATAAGTTTTATCGCGCTGATATCAGTCGCTCTAAACCAGGAAATGGCTTAGGTCTTAGTATTGTTAAGGCAATTTGTGATGTCCATAACGCGCAATTATGCTTATTAGATAAGCAGCAAGGTGCTGTTTTTAATATTGAAATTCCTATGCCTTAAATTCATACAATTTTGTATGAAAGCCGTATTAGAACTGTAAAACACGCTCAGCGTTTTTAGCTCTACACTTAACTTATCGTTAAGTAACGAGAGAGAAACAATGACTAAACTAATTCAACTAAAATATCTCTGTGTTCTGATCTGCTTAAGCCTTGCGGGTTGTGGCTCTGGTGGTTCAGAATCAACCTCTCAGGCACCAGAACAAGTTGTCGATAATAGTAGTGGCTCAAGCTCCAACAACGACTCAGATGACAGTTCAGGGCAAGACAGCACTGATGATTCGAGTGATGACTCGAGCGAAGATTCGAGCGAAGATTCAGGCTCAGATAGTGACTCAGATCAGAATGATGATGCTGATAACGATGCAGATAATGACTCTGATGATCAAGATGCCGACGACAATACCGGTGACGACACAAGTGAAGAAAGCGATCTAACCTTTGCAACTGCTACCTCGACTTCTCGTTTTATTCAACATGCCACTTTTGGCGCAACACCGACCGATATCACTAATTTAACAGGTCAAAGTGCCTCTAAGTGGTTTAAAGATCAACTTCAGCTTCCACCGAGTTTAAAACTGCCTGTTGTTAATGAATATGCCCCGACTGAAATCAATGAGGACGATGAATTCGATGTACTTCATGTTGGTTCAACAACTATTGCATTTTGGCGACATGCTATCTCAGCTGATGACCAATTAAGACAGCGTATGGCCTTTGCCTTGTCGGAAATACTCGTTGTTTCAAATGCAGGTGGTGAAGAACTCACAGACATTCCAGAAGCAGTATCAAGCTATCAAGATATCCTAATCAATCATGCATTTGGTAATTACCGAACATTACTCGAGGCTGTCACCTACTCCCCATCGATGGGCTTTTACTTAACTTACATGGGCAACATGAAAGGCGATGAGACAACTGGCAGAGTCCCCGACGAAAACTACGCAAGAGAACTATTGCAACTTTTCACGCTCGGTGTGGTTGCTTTAAATCAAGATGGTACAGAGCAAGTAGATGACGATGGCAAACAAATTGAACTGTATAGTAATGAAGATATTACCGGTCTTGCTCGCGTTTTCACTGGCCTAGATCTTGATCTCGATACTGCTGAAGCAACACAAAGCCACGAGTTTGCGATCCCTATGGCGATTTACCCTGAATTACACTCAGAAAAAGAAAAATCATTTTTAGGAACGCAAATCGCTGCAGGTACGGGCGCTCAAGCGTCAATCACTCAAGCTCTGGATCATATTTTTAATCATCCAAATATGCCTCCTTTTGTTAGTAAGCAGCTTATTCAACGTTTGGTGTCATCGAACCCCTCTGCTGATTATGTAACTAGAGTAGCGACTGCTTTTTCTCAAGGTCAATTTACACTCCCCGATGGTTCAAATGTTGGCGATAAACAAAGAGGTGATTTAACCGCGACCTTAGCAGCCATTTTATTTGACCCAGAAGCCACAGGTGAGCCGAACAACAGTTCAGGTAAAATTAGAGAGCCGATTTTACGTTTTACACAGTGGGCACGCGCATTCGAAATCGAAAACGTCACACCTGAATTCCAAGAGATGCTTTGGGATACCAGCCCTGCAAGTATGTTAAGCCAACACCCTTACGCCTCAAAAAGCGTATTTAACTTTTTTAGACCCGGCTACGCAGCCCCCGGTACTGAAACAGCCGCCAATAGTTTGGTCGCTCCTGAGCTTCAGATCACCAATGCCACTTCTATCCCCGGATACACCAACTTTATGACCTTTTATATCGCAGGCCTTCAAGGAGATGTTGATGTAGAAGAGTTACAAGCCGACTTTGATGACAACAACATTCGACTGGATGCTCGCAATGCAGTGAATAGTTTTTTTACGGATTACGATAAAGAACTGGCATTAGCCAATGATGTTGATGCCCTGCTGGCACATTTAAATTTACTCCTCAGTGCAGAGCAGCTTTCAGCTAAAACGCTCGAGGATATAAAGCCTATTATCAGTAGCATCGAAGCAGACGATGAAGATGGTTATTTGCTGAGGGTAAAACTGGCCATTTTACTGGTTATGACATCACCTGATTACTTGGTTCAAAAATAGGAGCTTTCTCATGAATAGACGACATTTCTTAAAATTCAGTGGCGCTTCTATGATGGCAACATCTATGCTGCAATTAGGACAAGCACTTGCGAATACCGACGCTCAAGATGAAGATTATAAAGCACTGGTATGTGTTTTCTTATACGGCGGAATGGATAACCACGATACGCTTATTCCGTATGATACAGATAGCTACAACACATGGGCGAGCCACAGAAGTAGCTTATTAAGCCAATATACAACGAAACGCACCATAGCAAACCTCAACCCGATTAATACGCCCTCTCGATTTGGCACACGCAGTTTTGCGCTGGCTCCCGAGTTATCTGGCATGGCCAATTTATACCAGCAAGGCAAGTTGGCCATTGTTGGCAATGTAGGGCCACTGGTGGAGCCCATTTCGGCCGAGATGATTAAACAAAAAACCGCCAAACTACCAGCTCGACTATTCTCGCATAATGACCAACAATCAACTTGGTTATCAGGGCAGACAGAAGGTGCCCAATTTGGTTGGGGCGGGCTCATGAGCGATGCATTAGTAACGCAAGGGCTTGCTGAACAAACGCCATTTAATGCTATCTCGACCGATGAAGCGCCCTTATGGCTAACGGGAGAAAACACCTTCCCGTATAATGTTAGTGGCGGTGAAGCGGCAACAATCAGAGCATTAGAAGAATTCGATAATAATGCGCAATTAATAGCCCACTTTAGTGCGCAAAACCATAGCTCAAATAACTTGCTGCAAAAAGATTTGGCCAAGTTTATGAATGACTCTTATACGGCCAACGAGCAATTTAACAACGCCGTTGCAAACACTGAGGTGTCATTACCACAATTCCCTACCACACCTTTGGCTATGCAATTAGAGACGGTGAGTAAAAGTATTGCAACACGCACCGAGCTGGGCACCAAACGACAAATCTTTATCGTGGCAATGGGTGGCTTTGACACCCATTCAGGCCAAGCGCAAAGCTTACCCAATTTACAAAGCAACATAGACGGTGCACTTGTTGCCTTTAATAACGCCATGGAAAGCTTAAATTTAAGTAATAACGTCACGCTTTTCACCGCGTCTGATTTTGGTCGAACTTTAGCAATCAATGGTGATGGAACCGATCATGGTTGGGGTAGCCATCACTTCGTCATGGGAGGCGCTGTCAATGGTGGCACCATTTTTGGTGATGTGCCCGTATCTGAACTCGACCATGATTTTGATGCTGGAGGCGGCCGATTGATCCCCACAACATCCATTGAGCAATATGCGGCAAGTTTAGGACAGTGGTTAGGACTAAATGACACATCATTGAGCCAAGTATTTCCTAATTTATCTCAATTTAGTGAGCCATTATCTCTATTTAAATAGTGTTTAATGCTCATTGTCCCCTAGGGCGTGTTTATCTTTGAGGTATGAATTTTGTTCAAATCAAAGGCTTTCAGTACACGAAATGAGCTACGAAGCATAATGGGTTATGCAAGTGGCGAATGACAAAGTAGTGGAAGCTTTTGGTTGAACTCTTCGAGCAGCGCGAGTTGGTCATTTATTCGGCGTTATCGGCTGACTTACATAGAATAACTATGCGGGGCAACCCTTGCTACGCAGCCTCTTCCTGGCCTAAATACCCAACTCACTGCTGCAAAAACAAACAGCAAAGGTCAACACGCCCTAGTAAGCCCCGATTGTATGGGGCTTTTTTGTTTGGCTTATTTATCACAAATCGATAAGCTGTTTGTGATTCATCGCGTATAGTTGCACACACACCTAGAACGTTCCAAAATAAGTGTAGTATTTATAACAGGCCTATAAAAATGAAAAAGTTATTATTGGCAGCCTTGGTGTTAAGCGCCAACGTTTTTGCTGCCGACACCTTTGATGCACAAACAATTGAAGTAACCGAACAATTAAAAGAAAAGTCACTCAATAGCGAATTGGCTTACGATATTGTGGCAAGGCTAACCACCGAAGTTGGGCCGCGTATGGCGGGCACGCCTAAAGATCTCGAAGCTGTAGACTGGGCGATGAAAGAGCTAAAGCGTCTGGGCTTCGACAAAGTTTGGAAAGAACCTGCCAAATTTCCTGCTTGGTTGCGCTATTCTGAGTCTGCCGAAATTATTCTGCCGTCAAAGCAACCTATTCACATCACCGCGCTTGGTAACAGTGTCAGTACGCCAAAAGGTGGGACGCGCGCACCTATTGTCACCTTTGAAACCTTAGAAGAGCTAGAAGCAGCACCTAAAAATGCCGCAAAAGGTAAGATTGTCTTTATCAATTACCGTATGGACCGCAGCCTAGACGGCAACAGTTACGGCCCTGCTGTACAGGCGCGTAACCGAGGTGCCGTGGTTGCCAGCCAAAAAGGCGCGGTGGCATTTATGATGCGCTCGGTCAGTACTGCCAAACACCGTTTTGCACACACTGGCGGTAACCATTATAAAGATGGTATCAAGGCCATTCCTGCTGTCGCACTGGCAAACCCAGATGCCGACCAAATTGAACGTTTATTGCAACTGGGTCATAAAGTTGAAGTTAATTTAAACGTACAAGCTGAATCAAAAGGCATGGGCACTTCTTACAATGTCATTGGTGAATTTACCGGCACAGAAAAGCCAAACGAATACGTGCTGTTAGGCGCGCATTTAGATTCATGGGATTTAGGCACTGGCGCACTTGATGATGGTGCGGGTGTGGCAATTATCACGGCTGCTGCAAAGCATATTAGCGAGCTAACAAAGACCAAGCGCAGTGTGCGCGTGGTGTTATTTGCCGCTGAAGAGCAAGGTCTTTGGGGGGCGAAAGCTTATGTGAAGATGCATCAAAACGAGCTTGGCAATATTGTTGCGGCGGCGGAATCTGACTTTGGAGCAGACCTTATCTATGCAGTTGAATCGCGCGTTGCTTCAAACTCATTACCGACAGTACGTGCCATTGCTAAGCATTTAAAAGACTTAGGGGTTAAATACGATGCGCGTAACAACGCTTTTGGTGGCCCTGATCTAATTCCATTTAAAGACTCTAAAGTCGTGCCTATTTTCTCTCTACATCAAGATGGTACTGACTATTTTGACTTCCACCACACTGCTGATGACACGTTAGATAAAATCGACCCTGCAAAGTTAAACCAGAACGTAGCAGTTTACGCTGTATTTGCGTATCTTGCAGCGCAAAGCCCAACTAAAATGATAGGCAAGTAAGTTTACGTATTTAACCTGAGCTCAGATTATTTAAGGAGAAACACCCAGTTTCTCTTTTTCTTCACCCATCTTCGCCAGATTTAAAAACCATACGTCCCACTTCCCCATCTGACAAGGCGAAAATAGTGACAAATTTATACAACTCACCGTATAATAGCGCCCCTTTTTAAAGCCTGTTTTTATCAGAGCTTTTGCTATTTTAATCTCGTTTCGGTAATTGAGTTGTTTTAAGGTCGGGTCATTAATGAATCAAGCTGTACTTATCACTAAACATGATAAAGCTAAGTGCATCGCAAATGCACTCGCGCCGCTTGGCTTTGATGTGGTTGAAAGCAATGCGTTTGACACCGATAGCTTAGGCACATTCGCAGGCGACATTGAACGTACGCTCAGCCCTAAAGAAGCGGCTTTAAAAAAAGCGAGAATGGCGTGTGAGTTGCTCGGTGCCGAATTTGGTTTGGGCAGCGAAGGGAGTTTTGGCAATGGTCCTTACCCGGGCATTGTTAACTGGAATGACGAGATTTTATGTTTTTATGAACGTGCAACTGGGCAAGCAATTTATGCAACCGCTTCAGGGCCTTTTGCAATCTCGAGTATTCAAGTCAACAGTGAGACTTGTCGCGATGCCTTATTAAAAAAGCTCAATCATTTTCAAAGCCAGCGTTGGTTACTGAAATTTTATGAGCGAGTCATAAAAGGGTTAAGCAGCGAAACCTTGATTGAAACTTTAGCTGACAAGCAATTAACCGAAGCGTTAATTGAGCCAGATTTACGCGCTATGCATTGCCCGCTTCGCCAGCAAATGATCAGTAAAGCTGCCGACGATTTAGCAAACAGGCTCAGTGCCATTTGCCCTAAGTGCAATGCCAAAAATTTTGTTGTAAAAGAAGCCATTGCAGGTTTGCCTTGTGAACAATGCGGCCTTGCAACACAACAAATTAAGCAGCATAAATATCACTGTGAATGCTGTGACCATACTGAATTAAAAAATACCGAACAAACCGCTGCCGATCCCTATTATTGTCAGCTCTGTAATCCTTAAGGTTTACCTATGAATGAATTTGAAACACTCGAGCTTCTAACTGGAGACGAAGGGATCGCCCAAGCCGTTAAGCTGCTTAAACAAGGTGAATGTGTCGCCCTACCGACTGAAACCGTGTACGGCCTTGCCGCGGATGCAACGCAGCCAGAAGCCGTGGCAAAAATATTTTCAGCAAAAGGTCGCCCATCAAATCACCCGTTAATCGTGCACATTCCCGATGAAACACATATTGCTCGTTGGGCAGACTCTAAGCCTGCGGATCTACAAAAACTCGCAGACGCATTTTGGCCGGGGCCATTAACGGTTATTTTAAACACCAAAGCTGGGCTGAATAACCCAGTAACCGGTGGAAAAGACACCATTGCACTGCGCGTGCCTTCTCACCCATTGTTTTTAAAAGTGTTAATTGATTTAGACACAGGATTAGCTGCACCTTCGGCAAATCGTTATAAGCAATTAAGCCCAACAGTGCCTGAACAAGTGGTTGAGCAATTAACGGGTCGTATTCCGGCGGTTCTAGAAGGTGGCGCGTGTGAGCATGGTCTTGAATCGACCATTTTAGATTTAACATCAGATGAACTAAGAGTTTTACGTGCAGGTCCAATTTCAGCCGCTGAGATTGAGCAATGTTTAGGTAAATCGGTCACAACGCCAATGGAGCATAACGAAGCAGTGCCAGGTAACGTAAAAGCCCACTACCAACCAAATGCACCGGTGACTTTAGTAAAAACAGCTGAGCTGACTCAAGCCATTCAAAATGAAGGCAACAAAAACATCGCGGTACTTGCCTACTCAGAGCAGGTTTTAGCCGAGCTTTATAGACTCGGTTTACAGCCAGAATTCATCAAACAGATTGCTAGTGATGCAGCAGGTTACGGTAAAGGTCTTTATTACGACTTATACTGTTTAGATAAACTGACACCGGCTAAAATCTTTGTTGAAACACCTCCTGTGAGCGACGACTGGCAGGCAGTTAACAACCGTCTTTCTCGCGCGGCTTCTTTTGAGTTTATTCCTGAGTAGCTAAGCATTAATGCAAAAAAGCCCAGTTTAAAAATCAACTGGGCTTTACTCACTTTTATATCTATTTAGACCGTTACGACAACTTTACCCATCGCCTTACCACTGCCTAGTCGAGCGTGAGCCTCACCGGCTTGGTCTAAACTAAAGACTTGTTCATCAACAACCGGCTTTAACTTACCCTCATCCACTATTTTTGCCAATGACGACAATATTTCACCATGAACTGCACGCTTATGGTTATGTAGCATGGGGATCAACATAAATACCACATGTAAGGAAAGTCCTTTAAAATGCGCCAAGCTGAGATCGAGTTCAAGTAAAGAAACGGTCGTTACCACTTGACCATTCAAAGCCGCAGCTTCAAATGAGTTGAGCATGTTCACACCAGCGACTGAGTCATAAACAACATCAAAACCTTGACCATCAGTATATTTAGCAACATAAGCTTCAACCGTGTCATTTCGGTAATTTATACCTGTGGCTCCCAGAGACTCTATTAAAGCTAACTGCGCATCACCGCCTCCGGTAGAGTAAACATCAGCGCCAAAATAGTTTGCAAGCTGCAAGGCTACATGTCCGACACCACCCGAGCCACCATGCACTAATACTTTCTGACCTTGTTGTATACCAGCTCTTGTAAGGCCCTCAAATGCTGTGATCCCAACGAGCGGCAAAGCAGCAGCCTCTCTCATAGAAATGGATTTAGGCTTTAATGCGATCAAGTTTGCATCTGCGAGCATATATTCAGCCAATGACCCCTGTAAATCGGCCAAACCACCAGCACAACCATACACTTCATCACCCACTTTGAACCCAGTTACCCCCTCGCCAACTTCGGTAATTGTGCCAGCAAAGTCCATACCCAATACTGCTGGAAGCGCCGGAGATAACGGCAGTGCATCCCCCATCTCTCTGATCATCATGTCGACTGTATTTACACTGGTTGCTGCGACCTTTAAAACAACATGACCAGACTTTGCCTGAGGCGTTGAAACCTCTTTCATTTGAAAAACGTCTGAACCACCAAATTGCTCAATAACCATTGCTTGCATAATTTTATCCTCTGTTGCGATGAAACCAGTTTACTTGCTGGACAAAGAATTGATAATGCCGATATATTTGAAATCAGTTTCAATATTTTATTGATAATCGAACGCCAAACTTAGCAGGTAAAAATTTGAACATTGAGCATTTAAAGTTATTCATTCGCATTGCAGCCTGTCACAACATCAGCTTGGCAGGTAAAGAATTGGGCTTATCTCCTGCCGTTGCCAGTAGTCATATTAATAAACTTGAAGAAAACTTAGGTGTGCGTTTAATTCATCGCACCACAAGAAAAGTATCATTGACTGAAGACGGCGTCGCATTTTTGCCTCATGCTCAGGAGGTACTAAGTAGTGTTGATGTGGCATTTGCTTCCGTTGGCTTTGGTAATATGACCCCTTCAAGTAGAATGCGTATTACTGCACCTGCTTCTTTTGGGCGAATGCACCTGATCCCTGCTCTGAATGGGTTTATGGCCCAGTACCCTGATTTGAATTTAGACTTGCGGTTAAGCGATAGCATTGTTGATATGGTTGAGGGTGGGTTTGATGTGGCTATCCGCAATGCCGCTTTAAATGATTCAAGTCTGATCGCTCGTAAGATTGCACAAGACACTCGCCTTGTCTGCGCATCTCCCGGTTATATACAAAAACATGGCATTCCGACCCAACCGAGTGACTTACTTAATCATCAATGTATCGATCTTATGGGCCTAGATACTTGGACTTTTCAAACTAACGAAGGGCATCAATCAATTAAAATCAAACATTTCTTGCGTGCAGATAATGGCGAAGCAATTCGTGATGCTGCAATCAATGGATTAGGCCTGACTATTTGTTCACAGTGGTGTGCTTACAAGGCAATTCAAGCCAAACAGCTTGTCCCTGTGCTCACCAATACACCGCTGATCAGTAATACCTCAATTTGGGCGGTTTATCCTAGTTCTAGATTACTCCCACCCAAAGTGCGTGTTTTCATAGATTATTTAAAAACACATTTTGGAGAAACACCATACTGGGAATTAACCTAATGAAATTTGAAGGGCTTTTATTGGAAATATTGTGATTCCTTTTCTAAGCTAGGAACTAGTTTATTTTATAAGCATGCAAGGATGTGTTCATGCCGTCAACTAACAAGTGGCGTTTCTCGATTCGGTTTACGCTCTTTTCTATATTTGTCATTGCCACCACATTAACTGCAGGCATTGCCATTTTACTGCAATATCACTTTTCTACTCAACAGGCTAAACAGAGCGCCTTTGAGCAGTTTCAAATGTCATCTGAATATACACGGGATTATTTAGCTGCCATCGATCATCAAGCCACAGAATTAACTGAAAAAAGAAGATTTATCTATCCCTGAACGCATCCTTGTTGTGGCTGATATTTTTGAAGCCTTAACCGCTTCAGATAGACCTTACAAGAAAGCGAAAACCTTATCAGAATCACTAAAAATTATGCAGTTTATGGTGAAAGACCAGCACATAGACTCAGATGTTTTTGAGCTATTTTTAACCTCAGGTGTGTATTTGGACTATGCAAAGCAACATCTCGCCCCTTCGCAAATTGACGAGGTTGATATTGATAGCTTGATTGGCAAGGAAAAAGTAGCTTAATCTGGTCGAGTATTATTGTATTTTGACATTTTGGTGTAGTGTCAAAATACAAATAGATTCTCAAATTTATTTTCACCCCTTTTCCAGCTTTGAATCGTTATACAAGAATAATGATAATTTCTAGGAAGAATTTAATGTCAAAATTTGCGCACCGAATAAAATCAAATAAGGTTTTTTTTACTTTTTCAATCATATTATGTATCTATATCTTGCTTCGCCTTGTTGCATTTATTCAGCACCAAACAATTAAGCTACCTGGGCAATACTTCTCGTATCAAAACAAACAAGTTAGGTATTTATGCAAAGGTGATAACGCGCCTTTTGTTTTCTTCGAAACTGGATTTGCAGCTGACTCAGAACAAAGCTGGGACACTATCACAAAAGCCTTACCCAATAACTTTACTAGCTGTTATTACGACCGGCTGGGTCATGGTGGTAGTGATAATGTGCCTGTTAATTTTGCAACAAATGAAAAGTCAGCACTGCAAACCGCACTAATAAGGCATATAGCTGGCAATGAGCCTGTTGTTTTAGTCGCACATTCTTATGGTGGTATTATTTCTAGAAGAACAACAGCAAAAAATGAGATTAACTTGGCTGCACTCATTCTTTTAGACTCTGCCCATGAATATCAGCATGAGATTATGCGAGGAAAATTCGATCCAATTCCCGATTCGGTTAAAAACTTACAGTATCTCAATGCTGCATTAGGGTTATCTGATATAAAAAATATTTTCAAACATTATGACGCACCAATGCAAAAACGACTTGACCAATATTACGGCAGCTTCAGATTTGCGCATGTCCTTTCAAGCTATCGACATGAAAAAGGGTTTTATACGCCTTTAGAAACGTTCAATTATGACTTTGGCAATTTAAAAATGCTGGTAATCAGTCACGACAAACAAGCTTATGCAAATAACCCACGATTTTTTAGCATGACTGAACAATGGCAAGACATGCAACAAAGCATCGCTGCGCTTTCTAACAATTCTGAGCACATCATAGCAACAGGTGCGACTCATAATATTCCAGAAGATGCGCCCGACTTGGTCATCAAGAAGATACGCGAAACTGTTGAGTTAGCGAGGAACCAGAGCATTAACAGCCTATGATGTTTGAAATGTTTGTTTACCAATCAGTTAATGTATTCAAAATAGTTACACGTTAAAGTAGCCATCAAGTTTAAAGAAAATTTTTACAGGACTCAGAGTGAATATTTTCCTCATAATAGCAGGCTTTTTAAGTGCCCTAGCCGCAGTTATGCATCTAGGCTGCATTTATTTTGGCGCACCTTGGTATCGCTTTTTTGGTGCTGGTGAGCAAATGGCACAACTTGCAGAGCAAGGCAGTAATAAACCCGCTTTCATCACCAGTGGTATCGTACTCATGCTTTGTATTTGGTCTGCCTATGCCTTTTCTGCTGCTGGTCTTATTACAAAATTGCCACTTTTAAAAACCGCTTTAATTTTAATTACCTTAATTTACACTGCCCGCGGTGTGGCTGGATTTTTCTTTATTAACAACCCCATGGGTCGTTCAAGCGAATTTTGGATTGGGAGCTCGGTCATTTGCTTGTCGTTTGGAGTAGTGCATTTTATCGGCTTAAAGCAACAATGGGCTAATTTATGAAAAAAGAAGAAATATTACTGGTTTACGATAAAGACTGTCCTGCTTGTGATAACTACTGCCAAGTCGTTCGTATTCGAGAAAGTATTGGTGAGCTTAAAATAATCAATGCTAGGGAAAGCAGCGACGTATTAGAAGAAATCACTCAACTTGGGCTCGACATCGATCAAGGTATGGTATTAAAGATGGGTGGCGTGATTTATTACGGTGCGGATGCCATTCACGCCCTCGCGCTAATCAGTTCACGCTCTGGCGTGTTTAATAAATTGAATTATTGGCTATTTAAATCTAAGCGCGTTTCAGCCGTTTTATATCCGGTGTTGCGTTTTATCAGAAACCTACTTTTAAAAATGCTAGGTAAAACCAAAATCAATAACTTGAATAGCACGGGAAATGATCGGTTTTGATCATTTCACCAGCGGTAACACTTGTTTAAATACAGGGTCGTTAGCGTCTTTTATCAGCTCATATAAACACATTTCAAAACTTGTAAGTTGAATACCTGCTTTATTTAATTTAGTCAGAGCAAGCTGCTTGTTTTCACGTGTTCTGGAAGAAACACAATCTTGTACTAGCTCAACACCAAACTCTCTTTGTTTTAAGCTCATCGCCGTTTGATATACGCAAATATGGGCTTCGATACCACAAACCAGCCAATTATCGACACTGGCAGCATCTATGGCTTGTAAAAACTCTTCACTGCCACAGCCATCAAATGTACTTTTTACTATGGCAGGAATATCACCCAAATGCGCTTGCAGTTCAGGAATAGTTGGCCCAAGCTTTTCTGGTAACTGCTCTAAAAACACAATAGGTAAATCAAGTATTTTTGCAGCTTGTACCAGCTTTACTGTTTGCACAATCATCGTTTCACTTTCATGCACAAGTGTTGCTAACTTACCCTGAATATCTACAATCACTAGACCTGTGTTATATCTATTAAGCATTTAACCTCCTTGCAATGAGCTTTAACAGCCGCCGTCAGCACCACCGCCACTACCGCTATCGAAACTACTAGATGAACTCGACGAATCATTTGAAAGGTTATGAGTTGTTATACTTGCACCAGCTATGATTGTGGCGTTGGTGTTATCAGTGCCTTTACCAACCGTTGTAGCTGTGCGAGTAGGTCTTTCAGTTTTTTTCAAAGTCACAATAAAGAGTAATGTACTCAATGCTGCAGTCGCAATCGCATACTTCCAAGTGCCTGAAATAATGCCTATGGTGATAGCCAGTACAAAACCTGCTAGCGCTAAAACTTGCAGAAATAGTCGCATAATTAACTCCTTCAAAAACTTTGCGTTACTTATTAATCACTAGATTTATTTTTCCAAGTTGCGACACTTTTCGACTAATGTAAAGTTTTTGGGTCATTTTCTTTGCCCAATAAAAAAGCGCTCACAAAATATAAGCGCTTTTTGAGTTAATGAAGAACTAACTGTTATTTAACAATGTTCATTTCTTTTAGTAGGTTTTGTGCATTATCTACTTTGTCCATTACCCAAAGCATATAACGTGAGTCTACGTGGATAGAGCGATTTAGGTTTGCGTCATAATCCCAGTCACCTATGATACTTTCGTACACACCGTCGAATAACAAGCCAACTAGTTCTGCTTTACCGTTCAGTGTTGGTGAACCTGAGTTACCACCCGTTGTATCTACATTTGATAAGAAGTTAACAGGTACTGTATTCATGCCGCCAGTGTATGCACCGTAAAGCTTTTGCTTAATTAATTCATTTTGTTTCTCTGGCGAATTAAACGGCTCAACACCGGTGTTTTTCGCTAATAAGCCTTCAAGAGAAGTAAATGGTGTCGCCACTAAACCATCTTGCGGTGAATAACCGCCAACAGTACCGTAAGTCACACGTAATGTGCTGTTTGCATCAGCATAAACTGGCTTACCTAATGACTTATTATACGCAATGATTGCTTCCATTAATGCCGGGCGAGCCGCTTGTTGTTTACCCGCAAGCTCCTTGTCTTGATCTTCAATTTGCTTCATCACAGTAAAGATGGCTTTAGCATATTGAACGAATGGATCTGCACTTGCGTTAATTTGTGAGAACTCAAGATCTGCCATCCATAAACGGGCTTTTTCATCAGCCAGTTTAGAGTTTGCATACATGTCATCTAGCAATGCTTTTTGTTTCGCTTTATTAAAGCCATTAGTTAGATTGAATGCCTTATCAACTTCAACTAAACGCTCTGACTTTGGCAATGCTGCATAAAGCTCTAAGAAGTGAAGTAAGATGGCCTTATCTACAGTTTCATCATAACGGCGGCTCATACTCTTAAGGCGCGCTTGAATTCGTGGTAAGTCACGCTCTTGATAGCCGCGCTCACGCTCTGCATCTGGCTTTTGCTTTTCAACTGCTAAACGGTAAAGCATACGTGCCGTAGAAATCATTTGTGAACGGTGCACATAACCTAGCATACGATCACGTTGATTATGCGCTTGAGATTCAGCAACTAGTTTATTCAGATCAGTTAACACTGAACCATATTTTGCTTTACGATCGCTATTCGCATTGATCCAAGCCGCTAAATCTTTCTCGAACTGTTGCTTACGCGTATACATTGAGCCTTTTTTGAAGCTCTCAATCATAGAACCATAGTTCTTGATGTAATTGTTGTAACCTGCAATGGTGCTCTCGTAAGCAATGCGCGCTTGAGACCCTTCTGGTGCATTTTCTTCAATTAGTTCAACATACTTAGAGTTGTGCTTTCGTGCTAACGGATAAGCTGTATTGAACACGTAATCAACTTCAGTGGCAATACGGTAACGGTTAGTACGGCCCGGGTAACCGGTTACCATTACAAAGTCACCTTCTTGTACGCCCTTGGCACTCACGCTTAAGAATGAGTCAGATGCAAATGGTACATTGTCTTTTGAATACTCAGCAGGTTTACCGTCTTTGCCTACGTATGCACGATAGAAAGCAAAGTCACCTGTGTGACGTGGCCACATCCAGTTATCGATATCGCCACCGTATTTACCAACACCCATCGCAGGCGTGTAAGCTAAACGTACATCTTTGATTTCAAGTGATTTAATTAAGTAGTACTCAAGACCACCGTGGAAGGTATAGACGTTACAACGGTAGCTACCGTCAGCTTCACACTCAGCTACGAGGGCTTTACGGTTTTTATCAATTGCTTCGTAACGTGCTTTACCCGATAGACCATCTGTACCTTGGTTTACTTGTGCTGTTACATCCGTCACTTCTTCAGTTACATAAACGCGTGAGCCCGGTGCTGCAGGTAAATCTTCTGATGGTGTTTTCGCTAAGAAGCCATTTTCTAAAATATTGTTATCAGTTGTTGAGTTGTACTGAATTGAACCATAAGCACAATGGTGGTTTGTAACCACTAGGCCTTTTGGTGATACAAAAGATGCTGTACAACCACCTAGGCTGATCACCGCATTCATTGGGAATTCCGTTAGTTTAGAAATCGATTTAACGTCAATTTCTAGTCCTTTTTGTTTTAATACAGACTCCAATTCAGGTAATTGATGTGGTTGCCACATACCCTCGTCAGCAATAGCAAAGTTGCTTGCTGCAAGCACAATAGCGGCTGTTAATGCTTTAATACGCATGGTTTCCCTCAATATTATAATTGCTGAGCTTCTATTATTATTAGATTCAGCTGCTTGTTAGTGTTTTCACTTATCCCCAAAGGGAAAGAATTGGGTACTTTAATGTCCGCACCTAAAATAGCAATTGTTTGCGGTACGCTCTGGTTATTAAATTGTTTCAATTTATGAATAACAGCTAGAATTTACTGTCATGCACAACGGCATTATGCGCATGTAAACTCTCTTGATGTTCAATTTTAAACTGGTAATTTGTCACTGAACTCATTGACTCAAGCGTCGCTTTTAATCTTCTGGCTGCATCTTCGCAAAACATCAAATTCTCCGCATTAAGTGCGGCAAAAGCTTGTTCATCTTCTCGTTTAACAGCGGTCTGTACCGGTGTGCCAATGCTTTGCTCAAAAAGTGTCACCAAATCTGCAATATCAGGGAATACTGACTGCGCTAATGAAAGCTGAATGTAGGCATACGAACGTTGGCTATGCGGAGTTGCAATTGAGCCCTCTTTACTTTCAAGCCAAGCTTTTAATTGTGCCTTATCAATCTGAGTCTGCTGTGAGAACTTAGTTTCTACCGCATCACTTAATAGTTGCCTTGATAACGCGGCTGAACATGGGCAAGTACTGCTGTAAGGTATTGTCAAAGATACATTAATTTGAATTGATTGCTGACTTTGTACTGCCTCTATTTCAATTGGATAGGCATTATATCCGCTGTTACTGCTTAACAAAGCAGGCTTTAGAATCGGTAGTTCAAACTTTAGATTTAGCTTAGCTTGTTGGCTTAAGCCTTTTTGCGAACTCAGCATCGCATCCATCATAGCTGCGAGTGTTTGCTGACTGAATTCTTGCCCTGCAATATACTCATTCAGTAGTAAATATAAACGCGACATATGGATGCCTTTTGCGTCACTGTCTAAGCTCACAAACAAGTCTGCCTGCCCATTGACTGCAGTATAATTTTTATTAATTTCAATGAGTAAAGGCACAGATATCTGCTCCATACCTACCCACTTCAAATGTGTAGGAAACTCTTTATTCTGATTCGAAGTGATATCAGGTAACAGCATTATTTTTATCTCCGACGATTATTTTTGGTCCAACATTGCTATCCATACAGCGTGCTCTCAATGCTTTGAGATAATTTCGAAACTATTCAATTGAAGGTCACTGCCGTATCGGCAAATGTCTTTCCGAAGAAATTTCGGTTTAGCAAAGGCATATCCAGAACATGACGCTTTGGTCGTACCACTTATCGTACACCTCTGCCATTTAACGCAATAATGATTGCATCAATTATTGTTACTTTATAACATATCACGATATTCGGATTTTTCAGAAGCACGTTGATGAATAAATTTTTCAAGCACTCACTTTTTACTTGTTGCGCCACTATCACACTCAGCGCATGCAGTACGGTTACTAATCCAGAAGAATCTCTGGTGGTTACTACATGGAATATTGAACATTTGGCTGAAAATAATGGCCAAGGGTGTAAAGCACGCAATGAAACTGACTATGAAAAACTAAAGGAATATGCAAGTAACCTAAAAGCAGACGTTGTAGCATTACAAGAAGTTGAATCAGCCAAAGCAGTAGCGCGTATCTTTCCTGAAGATGAGTGGCAAATAATCATCTCAGACCGCCCTGATTCTCAAACTTATACCTGTAGAGAAAGCGGCCTGACATCGACACAGCAAAAAGTAGCTTTTGCGGTAAGAAATTCACTAAAAATAGACAGTGTTGAGCAACTAAAAACCATTGCAGTACCACGACCAGGCTTAAGGCAGGGGATAAAGCTAACTGTTCAACATGCAGATGAAAAGCTCCACATCGTCAATCTTCACCTTAAAAGCGGTTGCTTTGTGGATGATTACCTAGACTCTGATAGAGAGTCTTGCGCTGTTCTTACTCAACAGGTAAAGATTCTTGATGACTATTTAGAATCTCAGCCACTAAATCAAGAAAATTGGATTGTGTTAGGTGACTTCAATCACAGACTGGCGAACCCTAACAATCGCTTCAGAAAAGATTTATTTCACTCACCGGGTTTATTTGCTGACACCAGCTTACCTAACAAGCAATTACAAAACCTCACTGACGGCAAAACCGGTTGTCATCCGAAATACCCAGCACCAATTGACCATATTTTTATTTCTAGTGCGTTAAGCACTCAATACAACCATGAGTCTTTAAAGTTTCATTATTTCGACAATATGAATATTGACGACATGTTAAGTGACCATTGTGCTTTAAGTGCACGCTTTTCCTTTTAACCATCTTAGTTTTAAACACATAAATAGAGAAAAACAATGAAAACACTGATCGCTACCGCTATTAGTTCAGCACTTTTATTAAGTGCTTGCTCAGAGCCAAGCAATACAACAACAAATAACACTGCGCAAAATGAGCAAGTTTCTGCTTCAATTGAAAGTACAAACCCACTTTTTGTGAAAAGCCCTTTGCAATTTCAAACTCCACAATTTGATTTAATCAAAGACGAGCACTTTGTACCTGCTTTCGAGCAAGGCATGAAAGAGCAACTTGCTGAGATTGATGCTATTGTGAATAACACTGAAGCACCTAGTTTTGAAAATACCATTGTTGCGATGGAAAAAAGCGGTGAGCTACTGACTCGTGCAAGTCGTATTTTCTTTAACTTAAACGGTACTGATTCAAACGACGCACGCCGTGCTATTCAAACAGAAATGGCACCAAAGTTTGCGGCACATGGCGACAATATCAACTTAAATAAAGCGCTTTTCGAACGTGTTGAAGCGGTTTATAACCAACGTGCTGCACTTAACCTAACCGCTGAAGAAAAGCGTCTCGTAGAAGTTCTTTATAAAGGCTTTGTTCGTTCAGGTGCGAAACTCAACGAAGACCAAAAAACGCGTATTCGTGAAATCAATAAAGAACTTTCTACAATTGGTACTCAGTTCAGCCAGAACATTATGGCGCTGATTAAAAACAATGTCGTTATTGTTGAAGATAAAGCACAATTAGCTGGTCTGTCTGATGCGCAAATCGCTTCACTTGCAACTGCTGCGGCAGAAGCAGGCCATGAAGGTAAATACCTTATCAAAATCACGAATACGACACGTCAGCCTATTCTTGCCTCTTTAGAGAATCGTGACCTTCGTGAGAAAGTGTGGCGTGCATCTGCTGAGCGTGCTCTGACAGGTGAAAACAGCAACGCTGATATTGTGCCTACGATCACTAAATTACGTGCTGAACGCGCTGCACTATTAGGCTATGACAGTTATGCGCACTTTGGCCTTGAATCACAAATGGCAAAAGAACCACAAGCTGTGTTAGATATGCTTTCAAGCATGGTACCTGCGCTTCTTCAGAATGTAGATGCGGAAGCCGCTGCAATTCAGGCTAAAATTGATGCCTCTGGCGAAAACTTCAAACTAGCACCATGGGACTGGTTCTTCTACGCAGAGCAAGTACGTAAAGATAAGTACAACCTAGATGAAAATGCGGTAAAAGAGTATTTCGAATTTAATCGTGTACTGAAAGATGGTGTGTTCTTCACTATGAACCGTTTATACGGCATCACTTTCAAGCCGCGTCCAGACTTACCGGTTTATCATGAAGACGTAGAAGCTTATGAACTATTAGACGAAGACGGCTCTAGCCTAGCTATTTTCTACGCTGACTACTTTGCCCGTGAAGGTAAGCGTGGTGGAGCTTGGAAAAGTGCTTTTGTTAAACAATCTGGCCTAGACAATCAGCGCCCTGTGATTGTGAATGTAATGAACATTCAAAAAGCCCCTGAGGGTGAGCCAACACTGATTAGCTACTCAGAAGCGACCACTATTTTCCATGAAATGGGCCACGGTGTTCATGGCATGTTGTCTCAAGTGAAATACCCAACTCTTTCAGGTACTTCTACATCTCGTGACTTTGTAGAGTTCCCATCTACATTCGAAGAAGACTGGGCAATGTACCCTGAAGTTATTGCAAACTATGCAAAACACTACAAAACAGGTGAGCCAATTCCAAAAGATTTACTTAAAAAAGTGATCGAGTCTCGTAGCTTCAACCAAGGCTTCGATACATTTGAATATGTTGCAGCTGCACTGCTAGATATGGAATGGCACTCATTACCAGCTTCTGCGCCAAAACAAGATATTGTTAAGTTTGAGCAAGCTGCTCTTGAAAAACATAACGTAAACATTGATTACATCCCGCCTCGTTATAAATCGGCGTACTTTAATCACTCAATGGGTGGTTATGCAGCAGGTTACTACGCATATATGTGGAGTGAGATTTTAGCGGCAGATGCGTTTGCGTATGTTCAAACACAGGGGGGTTTAAACCGTAAGATTGGTCAGAAGTATCGTGAGAATATCCTTGAAGTAGGTAACACACGTGATCTTATGGAATCTTATAAAGCTTTCCGTGGACAAGAGCCAACAACTGAAGCGCTGCTGAAACGCCGTGGTTTATCGGTAACAGTTAACTAATTCAACATCATAACCAATTAAAGCAACTAGGTATTGTGCTCAGGTCACTTTAAATCTAGTTGCTTTTTTTATTATTATTTTCTGTATATTCAATTACATTAAGAACATTTTTTGATGTGTCTTTTTGCTATATCAATCAACAATATTAATAGGTAGTATGAAATAAAAAACACATCCAACTACGATGCATCTATCACTTCAACTTTTTCCTCTATGGGCTGTTATTAACTCTGTTATTGCTTACTTTTACCCAAGCCTGTTTACAGGTTTTAAGTCCAGTATCGTGCCGCTGTTAATGTTCATCATGCTGACGATGGGTTTAACGCTAAAACCAGCAGACTTTAAACGAGTCGTTGAAAATAAAAAAGCAGTCGGGCTCGGTCTAGTTTTACAATTTACGATTATGCCAGTCACAGCATTTTTGATCAGCCAACTATTTGCATTGGACACTCATATGCTAATTGGTATGGTGCTAGTTGGTGCTGTTGCCGGTGGCACAGCAAGTAATGTGTTGTGTTATTTAGCAAAAGGCGATGTTGCTTTGTCTGTCACTATGACAGCAGTCAGTACTTTAGCTGGGGTGATCATGACACCGCTTTTAACAAACCTATTAATTGGTCAGAATGTTGATATTCCTGTGCTTTCGATGCTGAGTAGTTTAGCCAAAATTGTCTTATTACCTCTTTTAACTGGCATTACACTCAACTACACCTTTTCCAATGTTATTAAGAAGATACACAACAAATTGCCAATAATTGCCATGTTGGCAATCATTTTTATCATCAGCATTATCGTCGCCTTAAATCAAGCAAAGCTGCAAAGCTTGAGCCTATTAATTGTGGCAGCAGTGGTTGTTCATAACCTTATCGGGCTAACATTGGGTTACTGGGCACCGAAAAAATTAGGATTTAACGAGCAGGTTTGTCGCACAGTGGCATTTGAGGTAGGTATGCAAAACTCAGGCTTGGCAGTGGCGCTTGCAATTAAGTTTTTTACCCCAACTACGGCCATTGCTGGCACGCTATTTTCAATTTGGCACAACATCAGTGGCTCTCTTTTGGCGGGTTATTGGCAAAAAAGAAGCGCCGATTAAGGCGCTCATTCAAATATATACATTACTTTTCTTGAAAGTCTTCAGCTTCGTAATAAAGCGGCTTTAAAGTGCCACAATTCAAGAACTTATAAGTCAATTCGCTTTCTTTAGGCACGCGCTTCGATGTTCTGAATTTTTGCAAGCAAGCCCCTGTCATATCAATATGAATTAGATGGCTAAAACTAGGGGCTTTTTGAATTTTATGAATATATAAACGCTCATTACCTTTGATATCCACATAATCATATTCTTGCCACTGAGTCGAATCTTGTAAGTCTTTAAACTCTCTTGCATAAATTTTATCAGTAAATTCTATGGTACGGTTTGCATAAAATAAATTACCGCCTCTATCAAAGTGACCCATATAAACATCGGCAGTGACAGTGATCTCTTGACCTCGAAGCAAACGCTGGATGTTAAATGTTTGCGGTTTAATCGTAACCAGATCTGCATCTTTAACCAAATTTAAGAAAGCAACGTCTGGGTTTTTAATTTGATACACAATTTGAAGATCATGAGGCGGGCGATACCCTGACATATTAACCGCAAAAATATTTGAGCCTTTATTCACTAATGCCATTGGGTGAAGGCCATGATACATAGGATCGAGTGGCTCAGGCTCAGGCTTTTTTTCTTCAGCAGATACAACGCATGTAAAAAGTAACCCTAGTAACAAATAAACTAATCGCATATTACTTCTCTTTAACCTTATGATTAAAAGGCAGTATAGCAGTTGAGCTTGCTAAATATGATGGCTGAGCAATATTATTTTTATTACTCAGTTTTAAACTAGCCTAGGCAAGCATTTAAAAAGGCTTTGATGATTGGGTGTTGCTTATTATCTAATGCCCTTCGCTCTGGCTGAAAAGCCGTACCAATAAAGAATGGATGCGATTGTAGTTCTAATGATTTTGGGTCGCCATGATGGTCAACACTACTAAAAAGCAAATCACTATTTGCAAACAAGTTTAGGTATTTTGGGTTCACGCCAAAGCCACAGTTAAATTCTTCTGTAATTTCGTTCTGACCATACAAATCTTGTATTTTGCTGCTCGATTTTAAAGTAACACCATGTTGCTCATGATTTAAACGGCACACTAAAGGACTGATCAAAGGCATTGGTGTTTCTAAGTCAACCTCAGCATTGTCTGCTTGCTTATATCCCAACACATTTCGCGCAAACTCAAGCGCAGCATGTTGGTAACCAGCGCAAGTACCTAAAAATGGCTTTTCATGCTCACGAGCAAAACGGATCGCAGACAAAACGTTTTCCATGTTGCCATATGGGCTTTTGGGCACACACCAAATACCATCAAACAGAGATAAGCTTTGTAAATTTACCTTAGATGATTGTATCCATTGATATTCAATTGGCTGAGCAGTATTTAACTGCAAAGCTTTATGAATGGCTTGGTGGGCAAGCACTCGTGGGTCGTAGTCTCCGACTAAAGCGATTTTCATACTGTTTCCTTAGTGATAAAAGCATAGCTCTATAAAATAGCCCCCTCCTCCATTCAATTCAACAATCGCACCATTTATCTTCGTTTTTCACCGTTACTGTACTTTTTCACCCTAAAAAAACCGACCCCTTTTAGAATCTTAATATACATTTACTAACAGGGGTTAATATGAAAACCAGTTACCTACTTGCCATTTATCTACTATTTATGAGCTGCCTTGCTACGGCAAAGACACAAGCACAGCAAACACTTCAACCAGATGAGTTCAAAGCTCAATTCAGCAAAATACTTGAAGAACACAATGTTGTGGGTGCTCAGCTCGTCATTTTTAATAAACATAAAAATACCTTAGAGCTCAATCATGGTTTTAGTGATCTAGAGCAAGAAATACCGGTCGATAAAAATACTTTATTTAGAGCCGGTTCAACAACCAAGCCTTTTGTTGCAATGGCTATTATGCAACTTATCGAAGAGGGATATTTTTCTTTACAGTCTAAGGTGAGTGAACTCGCACCTGAAATTAACATTCATAATCCTTGGCACGAAACCAGCCCTATAAGAGTTGTTCATTTACTCGAGCACACAGCTGGGTTTGATGATATGCATTTTAAGAATCTTTATAACAAAACGGGTCAAGAGGTAAACATACTTGAATCAGTAAATCGTGATGCAGAGTCAATTGTTGTCAGATGGCAACCTGGCACAAGGCACGCTTATGCTAACCCTGGCTATGGCATTTTGGGTTACTTAATTGAAAAGTTTAGCAACCAAGCTTTTGATGACTATGTAAGCAAAAATATCCTTGCACCATTGAATATGAACAATGCCTTCTTTGGTTATCAGCAAGACAACTCGGCATTTAGCCAAGGGTTCAATTCAGGTGAGGAAATCCCTAATTATGATATTTTTCTTCGTCCAGCTGGTAATTTAAGTATTTCAGCATCTGAACTTGCTAAGTTTGGCCGCTATTTTCTTGATTCAACTCAGCATAATGCTATTGCATCGATAAACTCGGATATTTTAGCAAAAATGCAAATGCCGCACTCTTCTCTAGCGGCAAAGCAAGGCCTTAACTTTGGCTACGGACTGGGTTTATACCAAACAGAGCGAAAAGGCC
Organism: Pseudoalteromonas sp. BZB3; assembly: GCF_040104455.1. NCBI lineage: Bacteria > Pseudomonadati > Pseudomonadota > Gammaproteobacteria > Alteromonadales > Pseudoalteromonadaceae > Pseudoalteromonas > Pseudoalteromonas sp. BZB3. The sequence goes on along the minus strand of NZ_JBECOS010000009.1, from coordinate 96,811 downwards.
ATTTATGGATAGGTCACAACGGAGGGGTTGGAGAATTTATCACAGCATTTGCTTTCTCTCACCAATTAAATATTGGCTATGTATTCATGGTGAACACGAGTAGTATTAAATATCGTGAAATTTCGGATACGCTAATGGATTACTTACACCAAAATATCGAGCCCAAACAGCAACCACAAAGCACGCAAATAAACTCTGATATTTCAGGGTACTATCGCTTACAATCTTACCGAAACCAAATTTTCGCTGGCATTAATTGGCCTTTTGCAGCCGTAAAAGTATCTCAAAAAGACAATGAGCTGACTGTCTCACCGCTTGTTCCATCTGAATCTTTAACTCTCATACACCTTAAAAATAATCAATTTATTGAAAAAGACTCATATATAGCTAATTCAATCTTTTTAACGCATCCCGAATACGGAAAAGTACTGGTAACGGATGGTCAGTTTTGGGTAGAGTCATCATTCTTTATGGCTTGGTTACCAGTTGTAATAGGCCTGCTATTTGTTATTAGCCTAGCGGTTACTTTATTGTATTTGCCAATCTGGTGCGTAAACTTTTTCAAAGGTAAGCTAAAAAGTAAAAGCCAGTTACTCATTCGTCTATTACCCTTTTGTGCACTGGCAAGCTTAATTTTATTAGCCGTTACGTTTACACAAATCACTTTGCTTACAATTGCAGATATCAACGCCGCGACCTTGGCAATTTTTGCGTGCACTTGGCTATTCGCGCTTTTTTCTTTTATGAGTTTAATCAGTTTTTATAAATTTAAGAAACAAGAAACTAATCGATTTGCCCGAATATTTTTACCAATGAGTAGTATGCTGTTTTCAATTTCAACGGTATATTTTGCAGCGAATGGTTACATAGGCTTAGCATTATGGGCTTGGTAAGTATTTAACCCAAGCTTGATTAAGCAAAACTGAAATGGTCTAAGAGTACAAAAATTGATGTATTACTTATCTAGAAAGAAGCAATTCTGGGTCTGCCAAATAACTGGGTGGAGTATGTTGGCGGTTGCAAATTTACTCCTCAGATCAATGCCAGACTTTAATAATCTGGGTGAGCAAGTTGTAAACAGCATTGTTATTTTGCTCTTTGGGCTGCTGACCTCTCTTGGCCTGAGAGTGTTCTATATCAAAAGTAGAGTGATAGAAAAATCACTCTCTAGAATGGTAATACCTGTACTTACTTGTTCTTTAGTAAGTACGGGGGTCATGACACTATTTATGCTTGGCACAATATCTTTGTTGCATAACACAAACCCAGATTATGACTCAGCTTTAAGCCACATGAATATTATAAGTAACATCATTGGGTTATACCCAATCACTTTAATTTGGAGCTGTATTTATTTAGGTGTGCAATCTTTGAAACGTTGGAAACAAGTAGAAAGTGAAAAACTATCACTGCAATTGGCATTAAAAGAAGCCCAACTCAACACCCTAATCGGCCAAATTAACCCTCACTTTATGTTCAACAGTCTCAACAACATTAGGGCTTTAATGTTAGAGGATATAAACCAAGCAAGATCGAGTATCACGCAACTTTCTAACGTTATGAGACATACATTGAGTGCTGATAAAAAAAGCCATATTCCTCTAAAGCAAGAGCTAAAAGTAATTGAGGAGTTTATTGCTATTTCAGGCATTCAATATGAAGATAGACTCGAATTTAAAAGTAAGGTGGACGACCAATTACTACACGTACTCGTTCCCCCCATGATGATACAAATGCTTGTTGAAAATGCCATAAAACATGGTATTAGCCTAGTCAAAGGCGGTGGTGTTTTAAGTTTGGAGATTAACAAGAAAGCGGATTTAATATTCATTCAAGTTTATAACCCTGGAAGCTTGAAGTCCTCTTCAGCCACCAGCACATCACCCAATATAGGCTTAAATAATATTCGAAAGCGTTTACAGTTGTTATATGGTTCATCTGCAAGTTTAAAATTAAGCGAAGCAGACGAGACCGTGATTGCCACGCTTATTTTTCCTATACAGTCTCATCATTCGAAGGCAGGACTATGAAAGCAATCATCATCGAAGACTCTCGTTTAGCAAGGTTAGAACTCAACACTATGCTCTGTGAATTTGAACAGATAGAGGTGATTGCTCAAGCGGCAGTTCCAGATGAAGGCATTGCTCTAATCAAACAACATCAACCCGAGGTCTTATTTTTAGATATTCAAATGCCGGGTAAGAATGGCTTTGAATTACTCGATGAAATCGATTTTCAAGGTAAGGTTATCTTCACAACGGCATACGATGAGTATGCGATCCGCTCATTTGACTACGACGCATTCGACTACTTATTAAAACCGATTGAAACAGACCGTTTAGCGGTCACCATTAATAAGCTCATCAGACTAGAAGCCTCAGAGTCAACACCACAAGACACTGAACAAGTAAAGTTTGATGAAAACAGCTCAGTGTTTTTAAAAGACGGCGATGAATGTGACTTCGTGCCTTTAAAAGATATATTTTTAATTGAAAGCTGTTCAAACTATTGCTTTATACATCATAAGCAACAAAAACCACTGATAAAGAAATCTCTTAACCTACTAGAAGCGCGATTACCTGAAACGCTATTCTTTAGGGCGAATAGACAGCAAATTATTAATTTGAGACAGGTAAGAAACGTTGATATCGCTGTTAATGGCAACTTATTAATTACCTTACATTCAGGCCATGAAGTTGAAGCCTCTCGTAGACATTCTAGTCGCTTCAAGCAGCTAATGAGCTTTTAAAAGCACATAAAATTCAAATGCTAAATCTTTGTAGGTGGTTATCAAGATGCCTCTGTAGTGAACATGTCACCACCTTGTCAAAGCAGACTTATCAATTCACTCGTCAAACTCCCTTTACAGTATTCAGCAACCATTAAGCGGGTATGAATGCATATTGCTGTCATTTTCTATATCATGCGCGCGAAAAATAATTCTTATTAATTTCTAGGACAACAAGTATGAGTAACTCCCCAGAAGCCATGACGTTAGATATGTCTTCAGCCAGTCGGGGTGGCTGGACTCAGCACGACAGACAATGGGTATTAAGCCTATTCGGTACAGCGGTCGGTGCGGGTATTTTATTTTTGCCAATTAATATCGGTATTGGTGGTTTTTGGCCACTGCTAATTATGGCTTTACTAGCCTTCCCGATGACTTTTTTAGCACACCGTGGTCTAGCTCGCTTTGTGCTGTCTTCAAAACAAGATAACGCTGATTTCACCGATGTCGTAGAAGAGCATTTTGGCGCTGGTGCAGGTCGTCTAATCTCACTGCTTTACTTCTTCTCAATCTACCCTATTCTGCTTATTTATGGCGTTGGTCTAACCAATACGGTAGACAGCTTTATGGTGAACCAGTTAGGTATGGAGTCTATCCCTCGCGTGGTGCTATCTGGCGTACTGGTTGCGTTTATGGTGAGTTTAATGCTGGGTGGTGAAAAGCTTCTCATGCGTGCCTTCTCTGCGTTAGTTTATCCATTAGTCGCGATTTTACTGTTCTTATCTCTTTACCTTATTCCAAACTGGCAAATGCCAGCGGTGTCTGCACCGGATATGGGTGAGCTAAGCAGCACTTTATGGTTATCTGTGCCTGTGATTGTATTCTCATTCAGCCATGCTGCTGCCATTTCAAGTTTTGCCAATGTTCAGCGCCGCCATTACAGATCAGAAGCGGTTGCTAAAAGTGAAAAGATCTTAAAATACACCTCGTTAATGCTGATCTTATTTGTTCTGCTTTTTGTGTTCTCTTGTATTTTCTCTTTAACGCCTGAGCAAATGACACAAGCGAAAGAAGCAAACGTCTCTGTACTGTCGTTCTTGGCAAACGTATATGACAACCCATATATTGCCCTACTTGGTCCATTCGTGGCGTTTGTTGCGATCACCTCTTCTTTCTTAGGTCACTTCTTAGGTGCACGAGAAAGCTTTAATGGCCTGCTGACTAAGCAAACTAAACTAGGTAATGCGACTGCGGATAAAATTGGCGTTGCTGTGATGTTTGTCACAATTTGGATCTGTGCGGTAATTAACCCAAGTATTCTGGGTATGATGGAAGCGATTTCAGGCCCTATCATTGCGATGATTTTATTCGTAATGCCAACCATCGCCATCTACAAAGTACCAAGCCTAAATAAATACAAAGGCCGTTTAAGCACCTACTTTGTGTTAGTCGTTGGTTTGCTTGCAGTATCTGCGTTGTTATTTAGCTGGTAAAAATCAACTAAAAAAGCAAAAAATAAATAAAAAGCCCGAGTAGAAATACTTGGGCTTTTTATTTATTTTTTGTTCCTATTTTGATAGCGTTACTATATCAGCCCTAGGAGCGGTATTGCTGATAAATATAACAAACAAAATAACAAGGAATCATTATGTTAAAAACAATAAAATCTTTAGCTATTTCTTCAGTCCTGATCTCAGCAGCTTACTTCTCTAATGCAGCAATTGCGAAAGGGTTTCAAGAAGTTTCAGTTGCTTGTTTTCCTGTATCTAGTGGGTTTCCATGGATTGAAGAAGCAACAAGTCAGAGTGACTTCAACTACCTAGTATCTAAATGCGAAGCGCAAGGTGGGCAAGTTACTATTTATTAATAATAACGACAAAGCAGGGTCTCCCCTGCTTTTACTAAATTATCTTCTTCTAACAAATAGGCCTGCACCTAACAGCATCAACATACTAAATAAGCTACCTGAACTACTCTCTGAATTGTTATTGCCCGTGTCAGGATCAGTAGTTGTCAGCAACGTATTTTTCTTAGGTTCTAAATTTTCTGCCGTATTTTCACTGTCATCAATAATCGTTACTGCATTGATTGTTATGAAATTGCTCTCGTCTGGATTAACCTGATCGTCAGCACATTTTTCTTGCGAGTAATCAACCAAAGGAATTGAACCACAACGTTCTAATTTAGCAATTTTATCAACGATATCCATGCCATCACCAATCACCTGGCCAAATACAGTAAAGCCACCGTTTTGCACGTCTAAATTAGCACTATTGTCTTTAAGGTTAAAAAACCACTGACTTGATGCGCTATTTGGATCACCTGCCAGTTTCGCCATCGCGATGGTACCGCGCACATTTGAATAAACAGGCTCATTATCTACATTACCAAATGACTCTACTTGGCTTAGCGGAATACTGCCTTCATAAAAGAAGCCGCCACCTTGTAACACAAAGTTTGGTTCTAAGCGGTGAAAAATTACATCTTGATAACGGTCCGCATTAACATATTTCATGAAGTTTTCAACCGTTTTAGGCGTGGTTTGATCAAACAGGTTAACTTGGAAACTGCCTTGGGAAGTTTGAAACTCTACAATGGTTGCCATTGCGGAGCTGCTAGCAACTAACAGTGCTGCTGAAAATAGATGTTTAATCAATGTCTTTGCCTCAAATATAATACTTGGTGCTAAGACTACTGGTTAAAAGATAAAATGAAAAGAGAGTGCAAGCTTTGTGTAACAATTAATAACAATTACAAACACAAAGCTCTAATTCATTGACGGTGGGCTATTGTAAAAAGTTGATAAAACTAAGAATTAGCAGTCTGTTTCGCAGCGCGCTCTTCTTGCCAGCCATAAAATAATAACATTCCTGCACCGGCTAAAATAAACATATCGGCAATGTTAAAAACCCCTGTACGTAAGCTACCGATGCCAACATTTAAGAAATCAATAACACCACCATCATTTAATACTCTATCTAGCCAATTACTAGCACCACCAGAGACAATCAGCGCCCAAGCGACCGCCATCGGGTTTGTCAGTTTATTATCTCTTAATACATAAATGATAATACCCAATAGAAAAGCCCCGACCACACCAATGAAAGCGACCTTTCTCATTGATTCTGGCATTGCACCGCCCAAACTCAAAAAAGCACCATGATTCTCAGCATAACCAATTCGAAACACATCATTAAAATAACTCGCCATTGGCCAAGGTTCTAGAGAAGTAGCAGCCCAGAGCTTAGAAAGCTGATCAAAAATCAACGTTAGTAGTATCACCACAATAAAAACTGTTTTAGGGGTATTTTTTGCAAACATAAGTACGACCGAAATAAATATGTACCAAAATTTATTCCAAAATATCTGAGTATTAAATGAATGGCAATCATCTTGGGTTGAATGGCAAAAACAAACAAAAACATGCGCCGCCCAAACCCTGGTGTTTTTCAATAACAGTTAATTCACCGCCATGTAGATGCGCAATTGATCGCGCTATGGCTAACCCCAAGCCACATCCACCTGAATCTCTTGACCTGCTTGGATCAAGGCGTGTGAATGGTTCAAAAATACGGGTTATTTTACCTGGCGGGATCCCAATACCATCATCTTCAAAAATACAGAGTATTGAGTCGCTCTCTAAAGTTAAACTGATCTCACATTTACTTTTAGCAAACCTGCCAGCATTACGAAGTATATTAATAAGTAATCGAGTTAATAAATGTGTATCAACCTCAGCTTCTATTTGACTGTCTTTTACCTCAAATTGAATATCCGGATAAAAAACCTCGACTTGTTTCTGTGCTTGCCTTATCAGCTCAGTAAGTACACAAGACTCTATATTTAGCACTGTTGACCCATCTTTTAAACGTGCATAAGAAAGCAGCTCTTTTACTAAATCATCTAGCCCCTGCAATGCCTTTTGCATTGATTGAGTTAAGTCTTGCCTATCTTGTTCTTGAGCATCTTCTAGCATATCTAGTGCAAACTGAATACGTGCCATAGGGCTTCGGAACTCATGAGCAACACCATGCAGAAGATCTCTTTGCAAGTTTAATTGAGTTTGATTTTTCGCACTAATATCGGATAAATAATGTTTTATTTGGATAATTTGCTCGTCAATTGACCTTGAACGAGGGCTGCTTTTCTCATTGATAGTGGCGATATTATTTGCCAAGCGCTTTTGTTCAGACCAGCAATAAAATGTAAATAAAGCCAATGCGCCGAGATTCAGTAAACAAGCTACCAACCATAAAAGCCAATCAGAAAGCCAGTTCGTTACGCTATCAAAATACACATTTTCGAGCATCACCAATTGCTGATCATCAAGATTGTAAAACACACTGGATGTCGAAAGGTCTATAAAACTCTTTTGATTCTCTACAAGGGATCTTGAAAATAAGTCTTGCTCATACGCAGCAAGGTTTTCAACTAACACAATATAAGCATCTGACCTATAACGTTCACTGGCTTTAAGCGCTTCACGCTCCCAATGTGTCGCTGAACTGTTAGTAAAGATTATTTCAAGATTATTGGCTACCTTATAAAGGTGTGCTTCCCATTCATCAATGGCCTTTTCAACTAGAGCTGGTTGAGCATAGTGGTAAGTGATATGCGCTGCCACTAAATTACATAGAAGCAAAAAAAGAGCGCCAAGAACGACTTTATTCAGGTTAAGTTGCAAGTAAATACCCTTTATTTCTGACTGTAGTCAATAGTTTAGGCTGCTTAGGATCATCTCCTAATTTTTTCCTAAGACGAGATACTCTTAAATCTATAGATCTATCCATGGGATCATAATCAAGCTTAAAAATGCGTTTATGCAGCTGTTCTCGAGAGAAAATCTCGCCAGGTGAACTTGCAAAAATTACTAGCAAATCAAATTCAGCACTCGATAAATCTATATCTTGAGATAAATATTTAACACGTCGATTAGGTAAATCAATCTTCAGGTCGCCATCACAAGATACTAGGGTTGTTTGCTGCTTCTCGGTTAAACTTGATTGTCTTCTCAATTGAGCTCGAATATGCGCTAGAAGCACCCTAGGTTTAATGGGTTTACATAAATAATCGTCAGCACCCACTTCTAAACCAGTCACTTCATCTATGTCATCGATTAAAGCGGTGAGCATAATGATAGGCCCAGTAAAGCTTGGTCTGATAGCTTTACATATCGTAAGTCCATCGGTGCCTGGTAACATTAAGTCAAGAATGATTAAATCTGGCTGCTCAGAGTCTATACCTTTGATTGCATTACTTCCATCATTGATGACACTGACTTTGTAACCATTTTGGGTTAAGAATTGGCTAACTAAGTCGGTCAGCTCAATATCATCATCAATTATTAAAATTGAATGCACGTCTGTATGCCCTGCTTTGATACATTTTTCATCTAACATAAGTGTATCATTCAACAGTATCTATTGAATCAGTAGCTGAATTTAAACAGTGCTTTAACATAGCTTGGTTAAACGATTTTGCGAAAGCATAAGCATCTCTGCGCTTTTGTTTATCTTCTGTGCTCTTAATAATGTCTGTGCTGTTGTCGACGTAGCGCACTCCACACATTTTCTTTAATTTCGCAGTGTCTTCTTGTTCTAAGCCCGGAAAAACTAGACGCCTGCTTGCCAAGGCAAGCAATCTATAGTCATTTCTTTCTACTGCCTGTTCTATTTGTTTTGTCATTTCACGCTGACTGGTTTGCTGGGCACTGGCCTGAGTAGGTTGTGCAGTATATGCACAACCTACTAAGCACCCAGCTAATAAAGCGATACTGGTGAGCTTTATCATTATTACTTCCTCGCTCTTCTTAGGAATAATGCAGCAAGTCCTAGCAACGACCATAAACCGAACGATCCAGAACCATCGTCATCATTACTTGGCTCAGGTGTTGGAGGCGTTACTGGCGTCGGGTCCTCTTTTACTGTGACTTCTACCTGTGCGGTGCTTGTACCACCATTGCCATCAGAGACGTTATAAGTAAATGTTTCTTTACCTGAAAAACCGCTCGCTGCTGAATAAACAAGCTTACCCTCTTTAATCTCGGCTGAGCCTTGCCCTTGATAATCAACACTTTCAACGACCAATGTGTCTAAATCTTTGTCTGAATCATTGCTAAGTACATCCAGCGTCACTTCACTGGCTTCAAAGTCCACTTCAAAAGTGTCATCTTGCGCAACAGGTGCATCATTAACCGCTACAACTGTAATTGTTAGCTGGAATACTTCACTGGTAAGCTCACCTCTAGATGCGGTTACCGGCACTTGAAGCGAGCCATTAAAATCAGCAGAGGGCGTGATGGTTAAGTTATCCAGTGTATAGTTTTCACCTGACTGCAGGGTGAGCTTATCAACCGGCTTTGCTGTTGCATAGGTTAAATCAGACGCCTTAATTGTGATGCGACTATCTTCATTCACTGACAACGCGACTTGACCCGTAATTTGTGGGGCGACTTCTGTAATTGGGCCTTCTCCAACCTCAATGGCAAAATTACCAGAGTTAATCGCAAAGAAGATGTTATTGCTACACATCACTTTTATACGCGCTTGAGTTGTAGTTATATTATCGATCTGAACATTAAATTGACCATTGTTCGCAACACCTTGCACCAAGGTAGTTTTAAAGCTTTGTCCGGCATCATCCGAAAGTAGAATATCCACTTTTTCACAAGAGACCGGTGCGTTTTCAGTACCTGCTGTATGCCAAGTAACAACTTGTTCATTATCACGCCAATTACTTGATTGGTCAGGTAGCGTGACAGAAAAACCTTGCTCAACTTCAACTACATTAACTTGCATGGTGTCATCACTAACACCGCCTTGCCCATCGCGAACAACTAAACGAAAATCTAGCGCACGCGTTGTGGTTGCATACGCTTCGCCATAACTCAGTTCACCTTTTAGGAGGTCGCTCATCTGAGGCACAACACGGGTTGGCTCTGAACTTGGATTAAACGTTCTAAACAAGGGTCGCTTACCATCATCAACACTGTCTTGTTGTTTATCAGCAGATGCAGGCCCTAAGTTAAACTGTTGCCAGCTATAATTGAGCGTGTCGCCATCGCTATCTTGGGCTGAACCTACTAATTTAAAAGCAGTTTTAGCCGGTATAGTATAGTTTTGACCTGCTTCAACTGAAGGTTTTGCATTCGTACGTTGTTTATGAACACCACACGTATTACCCGCCCCTAAACGACTGTAGTTATTCATTTGATCTAATGAACGAATATGAAAATAAGGATCTGAGTTAGCTTGTAAATCTTGCTCATCACAAATGCCTGTATAGCCCATGATGGTAGAACCACTGCCTGGTTCATAGGCACTGTGATCTACTCGGTTTCCATCACACGCCCCAGCTAAACCATTATAGGTGTGATCTGCACCTAGCTGATGCCCGATTTCATGGGCGACATAATCAATATGAAATGCGTCGTTGGTAGGCGCTTCACTGCCTGTTACACCTTCAGCTTTGAACTCAGTACACACCACTTCAAACCCAGCTAAACCGCCGCCGCCAGTTCCTACTAGGTGGCCTATGTCATAGCTGTCTTTTGAAATTAAGCCATTAATTTGCTCTGTGAGAATATCGATATCTTCATCGGTATTTGCAAATGGGTCGGTTTCAGGGTCTAAAAAAATCAGTTTGTCATTATCTCCCACTATCTCAAAAGTCATGGCTAGATCTCGCTCATATACATCATTGAGACGATTCACCATGGTCACGATAGCCGCCATCACTTTTTCTTTTGTGCCACCATGAAATTGGCTGTATTCACCTGTAGTAGTGAACGCAATACGGTAAGTGATATGTGTATTAGGTAAAGCACTATCTTCCGCCTGAGTTTCGCTCGATTGTATTTGTTCACGCTTTAACTGACTGCTTTGTAGGCGCTTAATCGGAGCACCTTGCTTAATTAGTTTAGATGTATGCAGTGCTTTAGCTTCGTAGCTGCGATAAACATGTTCTGACTGCTCTGGATCTATAAATACCCGTGATTGCCCTTGATTAAAAACTCCAAAGAAGCCTTTTGGTCCAATATCGAAACGGCCTGTGTTAGCTGGGTTATCAACTTGAAAACCCACAAAGGTTTTTATGTCTGGAAACTTTTCCGCCAGAGTATCAGACATGACTTTACTGGGTTTAAGTCTAAATACGACAAACTCACCACTGGGTAAGGGTAATTGAACGTCCACCTCTTGGCTTGGCGCCATGAGCTTAGCTTGTAATTGACTACTTGCAAGATGATACCGAGCAAGCTGTTTAAGCTCTGAACTGCGGTTTTGTGTGGTTTGCTGCCATAACTCACTCGCCTGAGCGGGTAAATAAATAATTTGGCTTAGTACTACTGCTAACAAAGTTTTTTTCATTGTGTTGTCTTCCCATTGATGAGTCAAAACCACTGTATCGATATTAAACCACCTTTTGGGTATCCGTTTGTGATTCATTTGTATCAAGCTTGATACAAATATGCGCAATTGCAATTTTTGCATTTGGCTAGCTCCTTGCACTTTTCTACTTTGGCAAGCGCTTATCCATTTTTTTGGCACTAAAAGCCTAAACGATGTTAATAAGACGTTTTCTTAATAGGTGTAATAAATTGTAATCACTATTCGCTTGATTTCCCCGATTTAAGGCCCGTCTTTTCCAGTACTTTGCCCATTACACACTACTTTCACCACAAAAATGCTGATAAAGGATTTTATTTAACACCGATTTTTATTGTTTTTTTTGGGATAAATAAAATAGAAGCGTGTGGTGGCTAACCAACCGGAGAAATAAAATGGAAATTCGCTCACAAGTGAAAAGGAACTCTTTAGATGTAGCGCTTTTGTTCAATAATTCAATTGCACAGCTACTAGACAATAAATTTAATCACTTAACACGTTGTGACTTTGTGATTGAATATCAAACCTGTCATGCTGTTTCACATTTTTGGCCTAAATCGGCGCAGTTTGAAAAGCCCATTTCAAAAATCCCCATTAATTATCAAAGAAAACAGCTTGGTACATTACATTTACTTGTTGAAGTAAAGCAGGGTTCAAGCGAAGAGCTTGCATTTAAACAATTTGCAAACCAGCTCGGATTGATGCTTGCGAGGCTCAGAGTCGCACAACTGAGTGACGAAAAATTTGGCCAAAGCTTTGCGCTCCAAGGCTATAGCGCAGAGATAAACAAACTTGAAAGACTCATAGAAAAGTGTGCCAACACCTTATTCCCCCTCGTCTTAAATGCCCCACCAGGAAGTGAAACGCTCGCAACAGCGATTAGCATTCATATGTTAAGTGATAAAAAAGCAGGCCCTTTTGTTGAGCTTGATTGCACATCTATTGACGCACATAACTTTGAAAGTAAATTAAAGCAAGCATTCGAACAGGCGCAAAATGGCTCTTTGTTAATCGCCAATGTCAGCCATTTGCCGATGTCGCAACAAACTCAGCTCAATGCCCTGCTGACTAATCAATATAGCCTAAGACAAAACACGTCTCAGCCCAGGTTACTTTCTAGTAGTGAACACAATTTATATGCTCGGGTTAATCAGGGGTTATTTTCTCGCAGCCTGTTTGAAAAACTAAGCTTTCTTGAGCTACCAATCCCAAGTATAAAAGACAGAAAAACTGACTTACCTTTACTCGTCAATACCTTATTTGACTACCATAAGATTAGTGCCAAGCAAAGCCTTGCAAAAGATTGCTTTGATTTACTCAGCCAGTACGATTGGCCTGGCAATATGATGCAATTAGAGCAAACTCTGGTTAAGCTAATCGCCCTTTCGTATCAAGACGATATCAGCTCAGAGGTACTTAAACAGACACTGCCTGAATTTAGTCAACAACTAGAAAATAGTGCGGTCCAAACGTTAGGAGAGCACCGAAAATCTATCGTCACTATATTGTTTAAAAAACAAGTTGCTGAACAAAGAGCGTTACACCCAAGTTTGCTGAAAGCATTAATTTATATGCAGAACAATTGGCAACAAGAGATCACGTTAACAGGCCTTGCTAATCAGGCATTTGTCAGCCCCTCTCATCTGTCTTACTTATTTAAAAACACATTAAACAAAAGTTTTAAGCAAATTTTGGCTGAACTAAGAATAGAGCACGCCAAAGCCATGATAGCCCAGGACCCTAACATTCGTATTACTGATTTATGTTTAGAGGTTGGGTTTGGCGACTTAAGCCACTTCGAAAAAATCTTCCGACGTTATACCGGTATGTCACCTCGCGACTATAAAAAACAATACAAACCATACCGAATCTAGACAAGCCGATATTCGCGGCAATTGTTAGCACAATTGCCCGATTAACAAAACGTTGCAACCCCTAATATGACCTTATCGAAACAAGCACGGATAACTGTGATGGAAGACTTAAGCGCACAAATAGAAGACTTAGTTAACCAACAATCACCTCAAGTTTCTCGTGCCATGTTAGTGCAAGCAACAGCGCAAGCACTAGGTAATGCAGCACACAATGCAACTTACTCTCAACAGCAACACAATGTGCTGATCAAAACTAATACTGCCATTGGAGCGAATTTAATTCTCTCTCTTGGCGCCAAGTATGCGAAAGCATAAGAGCTCAAACCGCTTGGAATGAGCACAATATTAACATGAAGAAGGAAACAAACTATGGCAGCAGCAGCTGGTGGTGCAGCAACACCACTTCAAGTAAATGGCCAAGTCACTGACTCAGTAACGCAAGTGAACACTAGTGTAGTTGGTGAAACACCTGCGATGGCAATGGGTAACGTGCATATGGCTACCAGTCAAGCATTAGGCACAGCAGCGTTAAATGCAACAACAGGTAACCAACAGGCTTCAATCACGATGCAAGCAGCGACAGTACAAGGTGTGAATTCACTAATGTCGATTGGTAGCTCAGTGATCGGCCGCGGTACCGCAGAGATTTTATCTTAATTGAGCGGTTTTGCTTGGCAAAACTTCTCTCTTAACTTTACGACTTAACAGTCAAAATTAACTTAAAGAAAGGAAATTATCATGACAGCAACAGTTAATGGTGCAATCACTGATTCAGTAACTCAAGTAAACACTAAAGTTGTAGGCGAAACGCCAGCAATGGCGATGGGCAACCTATTAATGTCAACAAGCCAAGCATTAAGTAATGCTGCGCACAATGCAACATCAGCACAGCAACAAGCGCAAATTACAATGCAAGCTGCAACTGTGCAAGGTGTTAACTCACTAATGTCAATTGGTGGCTCTGTAGTAGGTCGAAGCGCTGAAGGCATCATCGAAAAAGGCTAATCGCGCTCAGCGCCATACAATTTGTATGGCGCTTTTTAATTCTTAATTTTATTTATTCTTAATAAGGACCGATTCGGTCATAGGAGAAAATCATGGCAGATGCACTAACAGTAAACCCGCAAGTTACTGATTCAGTTACGCAAGTAAACACTAAAGTGGTAGGTGAAACACCAGCAATGGCAATGGGTAACCTACTCATGTCAACAAGCCAAGCATTAGGTAACGCTGCGCACAATGCAACTGCGGCACAACAACAAGCTGCAATCACAATGCAAGCTGCAACTGTGCAAGGTGTTAATTCATTGATGTCTATTGGTAGCTCAGTGATTGGCCGCAGTGCTGAAAGCATTATTGAGCCAGGCGCTTAATCGCTTTTTCTGATGCCTTCAGGCCCTTACTTGCCTTGCAACTAAGGGCTTTTTTGCAGGAGTAAAATATGAGTAATCTAAACCAAGCCCCTGAGGCAGGTGAGTCTGCAGTTAATAGCGCACAACAGTCAATCGCCCAATCTACCGCCTTGGCAATGGCAGATGCAACTGACAATTTACGTAACCTCAATACCTTAAGTACAACTGCAATTGGTGTCGCGTTATCACAATTTCTAGAAACGGGTGATAGCAAATATGTTGAAGCTATTTCAACGGCACAATCTATTGTCTCTCAAGGTGCTGAAAACTTCAGTGTGGTGGGCGAAAAAATTGCCACTGTGTTACACGAGACCGCCGAATAACCCCTATGGGGATGAGTTTTATTGCCTTAATCATCCCCGCATTTTCAGTAAAAAGCCCCGATTTTGTTCAAAAGAAACACGTTAACCTGTACTTAATTTGAAACTAACACCAATACGCTTAACTAAGTGGTCTATTTGAGGCAAGAAAACCTTGTTGGTAGCAAGGCAAATATGTCGTTGTTTAGTTGTTCTAAATGAGAAATCTTTAACGCGGCTATCATCAGGTTTAATCCCTCAAAAATGATTAAGTGTTATTGCGCATTGGTATAATCTACGCAGTTTTTGCGTGCTTAAAGCAAGGACAAAGCAATGAGTGACGAACAAAACACCACAAACCAAGTACCTGAAGACAACCACCCATTTTCACAGCAGCCAACCAGTATGGTTGAAGCTACCCTCGCTGAAACATTGGGTTTGTCGATGCATAATGCGATCACCAACCAACAAAGTGCACAAATGACCACTTCGGCATCGATCACCAATGCCTGTGCTCGATTATTGCAAACACCGACTCATTTACCAGCGTCGACTCAACAAACTCATGCTGCGCCCCAAGCTCCTCCAGCTCCCTTACAGCTTGAGCAAGATGCAGATATTGAAGATGTAGAGCCTGAAAAGGAAGTAACGCCCCCGCCTCCACAAAAAAAGCGCTTCAACTTGTTTAACTTTTTAGGCAAAAAACCCAAAGAGTCAACTGATGATGAATAGTACCGAAACAATTCAAGCTCATTGTGCTGAGCAATTAGCACAAATTACTGCGCTCACAAAAAGCAAGCAGCAAGAGGTCAATGCGCTCCTGCAAGGCAATCAAAAAGTGTTAAACGAGCACCAACCTTTTGAAGAAGCGAGCAAAATTTCTAAACACGTTGACGCCATGCTGAATGACGTTGACAAAACACTCACTCAAGCCATGTCAGCACTCAGTGAACAACTTGGTGTGCCGACAACGCAAGAAGACAATCAAACGGAATAAGGACTCATTATGGCCGACAAACAACTCAATAAAGTCAATGAACAGATCACAGACTCTATTACTCAAGCAAATACCAAAGTACTGGCAGATACACCAGCGATGGCAATGGGTAATTTCTACACTGCGCTCGGATTATCACTGTCAAACGCAGGTAATAATGCCACCAGCGCACAGCAAAATGCCAATATCATGGCGCAAGCTGCAACCGTGCAGGGTGTTAATGCGCTCGGTGCAATTGGCAGTGCGGTACTGGGCCGTACCACTGAAGAGTTAATTGAGAAAGGCTAACTCAATTTTGTAATGCCAATCCTTTTTAATTAAGTGATCTATTTTAAGGTAAGGAAAATTGTCGATAGCACCGCTCACGCGTTCTGCTATCGCTGAGGTACCTACATCCATGTAGGCAAGGCTAAAATTTTGCTATTTAGTTGTTCTAAATAAGAAATTTTTAACGAAGCTAGCGTCAGTTTTAGTCCCTCAAAATGATTAAGTATTAATGAGGATTGGTATAACATGTTTGGGGGGCTAGATTAGCTCCCATTGTTATCTAGGAGTAATTATGTCTGATAGCAACGAAAAAACCATTTCTGACATCATTACACAGCTGTCTGATTCAAGCCTCGCAGACACCGTGGGCTTAATGATGCAAAATGCCGTGACCATTCAGCAAAGTTCACAAACTGTAAGTACGGCTTCTGTCAGTACTTCATGCGCCATGATCTTATCGCAGGGTTAATCTCGCACTATCATGTCGGATGTCAATGCACGCAAAAAAGCTGAACAAGCCGTAGCCCAGTCTACGGCTATTGCCGTGCAAGACGCCACCGATAATTTAAGAAACCTCAGCACCATTACTACTACTGCCATTGGTGTGGCGTTATCTCAGCTTCTGGCTACGGGCGATCCTAAATATTCAAAGGTCATTGAAGAGGCGCAAAAAGTGCTCGAAAAAGGCACCGAGCAATTTGCCAATATCGGTAAAGAATCGGCAAAAGTCCTCGAACAATTTAAGCCTTAACCTTATCTATGCTTTTCTCTGAGATATAAATACAGTGGCAAGCCGCACGCAACACCAACAGTCAAAGTCGCAATTATCGAAAACGCAGCGCCTCTTACTTGATGCTTTTTACTATCTGTTTCGATGAAGCAAATAAGTGCCACTGCGGCTATCACCACATCTAACCAAGCTAACACGCTGATATTGTTTGCTGTGATTGCTTGCCAGAGTAATTGTAGGTTTAAGCCGTTATCAAATAACCAAGGTAATAAGGCTCCATACGGGAGTACAGCGCCCAAAATGGCGAGCAATAAATAAATTTTTGCCATATTTTCGAATTCCTTTTCAATAAATTACTTAATTAACCTTAACTTTGGTTAAGAGCTTTGCTAACGTATTGATATTGAACCAATAAATAATTATTCAAGTCTGCAGCCGGAGACTTTTAGCGATAACAAGGCGAATTTACGCGTCAATAGCTGGTGTATTGTAAGTAAATTCAACGCAGTTAACATGGAAAGTAGCCGCTGGAGATAGATTTATTATCCACAGCTCAGGTTAATTAGTAAACAAATCAAATACATTACCTAATGTACTTGTACTGCTTTTATAAAACTCTGTATAAGTACAGTGCACACAGGTTACAGCTGTGAATTTTCGATTTTGCATATCGAAGATTTTTGACCAGCCACTGCCCGTTGTTGCAATGGTATTTGTTTCATAATCTCGACAATCACATTTAGGGCACTTCCAACCGTTAGACATAACCGCTCCTCTTAAATCACTTAAATATACACATCATTTTGTGCGGTCAGTTCACCGCCTGCTTCACCCGTATTTACAACACCTTTTGGCTCAACAATCATTACTTTACACTCACATTCAGCAAATGGCTTATGTTCCTCGCCCTTAGCTACAACACACATTTCTCCGGTTTTCAAATGAACGCTTCGGTCTCGAAACTCAATACCCATCTCGCCTTCGATGACAATAAAGACTTCATCTGTGTCTTTATGATCGTGCCAGGTAAACTCACCTTGAATTTTAACCAGTTTAAACTGGTAGTCGTTCATCTCTGCGATCACTCTCGGCGACCAATGCTCATTGAATTTAGCAAACTTGTCTGCAAAATTAATCTGATCTTGTTTCATCTTTACCCCTGTTATCTCAAGTTCTATCAACCAAGCTAAAGCATTTTTATTTAAGACCCAAAGATTTAAATTGAATATCACCAACAAAATTGTAATGAATTATTTTGCCATTTTGTTAGCCAGTCCTGATAGTGATTTCTGATAGGCCAGTGGTGTTATGCCAAACCATTTTTTACATGCATGGGTAAATGATGATTGCTCCACAAAACCCAGTTCATAGGCAGTTTGCGCAATGGTATTGTGTTTAAGTAACTTATCTATTCGAGATTTACGTTCAGCCTCTAGCATGTCCGAAAAACTTGCTTGCTCAGCTTTTAGTTTTCTTTGTAATGTACGCGCACTCATAAAAAGTGCTTCGGCGATACGTTTTTGATCGCACCCTTGTAAATTACTTGTGGCATTGAGTAAAGTAGCGACTTGCTGTTTAATATTACTGTTTCGAATAGTTTGAGAAAGCTCAGATTGAGTGAGCTTACTCTGTGAAAGCTCTGTTTCAGAAAGTTTAACCAAAGCCAGAAACATAGCCTTATTTTCAGAGGTAAATGGCAGTGCAAGCAGAGTTTTATCAAAGCTGATGCGGTTTTCATTAGTATTTGTTACGACCTCGCAATTAAACCATTCTTTTAGCTGTTCAATTTCTTGTGTTGTCAAAGCAAAGCTGAATGACACTTGATGAGGAGAAAGCGTTTCACCGAGGATCTTCCTTACCGTCGCAACCCAAGCTGTGGTATTTCGAAGCACCATCTGTTTGCAGTCGGTGGTGAGCGGTTGCCAATCTAAGTGCGCAAATGTGTCAGTAGCACTTAGCTGAGTTTGCCCAATATCAGCGACCAGCGCATCAAACCGCATGAGAACATCTATGGCCTGTGCAAGATTTTCACAGCTTTCAACCAAGTAACCCAGTACACCGTAATCTCTCGCTTGAATGCGTTTGCCTAATTCAAACCCAAACAAACTAAGCTTTGTAATCTCTGCGCCAAAGTTAAGCAGATCAACATAGGTTTGCATGGCAATGCGCTCAGATGTGAGCTGTGTGATATCGTATTTCATCTCTTTAGAAAAGATGCCCTGCTCATTCAAAAAAGTCAAAACACTGTGCAAATATGCATTTGAAACTGACGCCATAACAACCCTGTCGCAAAATAACAAAACTCTGTCGTATTAGCGCAAGAAGCTATCTTTTTGTCAAACTATGCTGTTAAAAAAACAAACGTGACTCGGTTATGTTAGTCGTCGAATACCAAAAACAGATTGCCTGTACCGCAGATACTTTACTAAATACCTTACTTGACCATAGCAATCTTGGACGCTTTTTTAATGCAAAATTCCAAGTACTCAGACCTGCCAACAAAGGCGAAATTTCAGGGGGCAAGGGGTGTATTAGGCAGGTATCAATATTAGGTGTAAATTTTGAAGAGCAAATCACCCAAGCAGACCAAACTGGCATTTGTTATCAAGTGCTCAATGACTTTCCTGTTCGCCAGCACCGTGGGCAGATTCACTTTCACAAAACCGGCGAACAAACCCAAGTTTCGTATCGAATTCAATGCCAAAGTCCTTGGTATATTCCCAAGTTTGCGCTCAAAGCCATCCTTCAGAAAGACATACAACAATGTCTAAATAGACTTGGAGACATGTATGATCCCCGTTGAACTGATTTTGCTTGGGTTAAGTCCTATCTTTTTATTATGTGTCGCTGTTGAGTTCTACAAAGCGAGGCAGTATTACAACATTAAAGACAGCTTGAACAACGCTGTGCTTGCGTTGTTGCATCAAGGTAGTGATGCCATCGCGCTCATATTATTGATGCCATTTTTTAATTGGTTACATCTATTTGCCTTGTTTGATATCCCTTTTTCAATTGGCAGTTTATTAGTCGGCTTTTTACTACAAGATTTTTTGTATTATTGGTTTCATCGTGCGTCTCATAATATCCACTGGTTTTGGCTTGCCCATGTGGTCCATCACAGCTCAAAACATATGAACTTCACAACCGCTTTTAGGCAGAGCCTTTTATATCCAATTGTTGGCATGTGGCTGTTTTGGCTGCCCATGATTTTACTGGGCTTTGCGCCTGCTATTGTATTTGCCATTGTCGCCCTCAATCTCGCCTTTCAGTTTTTTGTGCATACGCAAACCATAGGCAACTTAGGGTGGCTCGAAAAGGTATTCAACACACCGACACACCATAGAATTCACCACGCCACAAACTCCTCTTATATTGATAAGAACTATGCCGGCGTTTTAATCATTTGGGACAAGTTATTCGGTACATTTGTAGAAGAAGATAAAAGCCTGACAATCCGCTATGGCATTGTGGGCCGAGAGCCCAATAACACGCCATGGAGTGCTAACTTTATGCAAGTTAAAATACTCTACAGGCAAGTGTTAATGGCCAACGGACTCATTAGAAAACTTAAAGTGTTGTTTGGGTATCCATCTCATAACTAAAAAAATAAACATATGATTTGAAATGTTTACTTGCTTTTATTGAATTCTTTCAGTGACATGAGCAGTAAACAGACTCCGCCTACGCCCAAGGTAAATAACTCCCACATTGGCTTGCTCAAACCTAGTAAAAGATACAACACGCCAATCGCAAGCATAGTGCTGAGAGGTGTACCAATGGAAGCTAACACAAGTGCAAAATATCGTTTGTGTTTAAAGGTTGAAATAACGCTTGGGGTCATGATTAAGATACTCAAACCAGCAAGAAAATAACTCATAAAGTTCATATAAGTAGAGTAAGGATCATTTGGGAGCTGTATAGGCTGAGTTGCAAGCGACAAGGTTAAAATAACTAACCCAATATACAAGCCGTATTGCAGCTTTTGTTTGCGCGACGTTTCAAATTGATGAATTTGTTGTAGTTCAGAGACGTCGACCTCAAAAGTTGCTGCTAAACTCATAGCCGTATTCAAAGACGCAGCGCCTTCGGATTCAACTCTTTGCACTGTGCGAACGCTTAAGCCTGAAGCTAGAGCCAATTGCTCTTGCGGCCAACCTTTACTCATTCTTAACTGACGGATTTTTTCTTTTGAAATGTTCACTTGCTTATTCATTGTATTTATTAGAGTTGTATTTGAACTTTTTCATCAGACTACATAGTTTGAATAAAAACCGTCACGACAGTTTCCCGCCAACTTATTGAAAACTTTGGCAAACAAATGCAACCCCATGTTTTAATTGCTTATTTTTTATCTCTCTTGATTTAACACTTTATGCATCACAGCCACATCAACGTCTCGGTAATTAACCTGTGTTTCAATCTCCCAGCCTAATTTGGCATAAAGACCCCCATTCAAAGACTCGGTTTGCAAATATAGGTGGTTGATTTTGAGTTCAATGGCACATTTCTCTGCTTGCAGAACCAATTGAGATGCGATGTGCTGACCTCTGTAGTCTGGATTAACATACACACCACCCAGCCAATACTCTTTCTCGGGGTAAATAGTCATTTCACGGTACTTAATTTGTACCGCGCCCACTAAGGTTTGCCCTTCTACAGCCAAAATAATAAGTGGTACTCGGTCCATGTTTAAATAATCTTGCAGCTTGTCTTGAAACGATTCAATCGAGCCGTCTTCAACATAGGAGCCCCATTCATCAAAGTACCATTTTGCCAATTGGGGAATATGCTGAGGGTGATGGGCTAAATAAGTAAACTCTATTGCCATGCTAATATCCTTATTAAACAAAGCCTTTATGGCTAAGTTATTAATTTCATATCAAAACTACAATAACGCGTTAAAGCTGTTTATACCATTTACTATTGGCATGTTTAAAGTGATCCAATAACTTACTGCGTATTCCCACTTCTTTTAAGCAAAAATACAAATGATCGACACAGTTATAATGCTCAATACTGTAATTTGGTGCATAGCGGCTGGTGAGGTGCTGATAGAGCTCGTCAATTTTAGTTTCATTTTTTGATAGTAGAAGTGGCTGCTTATAGATAACTTTCCCTTTGCGCGGAATAGATTCTCTAATATAACCATTAAAGCCAAAACCATGCGCTGCAGAGGTTTTATGGGTTAAGTCACTTACTACCAAACACGCATGTTTACGATACAGCGGATGCTGCTCAGGCAGCCTGAGCAGATCGGTCGCATAAGAGTGGCGGATATAAGCGGTTATCAGAAACTGGCTCATTAAACATTGTCTTAAAATTGCAAAGACAACCGTAAGCCTGAGTGTCTCGCTTGCACCCTATTACTTTGCTTATCTGGCCACTGCCATTGATTGAATACGGATACAGAGACCATGTCATGCAAGGTATATTTGAGCCAGGCCTCTCCTTGATGTGCTTCAAAATCTTGAAATGCTTGTTGCCTTTCAGTCGCTACTCCTAGGCCTAACTGCCAGTTACTTTGCGTCCATGTTGAAGCCACACTCAGAGTAGAGTGGGTGAGTGTTTGCTTAAATTCAAGAGAAGTAATATCCGTTTGTGTTTCAACGCCACTTTGCTGTTGCTTGGTAAAGCCCATTCTCACCAACAAAGCAAATTCGCCTGTGCTTATTGGTTGGTGATATTGCAAGGCAGAGTAAATACCCGTTGCCGCTTCTGCCCGATTTTTCCAAGCACCCAAATGCACTTCTGAGTTGTTAACGCGCCATTTCAGTTCACTGGCAATAAACAGCTGGCTATTGCCCTGCATAAGTACATCAGCGTAATTTCCTTGTTTATCCGCCAACCCCTCACTTCGACTCACTAATAAAGTGTATCCCAGCTCATTTTCGCTGGGCTGTTTTACATAGCGTATGCCCAAGGTGTAATCTGGCGTGTAGATGCTGGTGTTATTCACCAAAGCTGGCAGTAAAAACTGGGTGTTTTCGTCATTGGCAATGCCATTGGTATCGACACCGCCTTCGATATCTAACAAACCAATGGTGAGTTCGCTGTCTGTATTGCTATTTGGCTGTTTAAATGCGCCTGAGTCTTGCCAATAAAACGTTGAAATTTGAACTCTGCCGGCTTCATTTGCATCTTGTGTGGTCAGCACGTCGGCACTACTTTCGAATAGTGCGAACAAAGCTTGTCCTTGCTCATCGGGCGTTTGGCTGTACTCAATACCAAGCTGAATTAATTGTTGCGTGTTCAATTGCAGACCAAGATCAATATTTGCCGAAAATAGTGAGCTCGAAAATCCTTGTTTAGTGTTTTGCTGTGTGGTCCAAATCGTTGAAGCATCAATGGTCAGAGCTTGCTCATCTTTTGGCGTATAAGCTTGGCTGTGAATAGAAAACAAGACACCAGAAATAAACAGTTTAAGGGTTATAAGTAACTGAACTACTTTACCAATACCATACCGTCTAGCGCTGATTTTTAAAGAAAAAAGGGATTGCCTCATAGTGTGACTCTTCTGCTGAAAAATCACACTTTAAACAAGATTAAAATCGATAAATTGGGGAAATCCTCTGACTAATCAGGCTTTTTTATCACCTAATCGATTCGCAATGTTATCCATCAATGCAAACATAATTTCGACGTTGTAGCCCAGAACAAACGCGAACAGCATAGGTGAATAACTACCTTGTGGTACCCCTGTGCCCTCCCCCATCAACATACTACTAGACACACCGGCAACACCACCGAGCAAAATACGTAAGTTGTAATCTAAACAGAGTTTTTTGGAAAACGTACCGCGCTTGAAGTCAAGGTGTAGGTTTCTCAATACCAAAGTTAATGCGCCTAATAGCCCATACAGCAGGGGTAAAATATAATTCGCCAATAAGTTAACCACATATTCGGCCGAAAGCCGTGAGTCAAAAAAGGCTTGCCGTGCTTGATGAAGCACAAAGGCTTTATCTAACTCCGAGATCTTATCTTTTAGCTGTGTAAATTGCTTAGCGCGTTCATGGCTTCGTGGCTGCTCAGTAATGGAGTCTAATTGCGCCGTTAACTTGGCTTTACTCTGCTGATATTTAAATTTATCAAACTTCGAAATCGTCACTTCATGGCTAAAACCAAATCGCCAATATGTGTTCCATCTGAGTAACAAGGTGCGATTTGCATCAAACTCCTGATCAAGCTCTTGCTCTTTGCGCTTTATGGCTAGCCACTCTGAACTTGCTTTATGTGAGGGATTTAAACTCAGTACCTGTAGCTTTTCTCGAAATTCATTACGTTCGGCGAATAACGCATGGGTTTTATGAATTACCCCAATACCAACCATATAATAAGTTTGCAAGCTCACTGTCAGTACAATAATGGCACATACTAACAACCCGTAATATAAAGGAATACGGTGTACTTGTTTGAATTGCTTAGGAAAGCGCGCCTGCCAAGAGTGGCTAGGATTACTGTCACGAATACTCACTACACTGGCTGGCGCAACCTGCTTAACTAGCTCATTAAAGTATTGCCAAAACGCCGCTTCCTCTTCTTCTGACAATGCTTTTTGTTCGTTAAACTCGGTTTTTATTCTAAGTACGTCTTTGAGTAACTTGCCGTCAAGCTGTAAGCCTTGACGACAAATGTAAGCCACCAGTAATTCCAGCTCTGCCATTGCTTCCTCGAGCTCTGTCATAACTGTCAGCCCTATTTATTTAAAGCTGTGTCGGAGACACAATCAAGCCGCCAACTTTCATCGGCTCTCCTTGGCTATTGAAAATATGCAGGGCATCTTCTAAGAAGTTAATGGGTAGACTGGTGATTTCATCAGGTTTTCGCATCAAGTTTATGGCAATATCAGGTGCTTTTACTAAGCCTACGGGCAACTCACCTGGCTTGCCTTTGTGCATTAGAATACGCTTCGCATAGTTTGCAGCTAAACGGGCGTTACTTTCAAAGCTGACACCTATAGCCATAAAGACACTGCGCTCACCACCTTCAACATGACTCGGCGTGACACTCAGTACAGGCACATTTTGCGCATAGACGTTAATCAGATCGACATTCTCATAAAGCTCAGAGCTGCCTGTCACTAAAAAGGCTTTGGCTTGGTTCGATTTCTCAAGCTCAACAAACTCTTGCATTTTGCGTTCAAGATTATGATTAGGGTCTTTTAAATCCACTCCAATTTCGCTCACTTTTACTTTATATGCCTCTTGGAGGCTCAGAAACGGTTTTACCTGTGTCACCACTGAACTGGTGTTATTGGTATCATAAATAATTGCCAGGTCGGTGAGATCTGATAAAAACTTAGATTTGATATAGGCCAGTTGCGTATCTACATTAATGTTCAAAGATGTATAAGCAATGTTTGTTTGGCTTTTCATCAACACGGGATCAACATAACCCATGGCTATCGGATCTTTACTACAGGCACTGACAACTGGAATGGCGCCATTTTTGTAATTTCGACTTACAAAATCAGTTGCCTTAGAGCCCATTGAAAAAATGAGGTCGAACTGTTTTAACTGAGCCCATGCAACCATGGCTTCGGCTTCCACTTCATTGCCTTCATAATTGAATAAAGTGAAATTGGTTTTTATGCCTGAGTTTCTAAAATCACGGGCAATCTCTGCCGTAGAAATATCATAGGCGGTGGACCATTTGGGTGATAAAACCAAAATCTTAAATTGCGGATCGGGGTAGCGATTTAACTCCGCTTGCTCTTTCAATCGCCCTGTTTTGGCGCTTTTTACAAAACGCTTTTTACAGGTTAAACCATTATGCTCTGGCGCAACCTTTTGATAAGCGATAAACATTCTATCGCAGAAACCCACTTCAAAAGCCTGAGCTTTGAACACACATAAAAAAACTGTGAAAAACAGCGTCAATATTACTTGTCCTTTTGACATGTTAACCTCATAAAAATATAAAAAACAAATCCCATAGCAACGAAAATACAACCCACCAATGACAAGTTAGTATTCACTTTACTATTACTATCTTGTACCAAAATTACTGCTGTTAGCATGGGGCCCAGTACCGCCCCCATGCGCTCCAAAAATCGATAATTAGCCGCGGTAATGTCACTGCCAAATTGTTTAGCATAGTGACTACTCAGCATCACGCCGACCAATGGGCTGCCCAATGTGCCCTGAAAAAAGCCCACCATAAGTACCGCAATCACAATAACGCTCACCGACAACAGTTCTTGATAGCTTTGCAGTGACCCATAGTGACTTAAGGTATGCGCCACCCACTCAAAACTGGCTATGAGCATAATGCTTAACCCTGCGCCCAAAACACTCAAACTAATGGCTCGTAATTGGTTATTGGCATTGGGCTTAGCTAAATGTGTCGCAATCAGGATCGCGAAGAAATACAAGGCAATAATTTGCCCAGCGATATTAGGGTCTGCAAACTGCTGGTTGATAAGCACTGGGATATAAATCAAGATCACCCCGGTATGTATGGCTTTGATTGGGATAGCGATAAGTAACAAGCACTGCTGTAATTGCCTGTCTTTAAACATCATTAATAAATCTGTTAGTAGGCCCTTGCTTGCAGAAGGTTTCACTTCGTCGTCACCGCTTGTTTCGACTGCCAGCTCTATAGATTGATTCAAGCTGTAAAGAAATGTCAGGCCGCCAATAACAGCTGCACTCATAAATACCCCTGAAACGCCTAAAATTGGCACCACGACCGCCCCCACAGACACCCCAGCGATGGCCCCGATATAAAAACCGATTAATAATTGATTACTCGCTGAAAACTGAGGGTGAGATTGAGCGATACGTAAAAACTGACTTTGCACACAGATCACCAATAACCCCTGTGACATACCCGATAATAATCGCGCAATTGCAAGTAACTCAGCTTCAACAAAATAGGCAAGCACAAGCAACGACAGACTATTTACCACCAAGGCCAAACGCAGCATGGTTTGAACGCCAAAGCGTCTAACCCACACTGCTGCAGGCACCATGACACAAGCAAATCCTAAGAAGTACAAGCTGAATATCAACTGTAATTCGCCGCTATCAAGCGCCAGTGTTTGCCTTAAGTAAGCAGGGAAAAAAGATAAGGTGATCGACTCAAGCAAGACACCCAAAACAAAAATTGCTCTGATTGCTCGATAGCTACTCGGTAAAGCAGACTTGCTCACTTTACTGCTTCGCTGACTGCTGACTACCGCTTCGACTAAGACATTTAAAATCAATAATAAAGCGGCTAACAAAATGAAAATATTGCGAACGGCCTTCCACAATTTTTGATAAATGTCGTTACTTAACACCTCACTACACACTTGATAATCAGACAATCCAATTTGTCGACAATTTGTTATGACCCCCTCTTTGTTATCTGCTCCTGATGCTTCATCCAGCTTAGACACATTCAAACTGTGCAAAATACTGTTATTAACCCGATAAGGCTCTAATAATTCATCAACACCACGTACCTGATGATCTAAATCAAACCCCATATCGGTCACTGTACTCAAACGCTGCGACAATAAATCAAGCACAGCATCACTTTGACCAATAATTTTAGTTTGATAAAGAGAAAAAGAGGTCATCACCAATTGCACGGTAAGTAAGCTAAACACACAATAAAACGCCCACTTCAAGGTACTGGCCTTTGCTTGTTTTTGGAAAAGCCCTGCCACAAAAAAAGTAAAAATGATGAAAACCCAAGGTATTGAATCGATAATTTTGCCAAATGCTTGATGGATTTCTTGATTGAAAATGCCAGCTGTTAGGGCGATTGATAGCACGCCTACATCTGCGGTATTGGTTGCCAATGGCAGCTGCAAAACATATTGCTGTGAGGCTGCTTTAGGCAACACTAAACCAAGTATATCAATGTCAATTTGCTCAACGAGTTGTCCTGGAGCTGCTGAGCAAGATAAGGGAATGAGACCACTGTTTTGCGTGTCAGCTTGCGCATAAATGGGTTTTATTTCAGCCCGTTCGACCCCTTGGGTTTGCAATGCAAAAGTATGTACTTGCGGTGCAAACCCTTTGTATTCAATCGGCATACCTAAGCTGAGCGACTGATTAATTTGCTGACGTAAGATATGTGATTGATTACAAATATTTTTAAGCACCAACTCTGGGGCAACCCGGTATGCTTCACCCGCGGCAATGAACACTATCACAGCAACACAAAGTAATAAGGTGACTTGCAATTGCACAGTTTGCTTAAGCAAATACATTAGCCCAATGCGATTTACTGCCTCATGTTGCTCTTTGGGGTTATGCATAACCTCTGACTCTACTGACATGGCGCACCTATACGTGCTAACAGCGCATGATATTTAGGTGTTCGATGCAAAGATAAATGGCTCAAACTGACTTGAACTAAATAGTCTAAAAATTGCGTGTACGAGACTTTGAGCTCTTGCAAACCCATTGCAACCAAGCTGCCTGTTCCATTATGTACAGCCCCTAAATCAGGTTTAGGGTTTGCTTCAAGAACACATAACTGTCCTTTTGAATCCATTCTCAAATCAAGCCTAAACAAGCCATATAAGTTCAACACGGAAAAGAGCTTTCTACAATAAGCTGTCACCGTCTCATTAAGATGCGCTTGTTGCTCATCAGATAATGTAGTGATGGAGTCCGTACCGATTGGCTTGATATCCATTGACGTAAATATGCGATTGCCTGGCCCTAAATTGCGCTGATAAATACCAAAACAAGTGGGCGAAGCCAGTTCCCCCATGGTTGGGATCACCGAAGCACAGTATTCGTCTCCTGATAAAAACTGCTCAATTAAAACGGCACTTTGCGTGTGCGAATAAACCTGCTGACAAATCTCATTTAATTCGCGCAAAGAGCTAACCACATGCACATGATTAGATGCCCGCCCTGATACAGGTTTAACAATGAGTTTAGCATCGCCAAAGAAGTGAAGTTTGTTATGCCTGAGCACCAATTCTTCAGCCGCATTTGGCTTTTCAGGATGCCAAAGCACATACTCTGCCGTAGGAATAGCAAGTTGCTGTAACAGCTTTTTAAACAGAAATTTATTATCCATAAGCGCGGCATTAAGCGGCGTATGCCCAACATAAGGGATACCCAAACTTTCTAACAGCGCGGCACCATGGCAACAAGGATCTGTGCCTTGCATCCCTCCCGTATTTAGCCAAGCAAAGTCGATTTTATTTTCAGCTAACTGGCTAGCTAAATGCTGATCATCGGCCAAACAGATAACGTGATTAAATCCTGCTTGCTCAAGCCCTTCTTTGATATCATTCGCCACCTTTTGATAGCTTTTCCAGCTTCGCGTGTTGTAGCTTCGATAAATCACTGAACCTACTTGTGCAGGATCAGCAGAATAAATCACCGCAATACGCCCATTTAACTTTAATGTATTCAGTGCCGTATTAACTGACATCACCTTCACTCCTTAAAACTGCCAAGCCAAACCTAATACATGGCTGTATTCTCCGGTTTTACTTTTTCGTCTTAACAAGTAGCTGACTTGTGCGCCCATCAAAGCATCTTTTAAAGTGAAAGCAAAAGGCACAAGGCGGTATTCGGTTAGCTGATAGTCTTCATCTAAAATCCATTCTTGGCGAATGTGAAAGCGCTTAATATGAGCGAATGATGCATCTTTATCTGCACTTACTCTGATGCGGTAGCGACCATTGGTTTCGCTGTCTTTTTCGATATATTCAACGCGATTGCGTAAACCAAAGCGCCAGCCACTGGCGAGTTTTCCTGATGAAAACGATGCTTCTAGTTCTAAACGTTGTAACTGGTCATCACCTGCGGTGTTATACAAGCGAATAAACTTACCTGCTGTAGCGACTTTGACATGCTCGTTAAGCTTGTAACTCAACTTGGGTCCGGCAAAAAAGCCACTCAAGTCATCTACTCCATTTTGAGTTCTCAATTCGGTGTAAAATGAACTTGAAACCGACCCTTGCTTAAAAAGCGTCTTATTTGCCGACACCCATAATTGCTGATCTTCTGCATTTATCTTTGCTGTAAACAACCCACATGTCACAAACAACAACGACCATAAAACCTGTTTCATAAATATCCTCTTTAATCTCATTTATGTGCTTTGAAACAGCCTTAGTATGTTGTTTTAAAGAAGTGTTTAATCGGTGGAATGGTTTGTAAACTCAGGGGATTATATTTAACTTTGTGGTACTGATGAGACGTAAAGTAAATTCGTTGCTACAAAGATTTATTTTTTGGGACTAAATAAACTTAGGTAGCACCGACTTCATGCCGGGTTATGGTTGAATTTAAAAAATGAGCTTACAGCTACCGACATATACTCGGTAGCATCGACTTTAAGCCAAACTCGGTGTGTTACCTGCATCTTGCAATGACGCAGTCACATGTTGATAGTTTTGATACGCTTTTAAACCACGTTCAAACACATTCGCGCTTTGCGGTTTTAAAGAGAGCTCACTCTTACAGCAACTACATGTAAAAGATTTACCCTGCAGCAATAAGTTAGGCTCAATCACAATAGGGCTTTTACGCCCTTCTGATTCACAATATGGACAATCAATTATTGTACTCATTAGTTACTTTTACCTCCTGAGGCGTCAGCTTTGGTCCCATCGCCACTGATGATCACAGGTGAAATGTTGTCTGTATACGCTTTAATGATCACCCCAACTCCTTCGGGTAAAGGCAACTGACCTGCATGTACTTTGACATCGTAAGTCGCTTTGTTGCTCTTATTATATTTTTCAGTCTCACTATTTTTACTTTCATTCGAATATGACACTGAGCCTGAGACTTCTGTAGAGCCTAAGCCGTAATTCAGCTTCTGAGTAAACGATGCTTCTGCGCCGACCGACTGACTTTGCTCATTGCTTTTCTCATGAGAAAAGCTCGATTTTACTTCCATATTAAAATGAATGTTCACGTCATCAACCGCGAGTGCATTTAAAGGAAGTAAGGTCAGTAATGGCAAATGAATTTCTGACTCAACCGATGATTGAGTGGTGGTGATTTCTCCATCTTTATTACTGGTAGTGAGCACTGGGCGTTTTAATGTGAGCGCCACCATAATGGGCTCGAGCATCTCACCTTTAAACTCAGAGTCTTGTGACTTGCTCTCAGCCTTATTGAAGCAGGTATCTAACATAAACTGTACTTGCGTCATCGCCATTTTATGGTTGGCCTGCGCAGCCGCCATTAATGGCCCGCCAATTAAGTCTTTCATTGGCAAACCGCTGAATTGTTGCGCCATCGACAGCAGCGCAGGCCCTTGATTTACACTCATGGTATTTTCCTTTCGTTGTGTATGAGCATATAAGGTTAAAGGCTTTTAAATTTGAACAATCGTGTAAAACTGGTTTCTACTCAGGCAATTTTACGCCTGGAGATCCGAGTTCTGCCCGAGTTTTAAGAAAGTTAAATCGCTATTGTGTGAAAAATTATAACTGGACCTGCATATGATCAACCTACAAGAATTCGTTCAAACTATACACACTGCCACTGCAGCTGCGGGCGAAGCATTAATACAAAAAAACCTTGGCCTCATTGACCAATTTTTTGAACCTGTTGAAGATGAGCCTGAACAATCAGCATCAGGTAATGCCCGAAAAGCTGCGATTAATTCACGTACTGAAACACAAACACCCCATGAAGAGCCACCAGTGCAAGTCATGAAACCACGTATGGTCGCGGTGCAATATCCAAAAACCACCAAGGATGGCGCCAGTATTCAAACGGTCAATGTGCCTTTGATCACCCTAGTACCCCTTTCTCAAGTTGAGCTTAAAGAGATGGAATTTGCCACTGAACTGGAACTCAGCGTAAACGGTGAAGACTTACAAGTATCCTTCCCAAAACGCACAGCCAAGAGCCAAGATTTAGCGGCTGAAGGGGCTAACTTAGGCAATGGCGGCAAGGCGAAACTGGAAGTGAAAATCGCCGCCATGGAAACCCCAGATGGCTTACGTTATTTGGTTGATGGATATGAACGTGCGCTACGTTCTCAGATACCAGGGTAATTGTTTTGACCAGTTCATTAAATAGTTCAAAAGTAAAAATCAGTGATGCAGATCCACTCTTAAACAAGCTTATAGGTGCGCTCTATCATGCACAACAAATGACAGAAGTAGACAAATACCATGCATTACTGAACCGCTTAAATATTAATTCAAAAGAGGAATTAGAGGCTAAAACAGTGCGCATAAGCATGCCAGTTTACAATGATGATAAAGCACTTTCACATACCCTGATTGAGGCGCCTTTGTTAAACTTATTCCCGTTATCATTTTTGCAAATAGCGTATATTAAACTCGACGTAGACCTATTTATTGAGCAAGCAGAAGAAACCAAGCCAAACCTCACTTTTAAAGCTAAATCAGGTTTGTTTTCGAAAAACCAACCTTGTCGGTTAAGTGTGAAATTAGATAGAAAAAACGGTCTGTCTTCATATCTCGTGGTAGACAATCAGTAGGCGCTCTTATCTCCTAGCGCAAACTTTTTGAGCGCCAGCCGATCAGTGACTAACTCAAAGCAAAGTGCTATTGTCAAAAACGGTAAGTTTATATGTGATTAAGGAATAAGTGATTTGAGCAGCACTGATAATAACAAGAATAAATTTAAGCAACTCTCTGAAATGTACTTATTTGAAGAGATCTTTAAAGTCATCCGTATTTCCACAGGGATAAGCGTAGCTTTCTGTTATCTGGTTTTATTACTCACCAGTATGGCCTACCTACATCTATTTTACAGTGAGTTCGGGATCAGCATTGTTAAATATGTTTCCTTTGAAGATATTTTGGCTACGCCTATAAAAAATCCAAATATCGTATTTACATATATCGCGGTAATTTTGGTTTTAGTTATTGCTGACATAGGTAATCGTTTTAGAGCCAGAAAAAAACTGGAATATGCTGATGGTCAAATGCCAAAGCGAATGCGAGTTTTGAGTGCATTGCTTTGGGCACCAAACAACCCTAAAACGAACTTGCGATTTACTCTCGCTGCTGTGTCTATATGTGTTATTGCTTATATTTTTGCATTCGCAAAAATTGAAGCAAATAATATTAAAGCTGGTGAGTCTGAGAGAGTACTTATTGTTTTGAGTGATCAAGAAGCGCCAATTGAGACTTCTTTATTAGGCACCAGTGTGAATTATGTATTCACTTATGATCACAAGTCAAAAGAAGCCACTATTTTTTATGTTGAAGCAATAAAATCAATTCAAAGCTTCAAACAAGTTGCTGAAAAGGTAAATACCATTGAGCATCAAGAATCGGCCCCCTCACAGCGAGAGCCTGAAAGTGAAACAAAAAGCTAAGTAGCTAATATTTAAGTGAGCTAACTTTTAAACTACTCTTTCTTTTCAAGCTTTAAAGAAAAACTTATAAAAACTCCAGCGATAATGCCTATCAACACACTTGAAAACATGCCAAATTGCGATGCAAGAGGATTTAGGGCAAATATGAAGAAGAAAATTAATGGGATAATACCTATTACTAGGAATTTCAAGTTAATAGCCACTTCTATTTTAGTTTGACAGTGGGGACAGGTTTTGTATTTACCCCACTTATTCAAGGCCTTTGAAAAAAAGCCTATTTTATTTTCACACTCTGGGCATTTCACTATTAAACTTCCCTAAAATTCCTTTTTTAAAACACGTTGAATTAAATCACTTAAACACGATTTAATAAACCCTTATTGAGTACATATTCAAAAAAGTCTAAGTTTTCATGTTCATTTTATTGAGGTATAAAACCCAACTTCAACAGTAATTTAGAAGAAGCAACATTCCCTTTTTCTACCCCACCAACAAGACTTCGCCAGGACTCTATTTGCTCTGCGCGTTTTATAAAGGCGATTAATAACTCACTGGCAAAACCTTTACCCCAATATTCTTGTCCGAGTAAGTAACCTATGTGTTTCTCAGCCTTATCTGTATGACTAACAAATACAAAGCCTAAACACGCATCGTGTTTATCTTTAATTAAAAATAAGCGGCTCTCTGAACGCATTTTACTTAACCAAGATTTAACTTCTACAGCATTGCTCACGCCATGAAAATAAGGCGGCAGGCTTGCCACAACGGTCTCAGTCAAAATAAATGGGATCGCAGCTATTAATGCATCATCAACTAACTCTTTTTCAGAGCTCAGTTCAATTAAATTCAGTCGTTGTGTTGATAAGTAAAGTGCCATTTTTATCTCTTGAGTTAGAAAGTTTATACTTCGTCAGGAAAACAAGCATCTAGCGTAAATCGTTGTACGCCTGTTTTTAACTTCAAACTTTCTTGACACATTTTTATTGCTACTTGCTCCCCGAAAATTGGCTTATAGCGTTTTAGTAAAGGTAAGCGGCATAGTGTAGGCAATATCCAACTACCAAGCTTTTCTCCAAACCTAACCTCCTCTCGCTCTCCAAGTAACAGTGACGGTTGAAAAATACAGATACGGTTAAATTTAAGTCGTGTGACTTTGTCTTCTAACTCTCCTTTCATCTGCAAATATGCATTCTTGCTATTGCCGTTTGCGCCACTTGAAGACACTAAAAAATACTCAGATACACCATTATCAGCAGCAAGTTCAGCAACCTTAAGCTGGTAGTCGACATCAACCACACGCTGAGCAGCAACAGAACCCGCTTGCTTTTTTGTTGTGCCTAAGCAAGAAAAGAGTAAATCACCTTTTAAATACCAACTAAAATTGTCTAGATTTGCAAAGTCGATAACTTGGTTACTGATTTTAGGGTTGTCGTAACATATTTTTCTGCGCGTAATAGCAATCACCTGTGCGATTCCTGCACTCTCAGCAAGTTGCTTAATGAGAATTTGACCAATAAGACCTGTCGCACCTACTACAATGGCTGTTTTCATAGAACGTCAAAAATAAGTTAAGTTAAATGAACAATAATCAAAGCTAAGGGGTATAGCAAGAAAGGATAGAGCTATCACTTAAAAAGGCCGATATACCGGCCTTAGTCAATAACTTTAAGTTTTTACGAGATACTAAATACGCGTATCTACGCAAGCCTCATGAGGTGAACTAAAACAATAACCAGGACCTGTAGGGCAACCCATGAAAGCATCTGTTTTTAACCAAGCACAAAGGTTTGTCGGTACACAAAGCACTTTGTCATCAGTAAATGCTCCACCTGCCACTTGAGGTGTTGCATTCATAGCCAGCGCCTTATCATTATTGAGTTGTTTTAGGTTTTTCTTATTCAGTTTTAATTTCATTTTATTATCCTTATGAAAATTTTCCCTGCCAATCGGCAGTTCCTATAACATAAACTTGAATAAAGAAATTAACAATGCTTGTGCTCTGGAAAACTCAATAAAATTTCATACATGAGTTTTATGACCGACAACTAGCTACTAAATGCTGTTTTAAAAATTCGCTAACCTGATTAAGGGTTTGTCTATCAAAGGCATAGTGCCCCCCTTCCAGTGCGATATGCTCGAAAGAGTATTCATAATCTTGCTTTTCAAGATACTTCATCACTTCATTCGCCATATCGTAAGACGGCCAAATTTCATCTTGCTTAGCTGACACGAGCAAAACTGGCCCTTCATTTTTATCTATCGGTATTCTAGCCTGTTCAATTTCAAGCTCTGTCGCCTTGCCTAAGGCTTGTTCGAAAGCTGGCGTAAACTTGCCTGTCACATTGCCTTTTTGCATTTGCCAAGAAAACAATGGTGCGCTGATATATGCCAATGGCTGGTTTTTTAAAGTCCAACTAGATTTGTCTGTTACTGTTTTCACTGCATTCCAAGTGACATGGCTTGGCATAACAGCGACCACATGATTAATCGAATCAAAGTGACTACCCAGCAATAAAGCCAACTCAGCACCTTTTGAGAAGCCGAAAACCGCCACGCAGTTGTTGTTGATTTTGTCGCTATTAGCCAATAAAGAGATACGCTTTTCTATTTCTTCTAATGACAACTCAGCTGCATTACTGGGTGTACTGTCTGTACCAAAATAGCCAAGTGATGCCACTGACATGCCTGTTTCATTTAATCTATCAAAAATTGGCTGCCACTGTGGTTTTGCAAGTGTATTGCCTCCATCACTGCCTCCGAGCATAATCACTAAAGGGTGTTTTTGACCATCATCGATGAACTGAGTTTTAACGTCTTGCGTGTTTTGGCTTGAACAGGCCGCAAGCAGGCCTACCAAGATACATGGCATTATTTTTTTCATGAGCTTTCCTATTGATTTTAGATGGTTAGATTAGCTATCGCATTAGCTTGTCTTTGAGTAATCGTCCGCCATTTCGGCTACTGATTACTTCTACATCTGATTGATAAAACTTGATTAAATAACCGCCTGTTACCCAGCGGTCCATTTGTTTGATTTCTTTGATATTCACAATGCCGTTTCGGTGAACTCGCAAAAATTGAGAAGGTAATAAAGTCATTAATTCATCAAGAGAGTGATCAAGCGGATATGAAACTTCAGAGCCATACGCAATCGCTTGACCATACTCTAACTTAATTGCACAAATATCGGACACTTTTACTAAGGTCACCTTATCGCCTACTTTGCTAACTAAACTATATTCTTCCGTTTCTTGAAATTCTGAGGTTTTGTTATTGAGCTTGTCGTTGACTCGCGATAAAGCCAAGAATAAACGCTCGTCTGTATAAGGCTTCAATAAATAATTGGCGGCACCGATTGTAAAAGCCTCCACTGCAAATTCACTATATGCAGTGCTAAAAACACATTCACCTTTAAATCCAAGCTGCTTCAGAGACTTTACCAAGCTCACTCCGCTGGCGTCAGGCAGATTAATATCGACAAAAAGCACATCTACTTTCGACAATTCACTTGAAGCCAAACATACCTTTACTGATTGACATGTAAACAACAAAGCGTGAGTACATACTCGGCTTAACTGGGCTTTGAGCTTTTCTAATGCTGGCAGTTCGTCCTCAACAATAGCGATATTTAGCATGCCATACTCCCTACTTGTAATTTAAACTCGACACTTGCTCCACCCTCTGAGGTATTGCTGAGTTCTAGCCTTGAGCCTGCTTCTAATTCTAACCTTGCTTGAGTGATCTCCAGCCCAAAATGCGCGACTTTGTTTTGTTCAAGCCTTTTATCTCTTATATCAGTGTTTTTAAGGTGGGCATTAGCTAAATCAGATTCAGCAAAGCCAATGCCATTATCACGCACATTAAAAAGCATATATTGGTTGTCACGTCGTACTGTGATCCAAATACGCAGCGGCACCGACTTACCATGCTTTATGGCATTTTCTATGAGAGGTTGAAGCAGCATGGCAGGCACAACTTCATCAAGCAAGTCTTCGTCAATGTCGAAGGAAATATTGAGGTTCTCACCGAAACGACTGCGCTCGATATCACACCATGTATTTAGAATTACCAGTTCGTCACTCAACTTGGCCCAGGCTTCCTTAGCTGTTGGTTTATTTGCCTGGTTTAACCCTGATTGCGACAATGAATAACGCAAAACGGATGCCAGATCATGTACTAAGTCTTCACAGCGTGTTGGTTGAGTGCGCGCAAATGACGCTATGGTATTCAAACTATTGAATAGAAAGTGAGGGTTTAATTGAGCGTGCAGCAAGTTGATTTCTGCTTGTTTCCTTAATTGCTGCTCTAATTTGAGATGCTTTTGAGCCAAATAAAATTTAACTGCAACAAATATCATTGTGCTCCACGGCAAGCTGATTAAAACTGCCTCTTTCAAGCCGATGATAGACACTGGTAGCAACTTAGCCCTTATCAAGCCAAAACATAGTGCACCCAATAGCATCAGACTATGAAAAGTTAAGAATTGAACAAACCAACTTGCTATCAAGTATTTTCTTATCAATACATAAGTGCCCACCATAGGGAACCAGTACATACAAACTACTGCATTGAGTGCTGATAAAGGTATTTTAAGTGAAGGTAACATCCCTCTTAGAACCCAATCAGAAAGGCTAATAGCTAGACTGATCATGGCTATCAGACAGAGCATTATTAATTTTTCTTTTAATGATAATTGTATGGTGCGCATAATGTTTTCTATTGTTTAACTGACGCTTATTTTACTTAGCGACTAAATATTGGCACGTACAAATTAAGTGAATGGTTAATTTTTTGGGATGAATGGGAGCATAAAATATTTTAGATAAAATTTGCTTAACGAAGCTATGAGACGCTTCAATTAAGCAAATTCTGGGGCTAATTCCAGTACTTCCAGCCTTTTAAGTAATAATAGAGCACACTGGGGTTATCGAGCGTTGTAATGTCTTGTTGTTGATTCTCAAAATCAGGAGGAATAGTAAACAACATGGCTTCTAGCTCTGTTTTATAGAAACGACTTTCAATATCGTGATTAACTGGTTGTTGGCACATATGTTTACAAGCCATTATAAAGCCCCATTCTCCAAAAGAAGGGACATTAACACGATATGGAGCCACTCTATTAAAACCTGCGGCAATCGCAGTATTATGGATGGACCAAAATGCATCTCTGGCAAAGAAAGGACTGGTTGCCTGCGTCACCATCAGACCATGCGGATGAAGTCGACGCTTTAATTGTTGGTAGAATTGCTTACTATATAATCTCGCTAAACTGATTGTTTTAGGATCAGGTAAATCAATCAAGATTAAATCGTATTCTTTTTTATCTTCGGCACTATAAACAAAACCATCCTGATGAATTACATCAACTTTGGTGCTGTTGAGTGAATCTTGGTTTAGCGCTTTTACATAGTGATTCTCACGAGCAAGCTTGGCAACTGCTGGGTCCAAGTCGACTAAGGTAACCTGCTCTATCGAGTCATACTTAAGCAGTTCACGTACCGCCAACCCATCAGCCCCTCCTAAGAGCAAGACCTGTTTTGGCTGATGTAACCTTGCCATAGCAGGATGTACCAAAGCCTCATGATAGCGATATTCATCGATCGATGAGAATTGTAAACCGCCATTAAGATACAAACGGATGTCATTCTTGGAGCGCGTCAGAACCAGCTGTTGATACTGGGATTGTTCTGAATGAACGACATGGTCTTCATAAACACGATTATTCCAAATCTTATTCAGCTCATTACTGAAAATGAATGTTCCTACTAAAATCAATGAAACCAAAGTAAGTGCCAGTCGCAAGACATTTTTGCGGGCAATGCTCAAATGCTCGGCAAAATACCAAAGTAAGGCAAGTGCAATTGTTAAATTCATCATGCCAAAAGCCAATGATGTTTTAAATACACCTAGCCAAGGTAAAAGTAAGAAAGGAAATAACAAGGTTGCCAATAAGGCCCCGAAGTAATCTATAGATAAGACATTAGAAATATTGGTTTTTAAGTTGTAATGCTTCTCCATTAAGCGACTAAGCAAAGGAATTTCTAAGCCTATCAATATACCTATCAGAGCTGTTAACACCACGGAAGATAACTGTAATGACAAATCAAATGCGTAAGAGAAATAAAGAATAGGGACACTCATGCCCCCTATTAAAGCCAGAATCAACTCAAACCCTATAAATGAGCCAAGCAGCTTAGTATCAGACACCCAGCGGGATAAATACGAGCCGACGCCCATAAAGGCCATGTAAATACCAATAGTCAGAGAAAATTGGGTGATACTATCGCCCAAAAAATAAGCCCCAGTTGTCGCTATAAGTAACTCATATATGATTGAGCATAAACCAGCGATGAAAATGCTAAAAAGCAGAATATGGCTTTCGCGGATCACTATTTACCACCACGTCCTGAACCAGTTCTAAACTGGGCACTTTTTAAACTGTGTTCACGAAGTTGCTTATCAACATAGATATGACGCTTACTATGAGAGTAACTTAGCCAATCAATGTCAGCATCATCTTCATGCATTGCCCATAATGTTAAGAAAAATGTTGGTACAGCAAAAAGTAGAATAGCGGTCTTTACTTGCATTGGCTCAGTGCTCATACCCAGAGCAGCCTCTTTGGCGATCCGTCTAGCTCTTTTTCTTTCGAAGCTACTATAGCCATTTTCATAACGGTGCATGATGATAAGCAGGCAGATCACAGCTATAACTCCGCTAATCCATAACATGACTTTGAGTTTTCGACTATCTCCATTTAGTGCGAGAATACGAAAGTTAAAAGAAGATTTACTGTATGCATTTCTAGAAGAAGACATGTCATGAATATATGCAACATATTCACCTTTACTTGGGAAACGCTGCTTGTATTCAAGGTGCGTATGATACTCCGTCCAACGACCATCAGAATCTCTTCCTGACTCGGCCCATAGTTCATCTGTATAAGCAAATAAATAATTGCCCTGTGCGTCGTAGATTTCTATATCAATACTTTTCCAAGAGTTCATTACCACAGAACCTTTAACTTCAAAAAGCATTATTTGTCCGTCATTTGGCACTCTAAATTTATAGGGTGTATCCTTTTTAGAGTAAGTCGAGCCACTAGCGAAAGGCTCAATTTTCTCAGGTGAATCTAGATGACCAATCATGAGCCAACAATAGATAAGTGTGATCGTAGAGATCACAAAAAGTTTATTGATAGACATGGCAACTCCTAAAGAGCAATTAAGATTGCCAACGCAATACCAATAACCATCGCTCCCTCAATAAGCGCAACAGCTACATTATTTTCTGCAATTACTTTATCGAGCGATATACTGGGTAGCAAAAGCTTATCAAAAGCTAATCTGAAGATAGGCAGGCACAAAAAGGCAATCACGCTATCGATTGCAAATAAGGTCAGACTTTGTTGCCACGACACAAACTCACCTGCAATTGCATGAAATAAAATGATACCCAGCGCGATCAATGTCGCAGAAAAACTAATACCAGCAGCAAGATTTTGGTTTTTTAACTCACTCTGAAGATCGAATTGAGTGATAATGTCATACAGTTTCGCAAAAACAACTAAAAGACACTGGCCTAGTGCATAAAAAACAAGGGCTGATGACCAAGAGCCTTCTCCAGATAAAGCGCCTCCAATTAATAAACCACTGCTAATATAGCTGGCAGCTTGCACAAAGCCTGTCGCT
The DNA here is from genome assembly GCF_040104455.1 of Pseudoalteromonas sp. BZB3. Lineage (NCBI taxonomy): Bacteria > Pseudomonadati > Pseudomonadota > Gammaproteobacteria > Alteromonadales > Pseudoalteromonadaceae > Pseudoalteromonas > Pseudoalteromonas sp. BZB3. Next base: position 56,157 of record NZ_JBECOS010000009.1, on the reverse strand, counting down.
AAATTTTGTTTTTCAATTAAGTGCTTTGTATTACAAAAAGTAGGCAATAAAAATTTATCATTGATTACACGAGACAAAACAAGTAAAGACATGCCACACAAGCTGTAAATTGCTACATTTATCAGATCTGTAACGAGCCCAGTAGATGGACCGCTAAGCACCGATAAATAGATGATAGTAACAGCCAATAAATAGCCTGAAATTGAAACTGCCAAAGAACGATTTTTCTGCTCAATAAGTTGCGAAAAAGTGCAATATGGTGTCGTAAAGTTGTACACCCATTTTGCAGAAAACACCGTGAATAAAAATAGTACTAAAAAGCTGCTATTGACTAAATAGTCGTTTAAATAAACTTCCATATTATTGTTTCTTATTAAAATTTTTGCGGATTTTAGCAGTAAGCTGTTTGCGTGACAAACTTTAATAATTAAACAGAACGCAACAAATAAACGAAGTAGAGATAAAGAGAGAAATTGCTTCTCTCTTTATATTAATTTTCACTTATGTACTGAGGGTATTCACTAGATAAGTATTTTAGACGCTGAATTTGATGTAAGTAGTAGCTGACTTTGATCTGTTTCAAAATTTGACACATGATCAAGTAAATGGCTTGCCTGCTCACGCATATCTTTACTTGCACTGGTCGATTGGGCAACCAAATGCATATTGTTTTGCGTTAGGTTATCAAGCTGTGCAACGGTTGATGATACCGCAGAGATGGCTTCAGACTGCTCTTGGCTAGCCTTCGTTATTTCGCTAATCATTTTATTAACGTCACCGACAACAGAGATAAGATCTTTAAATTTCACCCCGGACTCAGCAACCAAAGCACTACCAATATGAACCGCTTCACTACTGTCTTTAATTAAGATTTTTATCTCTTTCGCCGCAGAGGCACTACGCTGAGCAAGGTTACGAACTTCACTGGCTACTACAGCAAAGCCTCGCCCCGCTTCTCCGGCTCTTGCAGCTTCAACAGAGGCATTTAAGGCTAATAAGTTCGTTTGGAAAGCGATTTCATCAATCACTCCAATAATGTCCGAAATGCGCTTACTGCAGTTTTCAATGTCTGACATGGCGTTTTCGGCAGTAGATACTGTTTCACCACCCTCTTCAGCATTTTGCATTGCATCAGCCGCACGAAGCGACACATCAGCAGCACTGCGGGCATTTTGCTGAACTGTGGTGGTAAGCTCTTCCATAGTAGATGCCGTTTCTTCTAGGCTTGCAGCCTGACTCTCAGTTCTACGACTTAACTCTTCATTACCTGATGCAATATTTTGCGCGCCATTATTTACCATTTGCGACGCTTGAGTTATGTCTATTACCATTTTATTGAGGTTTTGCATTAGACCATTCATCGCATCTCTCAAGATATTAAACTCTGACCCTAAATCTTCATCAATGCTTTGTGCCAGTTGACCGTCAGCCAATGAAATGATTGCTTGTTTAATACTTCGTATAGCCAGCTTTCTTTCAGTGATGTCAGTTGCATATTTAACAACCTTGTATGGTCGCCCTTCACTGTCTAAGATTGGGTTGTATGAGGCTTGGATCCAAATTTCGCTGCCATCTTTCGCAAAACGTTTATATTCGCCACTGTCGTAGAGACCTTGGTTTAACTTTTGCCAAAACTGGGCATACTCGTCGCTTCTGGCATATTTAGGCTCTGCAAAAATACTGTGATGCAGCCCTTGGATTTCATCTAGAGCATATCCCGTTGTTTTAAGAAAATTCTCATTTGCAGTAATGATGGTACCATCAAGATTAAACTCTATCACGGCTTGAGATTTGTCAATCGCTTGCAATTGCCCTGCAAAGTTTGCACTTTGCTGCTTTTGTTCTGTGATATCACTGGCAAACTTAACAACTTTTATTACTCTGCCACAGGCATCAAAAATCGGGTTGTAAGTCGCTTGGATCCAAATCTCTCGGCCACCTTTTGCCAAACGCTTATATTCGCCTGAGTCAAATTCGCCATTGTTTAACTTTTGCCAAAACTGCTTATATTCAACACTGGTTGCATAATCAGGCTCAGCAAACATACTGTGATGTTGCCCCTTGATCTCTTCAAGCTGATACCCTGTCGTCGCTAAAAAATTATCGTTGGCTGTGATGATGGTGCCATCCATATTAAATTCGATGACCGCTTGAGACTTACTGATCGCGTGTAATTGACCTTCATAGTTGGCACTTTGCAACTTTTGCTCAGTGATATCTGAGGCATATTTAACGACTTTAAATGGCTTGCCATTTAAATCAAAAATCGGGTTATAAGAAGCCTGAATCCAAATTTCTCTGCCCCCTTTCGCCAGGCGCTTGTATTCACCAGAACTAAACTTGCCTGCATTCAATTGCGCCCAAAAAACGCGATAATCTTCACTTTGTGCATAATCTGGCTCAGCAAACATACTGTGATGTTTGCCCTGAATTTCATTTAAATCATACCCCATCGCCGCTAAAAAGTTTTCATTCGCCGTAATGATGGTGCCGTCCATGTTAAACTCTATAATTGCCTGAGATTTACTTATAGCATCTAGTTGACCTTGGTAGTCAGCAGCTTGCTGCTTACTTTCAGTGATGTCAGAAGCATATTTAACGACTTTAAAAGGCTGATTGTTTTTATCAAAAATTGGATTGTAAGTAGCTTGTATCCAAACTTCTTTTCCGCCTTTTCCTAGGCGCTTATATTCACCAGAACTAAACTCACCTCGGCTCAACGCAGCCCAAAAGTCGGCATATTCTGCACTTTGAGCAAACGCTGGTTCTGCAAACATACTGTGATGTTGGCCTATTACTTCATTTAAACTGTAGCCCATTACATCGAGAAAATTTTCATTTGCATGGAGAATATATCCCTGTAAGTCAAATTCAATTACAGCCTGAGAACGACCAATTGCTTCAAGCTGACCTCTTTGATCAACACTTTGCTGTTCGTAAGCATCCACATCTGTGAAAGATAAGATAATTAAAATCTCATTGCTGTAGCTGATACTCAGCGAAAACCATTTTGCTTGATTGTTATTGCAATTCACTTGAACAAGCTCATTAATGCCTGCTTTTTGTAATTCATTTAAGTCAGCATCAAAAAACGCTTTATAGTTCTGATTTTTTACATCAAACAAGGAGTAACCCGTTTTTGATAAGAAGTACTCGCTGGCATTTTCGATCGTACCTGAGCTGTTTATTTCAAGAAATGCATGTGTTTGAGAGAGAAGATCAAGTTTAACTTGAAGCGCTTGAGAAATTTCGCGCTCTTTCCTTGAGTTAAAAAACATAGGTATTCGTTCTTTAGCTGTTTATATTATTAAAAACAATAGTTGAATATTTTCTTCAAGCCAAGACTCTAATTGTTACTAAATAATGATTTTCAGATAAATATGTCTGTTTTAGTTCCTAAATTAAATAAAAATGATTACTTTCGAATGAGAAAGAAGATCAGTTAATAAAAATCAAATAAAGAAACACAAATAAAAAAGGCTGAATAAATTCAGCCTTTTACTACAAAGTAAAGATTAAGATTTAACGGCAATGGCCCATTTCATCATGGTTTTGAAGTCTGGTTCTTTTCCATACATGGTCATCCCCATCTTAAACATGCGCGCCGCCATATTTCGAATAACAACACAGCCAAGCAATGAACTCATGAAGGCGATAGCTACTTGCCAAAATGCCACATCAATTAACGCCATTTTCATTGGCATAAAAACAAATGCTGTTAATGGAAAATAACTTAACACAGTCACAGCCAAGCTGCTTGGGCTATCCATCATCATAAAACCAGCCACAATCGGGATCAGGGGGATCATCATAAACGCTGACTTGCCACTGTGGTTCGGGTCATCGATCGCAGCTGCAATAGCGGCTATAAATGCTGTACACATATAAATGCCCACGAGTACAAACACAATAAACCAAGGTAAAACAGTAAAGTCGAAAATGCTGAAATCAAGTGCTCTACCTTTCAAAATGACCTGTACAAATGCAAAACCCAATAATGCAGTAATGGCGGTTGTCGTCATGGCTTTCACTGCATGCAACATCTGCCCGATGATTTTACCTTCAATCCACGTCTTTGCATCAATGCAAGAGTAAAGCTGCTCAGTGACGCGCTGTTGCTTTTCGCCAGTAATTGCCACAAACACCTGTCCAAAAGTCATAAACACACCGATGGCCATCAAAAATAGCAAGCCATTAGCGGTAATTGAAGATTGCTGCATCGCATCTTTGACAGCTTCATCTAGGTAGTTTGTTTCAAACTGAAGTGGCTGTTCAAGTAAAGCCAATTGATTTGGGCCAAGGTTCAAAGAAGCGGCAACATTTGAACGCGCATAGTCGTTTAACTGGACTTGCAAGTCATTTTGCCAAGACATTTTACCTTGAGAATATAAGGTCACTTGTTGCGGTAACGCCTGTGAAGCAAAGATCAACGCACCGTCAATATTGCCCGCTTTGACTTCAGCAATAAGCGCATCGTTCGATTTTGATTCTGTTCTAAGCACAAAGTCATCGTCTAATTGAAGACCCTGTAATTCAATATTAGAGACTATTTGCTGCGGCTCAGGCTGATAAAGCACTTGGTTATGCCATAAATACATACCTAGCGCCACCAGCAACATAATTGATTTGCCAATGACCTCTTGCTTCCATTTAAAGAATTGCATGAACTCCCATTTAGCCACTGTCAGGGTTTGATTTAGTCTACTCATGCGGCTTCTCCTTTTTGTACTGCTTGATCCGCTTCTATGGCGTGTAAGTAGAGCTGGTGTAAATCCATTCTTTGGCTATCGATAAACGCGATATCACCTAACTCAGGTAAATGCGCTAATAATTGATTAAGTTGATCTGCGCGCTCGGCACGAATTGCCAAAGTCGTGTCATTCAGTTGCTCAACTTCAAATTGCGTCAACTTGTTGCTCGCTTCAATTCCATTCACTGCGTGAGTGAATGTCACCTTCAAAGCACTCCCCACGCCAACTTGTGATTGAATGTCTGCCAATGTGCCATACAACACACTTTGCCCGTGGTTCATCAGTAACATTCTGTCAGCAAGTTTTTCAACCATCGACATTTGGTGTGCGCTCAGAATAACCGTCATATTCTGCGCTTTTAATTCTTTTAAAAACGACACAACTTTTTCTTGGTTCACCGGATCGAGTCCTGAAAATGGCTCATCGAGTAATACCAATTGTGGTTTATGCAACACCGCACTAATTAGCTGCACTTTTTGCTGGTTGCCTTTAGACAGGCTTTTAAGCTGATCATCTTTTCGCTCGAGTAAATCAAAACGTTCGAGCCAATAATCAATGCGCTCTTTGGCTGTTTTTTTATCAACGCCACGAAGCGTTGCAAAATACATTAGATTCTGTGCTAAAGATTTTTCTAAATAGAGCCCACGATCTTCAGGCAAATAGCCCAACTCTGAGGCTGGAATAGACGTGTATTGCTCACCATTGACTGTAATTGTGATTTGACCTTCGTCGGCCTGAGTAAAGCCTACAAGCATGCGCACGAGAGATGATTTACCGGCACCATTGGGGCCAAGCAGTGCAAACACCTCACCTTGTTGTACTTCAAAGCTGAGACCATTTACGGCGGTCACTTCTTTGTAATGCTTGCTGATGTTGTCCACTTTGATATGCATAACGTTCCCTATGAATAAACATTTGGCTCGATTATAACCACAGAGCAGCAATGATAGACAGACTGAAACGTTACAGATTATGAACAAATGTAACATGATAAAGTCTTTAACGTACGCTCATCTTGACTACAACACGAGCGTACGAAGCTAAAAGAATTATGCTGTTTGCTCACTTTGAGCTTGATGCTTTGCCAAATGTCCGCCGATAAACTGACTCATAATTAAAGAGCACCCAGCCAAACCCGCACCAAAGTAGAACACCAGTGAGCTATCGTATAACCACACAACCCCAAAGCTTGCTGGAATGATCACCGCGGCAATGTGATTTATGGTAAAACTCACACCGGCCGTAGCAGCAATGTCTTCAGGTCGGGCAATTTTTTGGAAATAGGTTTTTAGGGCAATGGCCATAGCAAAAAACAAATGATCTACCACGTAAAGTACCGCAGCAAACTCTGCCGACTCCACCAGCGCATAACCGACAAATACCAACACTAAACCTGCATATTCAATGGTTAATGCTTTTTGCTCGCCAATACGACCTATCATCTTGCCGATTAAAGGCGCGGCAAAAATATTGATTACGTGGTTGAACATATACAGCATGGTTATTTGTGCTACATCAAACCCAAACTTTTCCACCATCAAGAAACCCGCGAAGACCATAAAGATCTGGCGTCGTGCGCCTGAGAAGAACAGCAAAATGTAATACAAGCTATATTCTTTTCTCACGATTAACTTTTTATGTTGTACATTCTTTTCAGGAAAATGCGGAAAAGCGCCCATCATAAATAAAGTTAGTAACAAACCTACGCCACCAAAGAATAAATAAAGCCCTTGATAGGCGGTACTAAAGAAGGTCACACCTAGCCAAATTAGTACAAAGGTTGCCAATGAGGCCATGGATTTAATCGACATCAATTTACCTAGTTTTTGCGGTGCTTCATCTTTGCTAAACCATTGTAAGCTCAAAGACTGGTTTAGGGTTTCGAAATAGTGAAAGCCAATCGACATGAGTACCGTTGTGGCATATAGCCCATAAACACTCGGAAACAAGCCTGTTAGCGCAACACCAACCGACAATAAACACAAACTAATGAGTGCAAAGGTTTGCTCTTTTAATACCAATAAAATATAAACCGCTGTGAATGCTAACAAGCCTGGTATTTCTCGAAGAGATTGCAACATACCCATATTGGCACCATTAAATTGTGCCGCTTCTACTGCAAAATTATTTAATAAGGCATTCCACGCCGAAAACGTGACCGCCATGACAATGGTTGCAATAGTTAAAAATCCAAACGGTGACTGCCACTGTTTATTCTGTTCCACTTTTCCCTCATATAAGCACTTTGATTAAAACGCAAGCACATTGTATGCTTTGCACAGTGTGACCAAAATACAAAGTTATGACAGATAATTTATCAAATCAGCCAAGTTCGAGCTGGGTGAGTGTTAAAACACGCTTTAACCTAAAAACCCTTGGCAAGCCTATCTACCCAAGAGCCACTGAAATGCCGCCTTGGCAGCATGTGCAAACTCACTCACACACTTGGGGGCAACTCGCTTATACCAGCGATGGGGTGTTAGGTGTACACACGCCCGCGGGTAAATTTGTTATTCCCCCAGATCAAGCTTTGTGGATCCCCCCCAACCTTCCTCATGAGACCTTTTGTCGTTATGGCGGGCATTTTAGAAGTGTTTATATTGACGAAAAATATGTAAAAGTATTAGGTAATGAGGCCAAACTGCTCCATGTGAATGAATTACTTAAAGCCATGATTTTAGAGGTATGTAACTGGCCTCCCAACTACCAACCTGACGATAAAAAACTGCGCTTTACCCAAGTGTTCATTGACCAATTAGAATGTGCCCAAACCAGCAGTTTCTTTATGCCCACCGCACAAGACGACCGCTTATTGCCTATTATTGCTGAGTTACACGCAAACCCTGGCAGCAATAAAACCCTTGAACAATGGGGCGAACTGGTTGGCGCGTCGACTCGCACGCTTAATAGGTTATTCCATAAAAGCTTTGCTATGAACTTTAGCCAATGGAAACAGAAGCTCCGAGGCCTTCGTGCGGTTGAAATGATTGAAGCAGGTTACACACAGCAAACCATTGCTGAGCAATTAGGGTTTGAATCTAGCTCTGCGTTTAATACCGCGTTTAAAAAGGTGTTTAAATGCACACCGGGGCAATATTTGAAGAAATAGAAAAATTACAATTTAATTACAATACCAACAACAAAAAACAACTAAAGGACTAGTAAGTACCTTTTTAAGTCAGCACTTTAGTTTTATCTATTACCCAATTTAAAGAAAGTTATTTATAAAAATGCACAAATGTAAATAAAGTATTTTTGATATGTATCAAAGTATGTTTAAATCAATACTAATGGATTACGGCGTTGTGTATTTTTAGCTAGCCCTTAATACATGGAAGTTCAAAACTAATAACTAAGTGGTAAGTATTAATGAACAAGAAACTTCTATTCTCAGCGGCGCTTTTAGCAGCTACTTCAAGCTCAATTTTCGCATCTAGCCAAACTTTTCAAGCATCTATCAACGGTTGGAGTGAACCAACTTTTGCTGAAACAAACGCTCTTCACTTCGGTAAAGTACGTTTAGCAGCAGGTTCAACTTGTACTATGGACAACGCTGGTGCTGTAACTGGTGATTGTGATGCTTCTGATGCTAACATCCAACTAGGTGGTATCACTGTTTCTGGTCTAGCTCCAAGTTCGGCAATGAACATCACTGTATCAGGAAGCACAGGTTCAAACCTGACATTTGCTCCTGCAACTACTGCAACAGATGGTACATCTACAACAACAACAGCTGATGGTGTAGCGTCAGCATTCACGACAGATGCTTCAGCAACAGACATTACAATTAATGTATATGGCCAAGTTACTGTTGATAATGCTTTGACAGCAGATGGTAACTACACTGTTGATTACACTGTTGATGTTTCTTTCCAATAAGAACTATTCATAAAAAGCTTTTTAAATAAAGTGTGGGCATTGCTCACACTTTTTAATTTTTGTAGTAAGTTTATAGTGCTATGCATCATTCTTTATTTCTCATTGTTATCTCATTTATAGCGACTTTTAGCTCATCTGTTTTTGCCAATCTTGCATTATCAGAATACCGTCTCTATTTTGACGGCCGTACCAAGAATAACTCTTTAATGATCAGAAATACTTCTGATAAAAACCTCGACTTTAGGTTAGTGCTTGTTCACAAAGACATGACCGAAGAAGGTAATCTCATCAATGTCTCAGAATCAGATGTACAAGGCCGCTCTGCAAAATCGATGCTCCGCTATTCCCCTCGAAGAGGCACAATCAAACCAAAAGGCATGCAAGCCATTAGAATGACGGTGCGTAAAAAAGCAGATTTAGTCCACGGCGAATACCGAGCCGTACTCAAGATAATTGCTTCAGAGGCCCAAGATCCCAATGAAGCTGGTATCAGTATCAAACCTAAAGTGGCTTATAGTATCCCTGTGATTGTTCGCCATGGTCGATTGGAAGTAGAGTCTGATATTGTGAACCCGCAATTAGTGACGCAAAATGGCCAACCTACAGTTATGTTTTGGCAAACGCTTAACGGCAACCGTTCATTATTCGGTGACTTCAAAATTCTCAATGAAGATGAAGAAGTAATTGGAGAAATAAGAAACTTGGCCGTTTATACCCCACTTACTCGTCGTAAGGTGTTTATTCCTTTAACAGAAAATGCTTCTGGACCTCTGACAATCCAGTACGAAGAAAATATTCGTTATGGCGGTAAAGTTTCTCTTACTGAAACGCTAAATATTAATGAGTAACTTCTTAAAGTGAAACTTCGGTTTCATCTCCAGGCTGCACTTTGCTTTTATACATTACTTTTTACGTTTAATGTAAGTGCAGCCAATTACACTTTATACCATTGGCCAGTAGTGGACGATGACTTTGTTATTGTTAATGTAAAGCTAAACGGTCGTTCTGTTATTTCTGATTTAGAAGGTTACTACACTCAATCTGGTCGACTTCTATTGCCTATTTCACCACTTGATAGTGCACTTGGTATTGATTTACAAGTAGAAAATAAACAAATAAATGGGGTTATCAAGAAAAGTGAATTAATTTTTACTATTTCAAAACTCGAACATAAAGTGGATTCAGATGAGCTGCCTGTATGGACTGAAGATGACTTTGACCATTATATTGATCTCCAGATCATTAATACTGTGCTGAACATCGACGCTGATTTTGACTACACCTTAATGCAGTTAAGCTTGACCACCAATCAACTCGAATCAACTCAGAACAAAACGCCTATATTACCTGTCATTCGCCGTCAATTTACTTCTCCGGAGTTCGACATTGAGGTTGCTGATCAATTTCAGAGAATAACTTATCCTGTCACTGATTATTCTCTCACTTCTAGCTATTTATCAAGGCTTGAAAAAAGCAAAAACCTACTCACTCTCAATAGTTATTTCGACGCATTCGAACATCAAGCTCAATTTAGGTTTAACCAAAATGAAACTGGCACTAACCAATTCATTAAACTCACAAAGTCATATGAGGACTCAAACCAAGAAGGACTAATCACTCAACTACATTACGAACTAGGTGATATTCAGTCTCAACGAGATCCACTCATCATGAACTTTAGCCAAGGTCGTGGTGTATACCTATCAAATATAAACCCGAACACCTCACAAAGCTTCTCAACAATAACAATAGAAGAAGCTACGCTGCCAGGCTGGCTTGCTGAACTCTACCGTAATGGGCAATTTGTCGCGTCTTCGGAGTCTACCGATGAAAATATTGTGCGTTTTGAAGATGTGGAAACATTTTATGGCAACAACATCTTTGAAATTCGACTCTATGGTCCCCAAGGTGAGCAGCTCACTAAAACCAGAAAGATCTCTGTGGGTAATACTGCACTTGCTAAAGGTCAAATGAGTTACCAGCTAGAATTATTAGATAGCACGCGTAATGTACTAAATGGACAATCTAACAATGCTGCTAGTTTTGGTAAGTCTATATCTGGCAGTGTGTCTTATGGTTTATCAGATACCCTCACCTATGATATGGGTTTGAACTATTTAACTGGAGATGAAAACAGTCGTTATCTTAGTACGGGTTTGCAGAGCAATTCTGAGCTTGGCAGTTTCAAATTTGTGGGTGCAAAACAGGTTGAGTTTGGCTCAGCTTATTTTGCAGGTTACCGTGGTGAAACGTCAAAGTTTACTGAAGAGAATATCAATATTAACTTTGAATACAGCCACCTGAATGAATTCAATAGTGCTGTATTTTTAAAACAAAATTACCCTTTAAAATCCCGTGCCTCACTGAGCCTCAATAGTCGCTTTTGTCAGTTTGATAATTTAAGTTGGAACTTAAGATTTTTAAATGAAAAGCGAGAACAAAAAGAAACGCGTCAATTCACCCAATTTGGTCTCAATGCAAGTTATTTAGGAGGGAACTGGTCCAGTCGTTTTCAATATGACAAGCTTGAAGATGAATTAATCAATCAAAGTTATTGGTCTATGGATCTTGGTAAATGGCATTGGACTAACTCTGTTGACTGGAAACCATTTGAAGACAAAGAGCTGCTCAATTATCGGAGCAGTCTCCGGTGGCCACAAACCAGCCAAATGTTTAACCAAACACAGTTAAGCTATAACCCACGCTCTGCAGCAAAAGTCGTGCTCGGCCATCAATATACTTACCGTAATGATGTATTTAATATTAGCCTTAGCGGGCAATATGATAGTGAAGATGAGTGGCTAGTATCCTTGGGGATCAGCGGCACAATAAGCTTCGACCAATTCAATAATAACATCAATTTTTTGCCCCCTCGTTCATTAAGTTCAGGGCAACTAGCAGTAGAAACTTTTGTTGATCAGAATAAAAATGGGATTTTTGATACACAAGATCAACCCATTGCGGATGCAAGTTTCACTGGTAATTATTTATGGAAAGAGCACCGAACGAACTCCAACGGGCAAGTTTTACTACCTAGCAGTACTGGCGGGCAAATTTTGAGTTTAGATTTGATGAGTCTGTCTAACCCATACTATCAGCCAGTTAATAATCGCATAAAAGCGTCTTCTCACAGAGGTGGCGTAACCAATATCAAAATCCCTATTAATATTGTCAATGAGGTTGAAGGCACGCTTTATTACACGACCAATAACAAGACTAAGCCTGCTTCAGGCGTGTCTGTGCTATTACTCGATGATGAAGGCAACATACAATACGAAACCATCAGTGAATATGATGGGTACTATTTTTTTCCTAAGGTGAAAGCTGGTGAATACAGTATAAAACTAGAGCAAAACCAATTTTCTGTAGATAACTTAATCACAAAAAACCTCCCAGAAAAGATAGTCGCGCCAGAGTATGGAGATACTGTTATTTTGAGAGACATCGTACTTCAAGATAAAACACAGTTGCTTACACAGCCCACTGACACATACAAAGCGCAATATTTTGTTCAACTAGGTGTATTTAAGAAAAGGTTTTCAGCAAATATCGTTGCTCACAGTATTCAAGCGCTTAACTTCCCGCTACAGCTATATCAACACTTAAATCATGAAAACTATTACCTTGTTGCGGGTCCGTACAAAACTAAAAAACAGGCACAATTCGTCATTAATCAGGCCTACTCTCAACCAGTTTTATTTGGTAGTTTTATGATAGATGCCAGAAAATATGATTCTATAAATTGGCAACGGATCGATAGTAATTTTGAATTACCTACTAAACCTCAAACTCAAACAAGACCTAAAACAGCCCATTACTATTGCCAATATGCTCTTTATGCAAAGCGCTCTTCCGTGAATGTGCCACTCATTGAATCAAATAAAAATATCTTTCTCTCTGAAATAAGCAAGCAAGGGAAAAGCTACACGGTTGTATTATCTGGGCCATTTGAATCTATTGGTAAAGCAGAATGTGACACAAAAATAAGTACTGCACTAAATGAAAAAAGCGCCCCCATCATTAAACGCTATAAAGAGCTTAATAAGATTACGGATTTATTTGATTAAAACGCACTGTATTAGTGATTGTATTGATGTTCGAAACCTTGATGCATTCGACTTCACATTGACTAGCAAAAGACTCTAACTGCCAGCCTTTATTCTCTTTTTTCAAGAAGCAAGCCGAATTGATGCTATCAAATTTTAAGGCGTTAACCACTCTACAACTGGAAAACTCTCCCAATACCTGAATTTTACTTTGCACTTCTGGACGCCAACCTTTAATGCTCGCTTTGAAGTTGGCCGAAGCCCCTTTTGCAGGTTGAAAAGATAAGGTAACGGTTATCAGTAATAACAATAAAATAAGCAGTAAACGCATGGTTAATATGTCCTTATATACAGGCTTCACTTCCTAAGTTAAGACATAATTTACTGTATGAGTGTAGAAGGGATATTGAGATTAAACAAAGGGAGGTTTTTTTTCGTCTACCTACTGACACAAAAAAGCGCGAACTCGTCGCGCTTTTTATCTTCAAAGCTTAGCTAAGCCTACTTAACTTATGATTGGCATACGCCCTTGCCTCAGCAAGTCGGTTACTACTTCCCTGACCTAAACGGTAAAGTAGGTAATAACAGTAAGGCACAAAGGCTAAACTAGTCAGCGTTGAAAAGATTAAGCCACCGATAATCGCAATCGCCATGGGTTTATAATCTAATACACCTGAATCTGCTGAACTACTATCGAATAACACAGGTAACATACCAATTACCGTCGTCGCCACAGTCATCAAGATTGGGCGTAAACGTGTTGAACAAGCATCAACAATCGCTTGCTGTAAGTGCTCTGCTGAGCCCTTAAAGCGGTTGATCTGGTCAATCAAGACTATGCCATTGTTTACCACAATACCCATGAGTACCAACATACCTAGCATGCCTGTTTCACCCAAGCCCATACCAAGTAGTGCAAAGGTCCAGTAAACGCCAACAAAACCAAGGCCTATCGAGCTTAGAATTGCAATTGGCAATAGCAATGACTCAAACAACGCCGCCATGATCATAAAGATCAAGAAAAGCGCAATCATCATATTAAAGACCATGTCTTTCATTGACTCATCTTGCTCAGCAAATTTAGGGCCTAAGCCCCATGAATAACCTCGCGGTAATGTGATCGCGTTCATCATCTGGTTCAACGACTTAGCGGCTTCTTTGTGACTCACATCTTGAATATTCATCTCAATAGAAATCTGAGTTTGACGATCTCTGCGTGAAATTGTGCGCGGGGCTGGACGTGTTTCTATTTCTACCAGTTGTTGCAAGGTTAAAATAGCGCCGTTTGATTCCATGACGGGTAAGCTTTTAAGTTCTTCTATAGGAATAGCTCCCTGTTCATAGTAACCCGCGATAATTTCAACTTCACCTTTGTCTAAAGTCCTCAGCGTTTTCAAATTGAGACCACGCATGGCATTACCAATTTTAGTGGCAATTTCTTGCGTCGAAACACCCAGCTGCATAGCTCGTTGTCTGTCTACCACCAGCTGCATTTCATAGACATCGCCCTCAGCACTATTTTTTACATCAGTAAAATGTGGGTGGGCTTCAAGCACAGGTATAAGTTGCTCAGCCAACTCATTTAATTTTGCAGTCGAACGACCGAATAGATAAACACTCACCGCCGTTCGAGATCCAGCTTCTCGTTGCAAAGACGCTTTTGCATACGCTGATTCAGGAAAGTTTTCACGGATATCTTTTTTAATATCCTCAATGGGTCTTGGTAAGTCTTCAACAAAACGAATACTTGACCATGCGCCTCTTTGATAAACGCCAGAGTAAAGTTTTTGAATCCCAAGAGATTGCTTGTTATCGAGTAAATAAGTCTCTATTTCTTGCAAAAACGCGAGTTTTTTATCGAGCTCAGGTTCCCCCTTAAACTCATAAAAAATCTGTAATCGTTTCTGTGACTGGGCGTCACTTGAGCTCTTATCAACAATACTTTTTGCCAGCATGACACTGGTAAACAGAATCAAGAAAAAAGCGCCCACTCGCTTAGGATGGCTAAGACCCCAATTTAATGCTTTGCGGTATTTTTGTTGTGCTTTATCTGAGCCAGATTCGTTTGCGCCTGCATTGTCTGGTAAAACACGATACATACACAATGGGATCAGAGTTTTCGCAACTAATAATGACACCAATAATGGTACACAAATAGACACAGCTATCTGCTGTAACATCACAGTTAAGAAATTACTATCACCCATGAGCAAAGGCAAAAAGATCACCACTGTAGTGAGTGTTGCACTCAAAATAGCCGTGCTGACTTTATCAACGCCCTCTATGACAGCAGTTTTACCCGAGTCACCTTGTGCTCGTTGTTGCAAGATACTCTCACAAACTACCACCGAGTTGTCGATAAGCAAGCCGATGGCGATGATCAAGCCAATCAAGGTCAGCATATTTAAGCTGAATCCCATGAAGTAAATAATCGCCAACGAAATACTTAATGAAACAGGCACTGCAAGCACCACAACGCCGGTCAGTTTGAGGTTACGTAAGAAGAACCACAGTACAAAGAATGATAATACCGCCCCGATTGCGCCAGCCTGTAACAATGAAGAAATTGATACTTCAACACTGTTACCATCATCTCTGTCATATTGAATATCAATATGTTGCAGTTGTGGCTTTTGCATCACTTCATCAAGAGTTTCACGAATGCGCTTTGCCACATCAACCACATTTGAATCCGACTCTCTGAAAATATCTAAGCCTACCGCAGGTTGACCGTCAACACGACGCTGCCATTGACGCTCACTCAAAGCATAGTGCACGTTGGCAATGTCAGAGAGTTTCACTCGCTCATTGATGCGTTGCGCACGAATATCTTCGATATCACGATATTGGCCCTGCGGTGTCACCGCATAGCGATAATCTTCTGTATGTACTTCACCCACAGACTTTAAAAAGTTGGCTTCTTGAAGCACTCGCGTCACTTGTTGAATATCAACGCGATGCATGGCGAGTTTGTCAGGATCAAGTTTCACCCAAATTCTTGGCTGACGTAAATAAAGCTCTACGCGCCCCACGCCTTGAATCCGCTCCAATGGCATTTTTAGGTTGTTTTCTAAAAACTCATAGTCACGATTTAAAGATTTTTCACTCAATAATGTTAATTCAACAACCGGCATATCTTGGGTTGAAAATTTCATTACGTCTACGCGTTGTAAGTCTTCAGGTAAAAGGTGTCGAACCAAATCAACCTTCTCACGTGCTTCTAAAATTGCCACATTTAAGTCGGTCGAAAACTTCATCTGTAGGGTAAGTGACGTCCACCCTGAAGAAGTACGAGAAGTGACTGAGTTCACGCCACCCATGGTTGCCAAAGCTTCTTCAAGCGGTTTTGTTATAAGACGCTCAATCTCTTCAGGCGTCGAACCTGGGTATGATGCTCTTACAAACACGGCAGGTGCATTGACCGCAGGCCAGCTATCAAGGGGAATAAGCTTACTGCTCATAAGACCAGCTACTATCATTGATAGCATCAACATAAAGCAAGTCACTGGCCGCTTTAGGGCCAGTGCAGTCAGGTTTTTGATTGATTTAGCCTGCTTCATAGTCCGCCTTACCTAAGTTCTCATTTACTTGCACTTGGTCACGGTTAAACACACTATACAAAACAGGAATAACAATCAGAGTTAAGAAAGTCGCAATTAATAGACCGCTCATTACCGTAATCGCCAATGGCGCACGTAATTCAGCGCCTTCCCCTGTTGCCATCGCCATAGGCAATAAACCCAAAATTGTGGTCATGGTCGTCATGATGATTGGACGTAAACGTGAGTTGGCTGCTTCTAAAATAGCATCTAACATCGCGTAACCTTGCGCGCGTAACTGGTTAATACGGTCAATTAATACAATGGCGTTGTTTACTACAATACCGCTTAGCATGATCAAGCCAATAAAGGTGATCACACTTAAACTGGTATCCGTGATAAATAATCCAAAGATTGACCCGAGTACCGCCAGTGGCACGCTGAATAAAATGATGAACGGATTTAACAATGACTCAAACTGTGAAGCCATCACCAAGTAAACCAAGAACACCGCCAGCAATAGCGCCATCATTAATGACGAATAGGCTTCTTCCATTTGCTGATTCTGACCAATCACTTGGCTATAAATACGTTCAGGTAACCCTAAAGATGCCACTTCACTGCGAACGACCTGCGCAGCTGTTGCTAAATCACCTTCTTTCACAGAGGCTGTAATGATGGCAACGCGCGCCTGATCTAAACGATTGATTTCGTTCGGGCCAATAGACTCAGTGACTTTTGCAACCGCTGACAAAGGCACGCTCTGGCCATTCTCACCATGAATGATTAAGTCGCGGATCGCCGCCACTGAGTTACGTGAATCACGATCAACCTGAACCAAAATATCAACCTGACGATCATCTAGGTTATATTTGCTAGCGACATTACCGCCTATTTTGGTTGCCAGAATATCGGTGATGCCGGCAGCAGTTAAACCTAAGCTACTTAAACGTTGATGATCAAACTCAATTTTCAGCTCAGGTTGTCCTGCTCTGAGCGATGTTGTGACATCGGCAAAACGGTTTTGCTGTTGTAGTTGTGACACCAATCTATCGGCGTACAGTTTTAACTCATCAAGCTGATAACCACTCATCACCACAACTAAAGGACGCTCTTGTTCAAACATACGACTTTGCGTGAACTCCGCATTGACCTGCGCCATGCCAGATAGTTGCGCACGTAACGCATCTTGCACCGCACTTAGTTGTGCTGGTGTTTCAGTTTTAACAACCAGTTGCCCCCAGTGAGAGCCGCCGCGTGTCGCACTGCTCATCATCAGACTACCTGTGCCCGACATACTATAAGTGTGCACCACACCTGGCATATCAACGACTGAGCGAGCCAGCAAATTAAGCTGCTGGTCGGTTTGTTCGATCGGCGTGCCCTGGCGCAGCGTTATTTCTAGAGTCAGCTCTGTTTGCGCCACTTCAGGCATCAGCTCCATGCCCAATTTAGGCAATAAACTTGCAACACCCACAGCAAAAATTAAAGAAATTGAAATGACCAATGCGCGCTGTTTCATCGCGCCTTTAAGTAGCTTGTCATACCCTTTGGCAAAAATTTTATAGACACCATTGAATGCAACATAAGCTGGATAAGTAATTTTGCTGGTGCACCAGCCAATAATTTTCGACAGCATCATAATGAGGCGCAATATCCAACGCCCAATAAAACATGGGATCACAACTGCTACAAACTTGAATGGCAGTAATAACAGGCTAAGCCATTTCTTTGCACCTGTTTTCACGGGCTTTTCAGATTCAATGTTGTCAAGGTTTGCATCACCCGAGGCAATTGAAAACTGGCGTGACGCCAACATAGGAATAAAGCTCAGTGCCACAATTAATGAAGCAAGTAGAGCAAAGGTGACCGTTAGCGCTTGGTCGCTAAAAATCTCACCAGCAAAACCTGTGACAAATGCCAAAGGCGCAAATACTGCTAATGTTGTTAGCGTAGACGCTGTTACTGCACCCGATACTTCATTGGTACCTTCGATTGCAGCTTGTTCAACATCTTGACCTTGCTCTTTTTTACGATAGATATTTTCAAGCACTACGATAGCGTTATCGACCAATAAGCCAACCGCCAGTGCAATACCGCCTAAAGACATAATGTTTAGGCTGATGTTATTGGCAAACATCAAGTTAAAGGTTGCAATGATGGAGGTTGGAATAGCCAGTGCAATAATGATTGTCGGCTTAAACTTACCTAAGAAAAGATACAAAACCACAATCGCAAGTAGACCACCAATAATGGCAGTTTGCTTCACTTCATCAATGGCTTTTTCAATAAACTCAGCCTGATTTGAGAGAATTTTTAGCTCAGCATTTTCTGGTAATTCGTCCTGTAGCTGTTTGATCTTAGCCTGTACACGTTTGGCCACAGCCACCGTATTGGCATCGCCCTCTTTGTACAAAGCCATCTCGATTGCTTCGTTTCCATTAACTCGAGTAATATCTTGGCGCTCTTTTACACCGTCAACCACAGTGGCAATGTCACGTAAATAAACCGTTTGTCCGGCATCTTGTTTAATAATGACATCGCCAATTTCTTCGATATAAGTAAACTGGTTAAGGGTGCGAACCAAAAACTCTTGCTGACCGTCATAAACTCGACCGGCTGACACATTAATGTTTTCGTTTTTAATTCGGTTTGTGATCATCTCAGCGGTCACATCACGAAGATTGGCTTGTTGTTGGTCAATAAGCACTTGTATTTCTTGCTCTAAACCACCACTGAGCTGGACTGCTGCAACCCCATCAATAGGTTCAAGGGCGCGCTTTAACTCTTCTTCTGCGTAGGTACGCAGTGATCTTAGTTGTGTGTAAGATTGCGCATCACCTGAGATGCTTAGTCTTAAAATTGGATCTAAAGATGGGTTAAACCTTAAAATGACGGGTTTTCTCAGTTCAACGGGTAACATCACCATATCGAGTTTTTCGCGAAGCTCCATGATGGCCAGATCCATATCTGTGCCCCATTGAAACTCGATGACTAAGTCTGATTGACCCGGTTTAGAAATAGAATGCAGTTTGCGAATGCCTTTAACAACACCCACAGCTTCTTCAATTGGTTTTGAAATCAATTGTTCAATTTCAGCGGGGGCCGCACCGGGGTTTTCTGTTCTTACTGTTAAAGTTGGGTAACTTAGATCAGGTAGTAACGACACCACAAGGCGTGAGAACCCCACCATACCGAACAACATCACCGCCAAAACCAACATGGTTATGGTCACTGGGCGCTTTACAGCAAGCCTAGCAATATTCATACTCTGTCCTTACTTCTGGCGCGATTAAAGCTGTTGAGATTTGTCTTCAGTATTGGTCACGATGGCACTTTGGTCGTGATTTAACACTTTCAGTAAAGCATCGTCTTTCAGGCCATGTTGACCTACAGTGATAACGCCATCTTCACTCGAAATAGGCGTGATAACTTCTACCCAGCCGTCTTGGGTATAACCCGTTTCGACTTCAAGCTTTTTAGCTCTGTCATTTTGTGCAACAAACAGGGTTGCTTTACCATCTTTTTTGATTACTGCGTTTTCAGGCACCAAGGTAACACCTTGTTTGCTATCAAGTAATAAGGCAACACGGGCAAACATCCCCGGCTTTAAAATATTCTCTTGATTATCAATCGTCAGTGTGACCTTAAAGGTGCCTAACTTGCTATCGACCAAAGGTGCTATACGCAATACAGTTGCTTCTAGTTGTAGATTCGGCTCTGCAGGAAAGTGAAGCTTTGCAACTTGGCCAAGCTTAACTTTACTAAGCTCTGACTCAGGCAGATATACCACACCAATGAGTGAGTCCAGTGACACAACATGGAACATTTCATTGCCTAAATTACTTAGCATGTTATGTGCTTTGACTGAACGTTTTGCGATAACACCGTCAATCGGCGAAACAACTTTACTGTCGCGAAGTTTAATTCTGGCAACTTCAAGTTGATTTTCTGTGGTTTGCACTCTAAAACGCAGTTTATCAAGGTCTTTTTCAGAGATCAGTTGTTTGCCGTCAACTGGCTGGCTACGACGGTACTCTGACTTTGCTGATTCGTAATCAATCTTGGCTCGCTCAAAATCTAATTCATAATTGCGCGGGTCAATTTGTGCAAGTAACTCTCCAGCACTCACACGCTGACCTTCTTGAGCATGCACAGATTCAAGCATGCCCGTTACCTTATTAACCACTTTACTTTCTTGCTCTGCTTCTAAAATGGCAGTGGTTTGATAAAACTTGGCAACATCACCTACTTTTGAAAAGGTGACTTCGACAGGAATTGCAAACTCTTCTTTTTCTTGTTTTTTCGCTGTTTGCTCTGTTTTGCTATCAGCTTTTTCAGTGCTTTCTTCGCCTGAGCAGGCCACTAAGCCTAATACTGATAACGCCAAAAGTGATTTTTGAAATGAATTTAGCAACGACATATTCCCTTCTTATTTTACTAGCCATATGTTATTTGCTCACATCATAAGCGAAAAGGTAAAGAAAAAATAACGCTCATTTTGTTTATTTGTAAGAGTTTGTAAATTGGAAACAATTGGTAACATTTGATCTAAACCAGCTGAGAACTCATATAGACTAAATAACTGGAAAATAAACAAAATAAATCACAATTCCTACAAATTAGACTAGGCTCAATATAACGAAATAGCCCATTTTCTAGAATAACGCACAAACCTAACAGGTGGACATATGTACGATGATTTAACTTTAGAACACTTTATGGACGGGCTCATTAAAAGGAATCCGCATGAGCCTGAATTTCATCAAGCTGTCAAAGAAGTCGCAGAGTCTGTTATTCCTTTCATAAATAAAAATAAGCAGTATCAACATGCTCATATTTTAGAAAGAATGACTGAGCCGGATAAAGTCGTGTTCTTTCGTGTTACTTGGGAAGATGACGAGGGCAATATTCGCATCAATCGTGGGTATAGGGTGCAATTTAATAATGCCATCGGGCCTTACAAAGGTGGACTTCGCTTCGATCCATCTGTCAGTTTAAGTGTGCTGAAATTTCTAGGCTTTGAACAAACCTTTAAAAATAGCTTAACGACCTTACCCATAGGCGCAGGCAAAGGCGGCGCTGATTTTAATCCTAAAGGCAAGTCTGACAGAGAAATCATGCGCTTTTGCCAGTCATTTATGACCCAGCTTTATCAACATATTGGCCCTAATATGGATGTACCCGCCGGAGATATCGGCGTGGGATCAAAAGAAATTAGCTATTTATTCGGTCAGTACAAACGCATTACCCATAGAGTAGAAAGTGTGCTTACGGGCAAAGCCATTGAGTATGGTGGCAGCCTTATTCGCACTGAAGCAACAGGTTATGGTAATGCGTTTTTTATGCAAGCTATGCTCACTCACCACCAGCACGACATTAATGGCAAGACTTGCTTAGTATCAGGCTCAGGTAATGTTGCGCTTCATTGTGCAGAGAAGCTAATACATCTTGATGCCAAAGTGCTCACGCTTTCAGATTCAAGTGGCACACTATTTATCCCTGATGGCCTCACGCAAGTACAACTTGATAAAATTAAAGAAATCAAGATTCAGCAACGCAAACGGCTAGATGTATTGACCAATGAGTTTAATTGCGAATTTTTCGAAAATAAAAAGCCTTGGCATATCAATGCACAACTCGCTTTGCCTTGTGCTACTCAAAACGAGCTTACAGAAGAAGACGCAAAACAATTGGCTGAAAATAGCTGTATTGCGGTATCAGAAGGCGCCAATATGCCTTGTACGCCAGAAGCCGTCAAAGTGTTTCATGATAATAAAATCCTTTATGCGCCAGGTAAGGCGGCAAACGCTGGTGGTGTGGCTGTATCAGCTTTAGAAATGTCGCAAAACAGCATTCGTATGTCTTGGTCGCACGAGGAACTTGAAGAGAAACTGCACAACATCATGAAACAAATACACGATAAATGCGTGCAATATGGTGAACATGAAGAACACGTTGATTATGTAAAAGGTGCAAATATCGCGGGCTTTATTAAAGTGGCTGATGCCATGCTGGCTTATGGAGTTGTTTGATACTTATACAAAAAAGCCCAGCGACCGCTGGGCTTAATATCTTTTATTTAATGCTAACTGCTAAAAATTATTCAGATACTGGGAAGCCACGGTCACGCATTAACGCGCCTACTTCTGCATCACGACCACGGAACTTGTTATAAGCTTCAGCTGGATCCATTGCATTACGCACTGAGAATAAGTACTGAACTAAACGGTCGCCTAAGTCTTTGTCGTAGAAACCACCCGGTGCATTTGCAAATGCTTCTGCTGCATCAGAAGTTAATACCTCAGCCCATAGGTAACCATAGTAACCTGCTGAATAGCCTTCTCCAGAGAAGATATGACCAAAATGCGTTGTACGGTGACGCATTACAATTTCAGATGGCATGCCTAATTTCGCAAGTTCTGTTTTTTCAAATTCAACCGGATCGCCAATTAATTCAGGATCAGTCATATGAAATTTCATATCCATGATCGCAGACGCTAGGTATTCAGTTGTTGAGAAACCTTGGTTAAACGTTGAAGACTTTTGGATCTTTTCGATTAACTCTTTTGGCATTGGCTTGCCCGTTTTGTAATGAACAAGGTACTTATTGATCACTTCGTCAGTTGATAACCAACGCTCTAGTAACTGAGATTGGAACTCAGTGTAATCACGCACACCGCCGTTCGAGCTCGGGTATTTCACATTTGAAGAAAGCGCGTGTAACGCATGACCAAACTCATGGAAATAGGTATTCGCATCATCCCAAGAAACCAATGTCGCTTCACCATTTGGCGCCTTAACAAAGTTTGAGTTATTGGTGCTAAGTACGTTTGTTTTCCCTTGGAATGTCGTGTGTGAACGGAACGATGTTGCCCATGCACCAGAGCGCTTACCTTTACGTGCAAACGGGTCAAGGTAGAATAAACCAACGTGCTCGCCATTCGACTTGCGTTTCACTTCCCATACTTTCACGTCTTCATGGAAGACCGGCACTGAACCCTCTGGTACTGGTGTAAATGTGAAATCAAATAACTCACCCGCCACATAGAACATGGCTTCAGTTAGCTTGTCTGCTTGAAGGTATTCTTTCACTTCATTTGAGTCTAAGTCGTATTTCGCTTTGCGCACTTTCTCTGCGTAGAAACGGTAATCCCAAGGCGCGATAGTGATATTCACACCTTCTTTATCTGCTACCGCTTGCATGTCTGCCACTTCTTCTTTTACGCGTGCAATCGCAGCAGGCCATACTTTATTCATCAGTTCGATGGCATTTTCAGGCGCTTTTGCCATGCGATCTTCTAAACGCCACTGTGCATAGTTTTCGTAGCCTAGAAGCTGAATACGTTCATGACGTAGCTTTAAGATTTGGCTGATCACGTCACGGTTATTGTTTTCGCCCGCATTATTCCCACGGTTATAATAGTTATTCCAAACCTGCTCACGTAGTTCACGTTCTTCAGAATACTTTAAGAATGGGTCCATTGATGAACGCGTATTCGTTACGGCATATTTGCCTTCTTGACCACGCGCTTTTGCTGCTGCTTCTGCAGCTGAGATGTATGACTTAGGTAAACCAGCTAGCTGATCTTTTGTAAGATAAACAACATAGTTTTCTTCATCAGCCAATACGTTGTTGCCAAATTTAGAATGTAAGCCTGACAGCTCTAAGTTAATTTCAGCATAACGCTTGGCTTTGTCGCCCGAAAGTGTTGCACCGTTACGCGCAAAACCGTTGTAACGCATCCAAGTAATACGCTGCTCTTCAGCGGTTAAGTTTTTAAACTCATCACTATTGTAAACCGCTTGAATACGTTCAAATAAGGTTTTATTTTGCGTGATTTTAGAGCTCATCGCAGAAAACTTAGGCACTAGTTTACCTTGTAACTCACGAAATGCAGGGCTTGAGTTATTGTTTGCCCAAATGCCATAGTATGGGAATAAACGATCAAGTGCTTCACCTGACGCTTCAAGTGCCACTATGGTGTTTTGAAAAGTTGGCTTCTCAGGGTTATTTGCAATCGCATCAATCTCTGCAAGGTTTTCAGCAATTGCAATATCCAATGCTGGCTCTAAATCCGCAATCGTGACTTTGTCGAACTGTGGTACACCGTCATACGGGCCTGCGTACTTTTGCAATAAAATATTGTCGTATTGTTTTTCAACTTTTTGTACTACAGGTTCAACTTGTTGTGATGTGCTTTGCGTGCTGCTACATGCACTCAGTGCAACAACAACCGCTGCACTTAATAGAGAGATTTTTAGTTTCATTAAATATGTTCTCAGTTTGTTAACCCCTCTATGTTACGAGGCAAACTGGTCAGTGCAATAATAAATGCGATGAGAATAGTATCTAAATGTAAATCTGATGCATTATTTGACCAACAGCATATTTTTAATACTTAAAATCAGCATTTAACTAATTAACTTACCCTGTTATATTTTAACTTTAACTTTAACTTTAACTTTAACTTTAACTTTATCTTTAACTTTGACTTTGGTCGGTAAATCTTGGCTTCTGCGCTGCTATATAGAACTTAGTTTTGCATAATCAATGACTTTGAGAATATTCCTAATTGCTAGAAGGAACCTTTATTGCCCTAGATACAATTGAATTAATCAAAGGGAATCTTGTTTACTTTTACTCTCATTGGCGAAACCAAGATGCTGATATAGTCAAAAGTGATAATTACCAAAATTAAAACAATCACACTTTTTCCAATATTATCAGTGCAAGCTCTTTGGTTTCACTGTTGCATCTTTCATTCAACCACAGCCCTGCATTACTGAACATTCTTGAGTGTCTATCTTAATTCTTTCATTCCCTCTATTTTTCATAGCTTCGTAATATTACTAAATATTTGGCTCTCAATTTCGTCAACAAAGTACGTTAAATACTCGCTAAAAAGGACTCGTAATGTTGACCGAACAAACATCTGTGAATCAAATTGACGCATTTATAGAATCATTTGACCCTTCACAAAATGCGTTATTCGCAGCAGGTGAAAGCTGCTTTGTAACACGAAAAACTTTATTAAGATTGAAAACCGATATAAATAATCATCGAGAATTAGTCGAAAATATAACAAGCGCAATCAATGACACTGATCAGCGAGATGCTGTCGCTTTTGGTGTGTTGCCATTTTGCAAATCTCAACAAGCTCAGTTTATAGTAACAGATCAAATAAATAAGTATGATAAAGCAACTTTCACACATCGTTTAAAGTTAAGAAGTCAATTAAATAATAACAAACAAGCAAGCCTCAACAAGGTGTCTCATCGACAAGATCAGGCGCACTATGAAAGTGCAATTCTTAAAGCCAAACGCTATTTTTCAGAAAGAAAATTAGACAAAATTGTACTAGCCAAACAAACAGACTTATTTTTTGATCAAGACATAAATCAAACTCTTGTAATAGCAAACCTGCTATCTCAAAGCAGCAGTGGCTTTCATTTTTCTTTCCCTACAGAGCAAGGAAAAACATTAGTCGGTGTTAGCCCTGAACTGCTTCTAAAAAAACAAGGTCACTCAATCATGAGTAACCCCTTAGCTGGGTCAACAAAACGTGTTGAAGATCTTGAAATTGAATATAAACGCAAGCAAGCATTGTTGGCCTCACAGAAGGACCGTTTTGAGCATGCTGTGGTTTTAGATGAAATGTCTCAAGTATTAAACCCTTGGTGCCAGCAACTGACTATACCAAGTACACCTTCACTATTAAGTACCGCAACAATGTGGCATTTATCAACTATTATTGAAGGACAACTTATTAATCCGAATACGCATATTCTGTCACTTGCTAATCAGTTACATCCTACCCCCGCACTTTGCGGCAAACCTACTCCATCTGCTTACCCTCTAATTAAAGAGTTAGAAGGCGAAGATAGAGACTATTTTTCAGGGATCATTGGTTGGTGTGATAGACATGGCAATGGAGAATGGGTCGTCGTAATTCGTTGTGGTGAGTTGGATACAAATCACGCAAGACTATTTGCAGGTGCAGGCATTGTTGCAGCTTCAGATCCTACGGCTGAATGGCTTGAAACAGAAGCAAAAATGTCAACAATGCTTAATGCACTTGAAGTCGCAGAGCGCTATCGTAAACTCAGTGAAACAAGCGCTTTAGAATTAGAAATTGCCTAAGTCCTAAATAAAAAAATGCCCAATCAAATTGGGCATTTCTATCAACTTCCCTAACAATATCAAACAGTACTCTGAACACTTAGTTATTCAAAACTTGAATGTTTAATTATCAACCAAACGTGAAGGTAATGACTTTGTCAATTTGAAGTTTGCAATAATGGCTAAGCATATTACCAACGCGATAAGGGCTGCTAAAACAAGACAAAAAACTTCAAATCCAAGTGCTAAAATTGCAGGCTCAAATACTAAAGGACTGATAAATTGACCTGAAAAGTAACAGGTCGTCATAATGCCCATGGCTTTACCACGCATCATAGGAGGCACAAATTCGAACAACCACACAACCAAATTCGGTCTGACTAATCCAAGCCCAACGCCAATCACCAAACCCGAAACTGTTATGTTAGACAACCCATTAACAAAGCTAAGTAAAGTGAATCCAAGAGCAACAATAATCCAACCAAATACATGAGTTTGTTTAACACTAAGTAGACTTCTAACTTTCCCATAACTTACTGAGACACTTGCCATAGCGAGCAAAAAGGCCGCAATGACTAGCCCTATTGTACTGGCAGAATGACCAAGTTCCGCTAAGTGAAATGGCAAGTGTAATGTCAGGCCATAAAGCACGACTATTTCTACTAAAGCCAAAGCACAGCAGAGTATAAAGGTTTTATTCATCCAACCTTTAGGTCGATTTGCTGCTTGACCCTGATACTCTTTAATCTCTGGTGCTTTTACCCATAACAGAACTCCAGGTAAAACCAACAAAGAGAGTGAATAAATTGCAAATACCCATGACCAATGCTGCTCAGCTAGAAAGCCTGCCACAGAAAGGAATAATACGCCACCAAAACCACCAAAGGCCGCTTGAAGACCCATATAGTTAGAAAAGCGAGGACCTTCAAAGTATCTACCTGCGAGAGTGGTACCAGAAACCATAATTAACGCTACGGCCACCCCCATCAAAGCTCTACTAAATAAAATAAGCCAAATAGAGTATTGCCATATATAGCCTAATACCCCGCTAACTAAAAAAAGTGCTAAGCCACTAATCAGTAGTTTTTGACTATTAAATTTATCGACTAAAGCGCCAACTAATGGTGCGCACACAGCAATGATTAACCCAGGTAGCGCAAGCGTCATTTG
This sequence comes from Pseudoalteromonas sp. BZB3, assembly GCF_040104455.1. NCBI lineage: Bacteria > Pseudomonadati > Pseudomonadota > Gammaproteobacteria > Alteromonadales > Pseudoalteromonadaceae > Pseudoalteromonas > Pseudoalteromonas sp. BZB3. The sequence goes on along the minus strand of NZ_JBECOS010000009.1, from coordinate 28,649 downwards.
CGCCCAAAATGCAGCATTATCTATATGTGAAAAAGTCGCAGTCATTGCTGGTAATGCGGGTGCTAAGGTTGCACTTGCAAGCACTGTCATAGTGCTTGCAAGTAACAAAAAACAAGTCGTTAATCTTGAGTGACTCATCCAGGTCCCCCAATGCGTTTACGGGCACTTTCGACGGCTTTTTGGTAATCTTGATATAGTTCATCTTCATTAAAGCGAGTACTTCGACCATCTTTAACAACAAAATCACCAGCAACCATGACCGAGTCTACATCTTTACTAGAGCCCGTTACGATAAACGTTCTAAGTGGATGCCCGGATAACTTATAGCGATAATCATCATTATTGATCAGTACAAAGTCGGCTTGTTTACCAACCTCGATAGAACCTATTTTATCCTCCCACCCTAAAGCTTTAGAACCAAACAAGGTCGCAGTTTTCAGTGCTAATGTTGGCGGGCAAGCTGTATTACAGTTTTGTGCTTCATTGTGGCCTAGATGAGCACCTCTCATTGCTTCGCACATACCACCTATAAAGGAGATGTCTCCATCTGTACTGCTTGAGACCCAAACCCCCTCTTTTAAGAATCTACCGATTTGTCCGGTCTCACTGACTGTCGACTCTCCAAGCATCCCATAATGGGCCGGTGAGTGACAGATATTAACGCCAGTTTCGATAAGCCTTTGGTATTCGCTTTCACTGGCATATGCTGTATGAACTGCGAGCAGTTTATCTGTCAGTAACCCCATAGCATCAAAACGAGCAATAGGTGAAAGACCGAATACTCGTTCAACCTCTCGTCGTTCATTCTTTAGAGGCGCTAAGTGCGTTGCATAAGGAACTTTGTATTGTTGAGTGATACTAGCTAAAGCTTCCAGTTGCTTATCAGAACTACCAAAAGCGCCCATAACAGAAGGCATCGCACCAATTAAACCTGAACTATGGTTATCCCAAGTTTCAATAAGTGACAGCCAATCCTCAGTTTGCAATTGAGTGTCTGCAATAATCGTTGGGGAAGATTTATCAGCTTCTAACATCACATCAGAACCCCAACGACTTACTCGCAATCGCATTCCCAAATCAATGGCTGCTAATGCCATTGAGTCTGCTTTATTCGCTGAGCCTAGGTCGCCCAAAGCAGTCGTGCCAGATCGAAGCTGAGTCCACATACTCCATCTTGCAATTGCTAACCCTTCTTCGAGCGTTAACTTATCGCCTACTGTTGAGATAAAACCAAACATCGAGCCTAACGCTGCAATATTGCCGCCATTCGAATAAGCGGTAGGCTCTAAGTTACAGTCATCAGGTGACTCAAAGTTTGGCGCAACAAAGCTTTCATGCCAATGAGGATTAACTAACCCCGGCAACATCAACTTACCGCCGCCATCTACTTTCTTATCAAAATCTGTCGGTTGCTCTCCTTGTTTTCCTAAAGCAACTATCTGCTTGCCATGAATTAAAACCCAACCGTCTGAGATCACTGTATTGTTTAAGTCTGCTGTATAAATAAAGACATTATCAATTAGCGTCTTCAGATTTTCGTCATGCGGTTTCTTACATACCGCTTTTAGACTATTGAGTTCGCTCACTTGATTACTGCCAAAAGGCTGCTCACTCATAGCTTTGGCAAGCGCAGCAAAACGCTGCGTCGATAAACATGAACATGCCATTACGTATTTTCCTTAGTATCAAATACGCCTTCTGACTGCATTTCTATTAGCGATGCTTTCACTGCAGTAATCGTGTCATTAATCTGCTCCATTGTATGTGCACCAGAAATGAAGTTGACCTCTCTGCGCATTAAAATGCCACGCTTTGCCATTTGTGCTAAAAATGGGATTGCAAATTTTACATGCTCTTCTGGGTTCTTAGCGAATAAAAACATAGGGATAGCATCATAGCCTACAACGCGAAGTGGGGTCCCCAATTGCTCAGAGATCTGATTGACTTCCGATTTTAAAATACTGCCTAATTTAGCAATATACGTAGTAAAGTCTGTTCGTTTGTATTCTTTTATAACGGCATCACACACCTCTAGTGACAGCATTTCACCACCAAAAGTGGTCGACACTTGAAGTTCATTAATACGTGACATTAACTTTGAGCTACCAGCAACAGCTGATAGTGGCATACCAGCAGCAATCCCTTTAGATAAAGTGACTAAATCAGCATTAACCCCGAAATATTCTTGAGCCCCACCAGGTGCAAGTCTAAACCCAGTTACAACTTCATCAAAAACTAGCACAACCCCATGTTCAGAACAGGTCTCTCTGAGCTCTTGCAAAAAGGCTTTTTTTAGAACCCGATTATAAGGCACTGATAATAAAACAACTGCTAGCTGGTCTTTTCTGTTTGCAATTTTTTCAATTATTTTAGGCTCATCATTAGGAGTGAAAAGCGGCATTCTATGCGTAAGTGATGCAATAGCAGAAGGTACCCCTGGAGTATCAAACATGTATTGGTCATGCCAACCGTTATAACCCACTGTCATTATTTCATCTCGACCTGTAACGTGACGAGCCAATCTAACAGCTGCTGAGTTTGCGTCTGCACCTGTTTTAAAGAAACGAACCATCTCAGCACCAGGGATCACATCAACTAAAGTTTGGGCTGTTTTTACTTCGACAGGCGTGGGGAGAGAATGAATTAATCCATTGCTTAAATTGTCTGAAATAGCCTTTGTCACAACTGGGTGGTTGTGACCTAAAGTATTTGCAGCAAGACCACAAATGAAGTCAATATATTGATTGCCATCTACATCTGTCACTACTGCTCCTTCACCCCCAGCTAAATAAACAGGAAAAGCTCCAGGTGAAAACTGCTCTGGCTTTTTCATCATAGACTGGGTAAAACCGGCAATAACTTGCTCGCCCTGCGATTGCAATTTTTGTGATTGGGTAAAAGAAAGTGGCTGATTATTCATAGTATCCTCGAAATTAATGTCCCAGCGTTGCACCACCATCTACCAATAAATTGGACATGGTAATGTGCTTAGCTTGATCGCTGAGTAAAAATAAAATGGTATTGGCAATATCAATAGGTGTCGCAATGCGACCAAGAGGTATGCCTAGTTTGAATTGTTCTAGATCGCCTGCGATGGTTTTCGCAGCGCCGCTTTTATCACGCCAGAGTTGTTGTTGCATCTGGGTGTCTGTCGACCCAGGGGCGACTAAATTGCAACGAACATTATATGGCGCAAGCTCTAATGCTAGATTTTTAATTAATGCAGTTAATGCGGCCTTTGAAGCACAATAGCTGCCCATGTTTATCCTCGGCGTTTGTGCCGCATTGCTGCCAACAGCAACAATTGAACCTCGGCGGCACTGTTGCATTCTTTTTGCAACTGCTTGGCACAGATAAAATGGTCCGTGGCAATTCACAGCAAACGTGTTTTGCCATTCAGCATTGCCCTGCTTTAAGATTGAGCCCATATGCAAAATACCAGCGACACTGGCTAAATACTCAATATGGCCCAGTTTATCCTCAACCACCCCAACTACATCATTTACATTTTCTTGACTAGACACGTCTAAATGTATTTGAAATAGATTGGCAGTTTGCTCAACAAGCTCGGAAGAGCTAAAAGCAATATCTGCAGCAACAACAATCGCTTCACGAGCAACCAGTAGTTCAACCACAGCCTTTCCTATTCCTTGATGTGCGCCTGTGACTAAAACTACTTTTCCGTAAAACTCATTAGGTGAAGGCATTTAGTAAACCTCATCCATAATAACGTGACGCTGTTCATGATAAGTCTCCTCATCTTGCCCACGTCGCCAATAAGGAATGGCATAGAGTTGTTTTTTGCTCAGCCCAAAATCCTGAATCAACTGCTTTCTACAGGCAAGTACAGCACTGTTTTCACCAGCAATAAAAGCACTCATCGATGTTGCATTATTTGGGAACGCTGTATTCGCTATTGCTTTTGCCAGTTGAGTAGAGTCGCCTTTCTTGCGCTCGAACCAGCGAATTTCAACTCCACTCGGGGCAGATATAAAATGCTTATCTTCTAAACTGTCTAACTCTATAAATACTTTCGCAGTAACATGAGACTCGAATCCTTCAACTAAAGCACTTATCGCGGGAACTGCGGTCAAATCACCAGCTAAGATGTGCCAATCAGCTTTTGCAAGAAGAGGATCAGGACCACCTGGACCTGCAACACCAATCTCAGAACCGACCTTGGCATTAACAGCCCAACCCGATGCTGGGCTACTATCTCCATGTACTACAAAGTCAATATCCAATTCATTACTGTGAGAACGGTACGCTCTTACCGTATATGCACGTGTGATAGGTTTATTGTCAGGCCATTTGATTTTGCCCATTTTGTCTCGCACTGGTAGCTCTAAAGTGCCGCTTTCACGATTAGCAAAAAAGAGCTTAATATGTGCCCCATGATAGCCATCGGGAAAACCCAATAACTCCTCACCAGAAACAGTTATACGTAAAAGGTTTTTTGTAATATAGCGTTTTGCTACGCAATAAACGCGTCGAGGGCCACTTGGTTTAATAGGCTGTCGCTGAGTCATGACAATTCCTTTTCAAGTTTTAGAAATGCAATTAATTTTTTTATATTTTGGAAAGCAACTAAGTGAGACGTCACATTGATTAATCCGCTGTCAAACGCATAATCAAGATAAATAGCTAAATCACTTTTGGTGAGAGACTCTAACCGAGTCTCGCTCGAACGACTTGCCGATTTAAAGTTCTGATTAAATGCTTCAAGCTTCATTGGTTCATGAGACTTTTGGCTTTGAGCTCTGAAAAAACTCGCTATGGCTAAATCATCTTCATCGCTCGATTGCTCAATGGTTTTTAACCAATCTTCCAGAGGGACAATTTCGAATGCAAAACCATATTCCTGTAACCACGAATATAATTGTGATAGAGAGACCAAAGTATCAGGGGTGACATTGAACACGCTATTTTGCGTACCATGTAGTGTTTGGTCTGCCACAAATTTGGCGACCTTATCAACCGGGGTCCAGGGTTCAAAAACGGCTAGTTGGGGCAATTTAAGATGTTTCAAACCAGTCTTAAGAATGCGCCATACCAAGTCGTTTTGGTTAATATAGCCACTTAGTAGCGACCCTGTCACACGTGCCAATCTATATATTTTTGAAGTGATACCTTGTTGAATTGCCGTCTCAACCATCGCTTCAGACAACCACTTTGATTGTTGATAACCGTCATTTAACCCTGAATGTCGCGCAACAAACTCTTCAGCAAGGGGCGCACCATCAGTCGGTGCTACTGCAATAGTTGATACCTGATTAAAAGAAGCTGAAAATTTCTTCGCAAACATCAATAGCTGCGATGTCGTCGTTACATTGGCTGTTTTTAAACTTTTGTAATCTCGCAGAACAGACGTGTGTGCGGCGTTATGTAACACTTGAGTTACTTGATGACCAAGTAAATTGTAAGCTTGCTCATCAAGACCTAAAAGTGGTTTAGCGATATCGGTAAGTAGAAACTCGACCCTAGAAAAGTCAATCGAGCCTATTTTCTGTGCCTGGAATGCACTTTGGAGCCTAGCTTTTGCGTGCGTAATATCGTTTGCTCTCACAGCACATACTATTTTCAAACCAGGTTGAAGTAATAAGCTCTTTAATATTTGCGCGCCAACAAAGCCTGTAGCGCCCGTTAATAAAACCTTATTAACAGATCGTGAACTCATCTTAATAGGCGTAACTGATTGCAGCGCTTCTTTGAACTCTAATAAGTCTTTGTCTAATTGAGCAGCGACACTATTTGAGCCCTGCTTTTGATTTTCAGTATTACTCTCTAATGCGAAACTCAACTCTTTTAAAGTTGGGTGTGCAAATAAGAAAGCAACACTAACCTGCTTATTAAATAGCTGGCTCAGCCGAGCTGCAACTTGAATACATTGGAGTGATTGCCCCCCTATATTAAAAAAGTTGTCCTCAGCATTTTGTACTTCAATGCCTAAAACTTCTTGCCAAACTGCTGCAATGCTTTGTTCTAATTCAGTAAGAGAGCCATTAAGTATTTCGTAACTTTGGAAACCTTCGAGTTGTTTACGGTCGACTTTATTTGCAGGTGTTTTAGGCAATGATGAATGATTATGATACTGCCCTGGGAGCATTGCACTTGGTAGAGATAAAGCCAACGCCTCACGTAAAGTAGCTAAATTCCATTCGTATTCACTTACAATATGAGCGCAAAGCCCTTTTGGCTTTCCAGTGGGGTCCTTAATAATGGTCACTGCAGCTTCTTGGATCCCTTTCAAGCCAAGCAACACAGCTTCTATCTCTCCTATTTCTATTCGATAACCACTAATTTTTAATTGAGAGTCAGCTCTACCAATATATTCTAATTGCCCGTCAGGTAACATTCGAACAACATCACCTGTGCGATATGCATCGATATAGTGTTGCTTTATTGGATGCCAAAATTTTACAAATGCCGCTTCGTTTTGTTTATCTAAGCCCAAATATCCACTGGCTAAGCCTGCGCCTGATAACCAAAGCTCGCCTCGCTCTCCAAATTTTGCCAGTTGTCTCGGTTCCCTGACCACTAATGTCTCACGACCCGGTAAAGGATGCCCAATAAGGCTGGTATTTGTATTGGTACTTAAATCGGTGAAAGTAGCAACTACAGTGGCCTCTGTTGGACCATACGTATTTAGCAATCTAATTGAGTTAGAAAATAGCTGGCACCAAGACTCAACACGCTGTCTGTTAACTGCCTCGCCACCAATAATAATCGTATGTACTGAAGCTGGCATGGTCGTTTTAGTCTCACAAACAAAGTGACAAAGCTCATGCCAATAAGCAGTAGGTAAGTCCAAGACTGTTATTTGCAACCTTTCAACTTCACTAATGAAACACTCAAATGAATTCAGCATTTCATCATTTCGCAATATTAATGTCGCACCCAAAGTTTGAGTAACAAAGACTTCTTCAATACAAGTATCAAAATGAAATGGTGCAAATTGCAATACGCGATCATCCTGACTAATGCCGTAAGCCGTTTTAGCACCATTTACAAAACCTGAGAGTGCTCCTTGGCTTATTTGTACACCTTTTGGCTTACCCGTAGATCCTGATGTATAAATCAAATATGCCTGTTTAGAATCTGCCAGTATAGTTGGCAAATGTATGTCACCTTCTCTTACTTCAATTAAAGCTGAATCAACACTTACTTTTGTTATGTTCAATTCATCGAAAATCGTCAAATGTGCACTTGAAGCATCAACTAAAACCAATTCTGGAGAGGCGTCTTCAATAATCATTCGGTTTCGACTTAAAGGTGCATCAATATCGATAAAGACAAAGCGACATTCAGCTAATAGGACTGCCCACATTGCAATTATGGTATTTTGACTACGGGGTAAGGCCAACAAAATACAACTATCGGAGCGCGTCGTTATCTGAACTAATTTGCTTGCCAGATGCGAAACTTTTTCAACGAGTTGTTCGTAACTTAAACTTTCCCCTTCTATACTCTGCAATGCAATTTTTGAAGGTGAAGCTTTCGCTTGTGCAAATAAGCTTTCTAAAACATTGCTATCATCTGGCGCTTTTTGAGCCGAACATAAAGCAAAATCTGATCTCGTTACTCTTAAAGGCTGTGATAGTTGCGATGTAAGGTCATCTAAAAGTGTTATGAATGTTTTTTGCAACCCAATCAAATCTTCACAGCTATAACCGCTCTGATTTGCTTCTATTTCAAAACGGACACTACTATTACTCTGCATAATAAAAATGAAAGCAATATCTTCAACCGGCCCAGCAGATAATGGATGATTAACAACTCGACTCCCTTCACACGTTGCATTACGCTCAAAAGGTAAAATGTTAACAACAGGACCAAAAAGACGTTTAGGGATAAGACCCTCATTGCTTTTAGCTCTTAGATTTTCATATCTAAAGCGAAAATGTCGCCTTGCCTTTTGGAGCCTTTTACTTACTTGGACGAGTAACTCAGCAAAATCAACACACTCACTAAACAACACCTTAATTGGTACTATATTCATGTGCATACAAGGTGTATTGGCAGCTTTAGAAGCAATGCGATTGGCAACAGGCATACCAATGATGGTTTTTTCGACGCCTGTTTGTTGATAAGTTAGGTAACTAACAGCTGTAAAAAGTAGTTCTGACCAATTACTGTTTTTTTCTTTTGCGAGCGTGTCCAAACTCGTCAGTTGCGACTTATCTATAAATGCGGTTACTTTTAGCTTTTCCGCATTACCGTTAAGCGGTTGTTGCGTCAAAGTGACTGCATTGCCAAAAAAACTGAGTTCTTCAGTCCAATAATTCTCATCCTTTTGGTAAGCATTGCTATTTTTATATTTTATGTCTTCATCTATTAAAGCCTCATATTGCGCTATGTCAGAGACAACCTCATTCCCTTCATAAGCATTTAACACACGATTAGTTATTAATGAAAAACTAAACCCATCCAGCGCGATATGATGCGCTCCCAAAGCCCACAAAAACTTATTACTATTAATACGGATCAAGATGTGACGGTACAAATCTCCCTTACTTAAATCATAAGGGTGCATTTGCCACTGAGCTAAAAATTGCTCTGCAGCAATAATTGGCTCACTTTGGTTTGATAGGTCTAGGTAATCTCCATGTTTAGCCGTTCGTTCAACCGCATTCAATATGCTTTGAACTGGTAAACCTTGGTTTTGCTCGAAGCTCACGTTTAACGATGATGTTTCTTGTAAAACCCTAGCAGCTGCCAGCAGAAATAATTCAGCGTTCACAGCTGTATTTAATTCAATATACTCGGCGGTATTGTACCGAACACTACCAGCGTGTTTAGCTTGGCCAAGCCAAATACCTAATTGCGCTGCAGTTAAAGACTTTTTTATCATGCAATCACAGCCTCTAACTGAGATCTAGTTTGCATGATTTCATGCCAATCGCGAATTGAAGCACCTTCAGCGAGCTGCTCTAAAGTTATATTGATACCTTGAGCGCGCCATTTCTCTAATAAAGTCATTACTCTTATAGAGTCTAAACCTAGGTATAATAAATTTTCTTCAGGATCGACCTCATCTACCTCTATATTTAAAATCTCTGCAACCGCACACTGTAGAGATGGTATTGATACTAGGTCTCTATGATTGTTTCGATCTTCATGATCAACGCTTAAGCTTTCTTTTAAGTCTTCTAAAAGTGCAACTTGACCGCATCGTGAAGAAATATACCCTATAGCCTGTAGGTGTTCTTCAAGGCTAAAGTCAGCGATTGCATCTGCAACCACAAATGCTTTTATGTCATACATGAAAGCATCTAATGCGGTCGATAAAATTCCGATATGTGCGTAAATCCCACAAATCAACAGTTGATCTCTTCCTTGTGCTTTCATGTCATCCAGCAAACTGCTTCTTTTGAACGCACTATAACGCCACTTGGTATACACCTTGTCACTATCTTTTGGCGCAATCGTTGAAAGAATACTGGTGTCTCGATTTGTTAACCCACTGCCCCAAAAGTCAGTAAGCAATGCTCTGTCCTCAGGCTTTTGATCAGCAGGTTGAGCTGTATAAATAACCGGAATGTTAGCGGCACGAGCAGCCGATATCAGTGCATCTATATGCTTAACTAGTTTCTTTACGAGTTCACCTTCAACATCGTAAAAATTAACAAAGTAAGACTGCATATCATGAACTAATAGGACAGCCTTATCAGGGTCGACTTGCCAATTTGTCTTATTTTCTGGGCAGCATTGAGGTAACGCATATGATTGAATGCGAGGGATCGCCATAATTTCTATTCCTTATTAAACGCTTTTAATTGGAGCAAGTAGGTTTTTGATATGTTCGCGAAGTGCACGTTTGTCGACTTTACCAACCTTTGTTTTCGGTAAAGCGCTAATAAATTCAAATCGATCAGGATACTTATAGTCTGCTAAGCCTTTGCTTCGAATAAAGCGATTCAAAGCAACTTTGGTTAATGCATCTCTATTATTTTCACGTTTAACAACAAATGCGCATACTCTCTCACCTAGAAGGTGATCAGGCATTGCGACTACGGCACAATCGTGCACATCAGGGTGAGCGAGTAATTGATTTTCAACTTCCTCAGCGGCGATTTTTTCACCACCTTTATTTATTTGGTCTTTATCACGACCTTCTACAATGATGTTCCCACATTTACTCAACTTGACAAGATCACCACTGCAATAAAAACCATCTTCCGTAAAGGCTGTTAAATTATGCAACTTTGCATTTAGATACCCTTTGAAAGTATATGGTCCTTTTGTCGTTAACAAGCCAACCTCATTTTGGGAAACAGGCTGATTATTTTCATCTACAATTTTGATAACGTCAGCTTCACTCATAGGCCTGCCCTGAGTGTTATGTCTTACCCAGTCATTGTCATTTAATCTCGTATAATTAACCAAGCCTTCAGCCATACCAAAAACTTGCTGAAGTATTACCTTGAACTCATTTTCTAACTTGATTGCCAAAGTCGCACTCAATTTTGCGCCCCCAACTTGAATGACTTTGAGTGAACTAAGGTCGTGATGACTTCTCTCATGAGAGTCCAACCAAAGTGCTACAGCTGGCGGAACCAGTGAAGTCCAGTTAACTTGGTGAGCTGAAATCAAAGGGAAGCAACTACTTGGAGACGGGTTTGATGCACAAATTAAAGTGCCGCCGGCATAAAATACACCCAACGCCCCAGGTGAACTTAATGGAAAGTTGTGCGCTGCAGGAAGTGCACACAAGTATCGTGTATTTTCATTCCATTGACATATTTCAACACTCTGCCTGACGCTATAGAAGTAATCATTATGTGTTCTGGGAATTAACTTGGGAGTGCCGGTGCTACCGCCCGAAAGTTGGAAAAAAGCAACATTTTCAGCATTGTGCTTACGAAATGGCACAGATTCAAAATCATCAAAGCTTGCAGATGCATATAACTTTTTACTGATATTGGGGGCCCAATCAGTATTTCCTCTCAGTAAAACATGGCTAAGGTTTGATGAATCATTTTGCAATTTTTTAAAAAAAGAATCATTTTGAAATAATGAATGTGTTGCATCGGCAATGACTAGGGAAGGATTAAGCGCACCAGCATAATGAGCAAGCTCTAATTCATTGTGATTCATAAGCGCATTTACAGGTAAAATTGCTAATTTTTGCAATGCGAAAAATACAATATAAAATTCGTAACAATTAGGTAATTGGACAATTGCAGTATCGCCTGCTTTGAGCCCTTGCTTAGCTAAATATCCAGCTAATCGGGTTGATTCTTTATCTAAACAGCCATAAGTTTTTTCTATGCCATTGTCTATAACAGCTATTTTCGTAGGCGAGTTTTGAACTTGACGCTCTAATATTTGACATAGCTCTTCATCAATCCAATAGCCACGACTACGATACAGCTTAGCTTCTTCATCAGACCATTTGATACAACTGTTTAACATGACAACCCTTTCAAAAATAAATTTCAAAATTAACTTTCAATAAAATTCAGAATGAACAAAAAAACAAAAATAATTTAAAAATCAACCTGTTACAGATAAAAAACTACGCTATCTTTTTTATAACAACCTAAAGACGAATCATTTCACAAAAAATTTAGAGGTTTTTTAAAGTTTTTTATCAAGGTCAAAATTAAGAGTTACAAGTTACAAGTTACAAAACCGCAACAATTTATGAATTTTTTCATTGACACAAGGAAATGATGAGAATTAGGATCTAAATGATAATAATTTACATTAGCGGTTTATTTAAGGAAGTAGAATGACTGTTGCTCGAACTAAAGATTTGCCAAAAGCAGATCAACATTGGTCAAAAATAATTGAAATACAAAGAAGGAAATTAATAACTTATCTAACTTCAATATTGAACTGTCAACACCTAGCTGAAGATGCTCTACAAGAAACATTCATTAGGCTTTCTCACATGTGTGAACCAGTTGACTCTGTATCTAATCACTCCGCATATTGCTATCAAACAGCCAAAAATATTGCGATTGATATGTTGAGAAAAAAGAATAAAGAGAATTGGATAAGTATTGAAAATACTGAGTACCTTCAATTTACTGATGAGCAAGGAAATCTTGAAGAAAACTATATTAAACAGAAACTTAATAAACGTATAGTACAAGCAGTAAACCGCCTATCTAATCGGCATCAGCATATATTAAGCTTATACAAAAGAGGCGGATATAAGCAAAACGAAATTGCTAAAATATGTGCAATTTCTCCAACGTTAGTCAATTTCACACTTCAAGAAGTGGTAACCACTTGCAAAAGAGCTATCACACATTAGGCTGCTCACTAAAGTTCTAAGACTGAGTCATTGAATTCATTTTTTGTCTTTAAAATAAGCATCCAGTTTTTATATTTAAGCACTGGATGCTCACCTAAATATCACGTTTAATTTTTAGATTTTAGCATTCCCTATACAAAACATAGCGTTTACAATACATAAGAATATAGTATTAACCTGGTCATTGTAATGAACTTACTCTTTTCACTGATTGCAATATCTAGCGCCTTGATCACGCCTGAAGTGTTGACGAGTTTTATCGAATTAGAAAAAAACAATCCGCAGCGGGCACTTTTAGACTATAAGAAAAAAGCAAAACATATTACTAATGAGTTTACGCTTGATGCACTTCAATATCATCGCATTGCAATCAGAGCCGCTATAGATACAAAAGACATTAATACTTTCTTAGATATTTTAAACACCATCAAACACGATGAGTTTACCCCGGTTACTGAAAAAAAAGCGCTTCAGATTATAAATGACATAGGGATCATTTATCGGATTAACAATCAATTAGATGATGCAATTGCACATTTCCAGTGTGCAATGACCAAGACTGAAAATGCCAATTATATTGCAGCTTTAAAGAGTAATATTGCCGCAGCTTATCGTATTCAAAATCAGCCTGCTCTTGGATATAGCTTGCTAAACTCTATTGAATATACAGTATTAGACAAGGAGATCCGTGCTGGTATTTACATCACCACAGGCAATTTTGCTCTGCACTTAAACAAGACTGAAGATGCGATTAAACACTATCAAAAAGCCCTCACACTATTCAAATCACAGAATAAGCTCAGGGATGAGACTCGCTTAAAGTTTAGTATTATGACAGCTGCATTGATGGCAAAAGACCTCTCAACATTCAAACAATACCGTCAAGGCATAGAGGTTAAATTACAACAATTTCATATTGAACAAACTGATTTTATTAACTTTTTAGACATGGCCTACACTGCCATCAAACTCAAAGATAATACACAGTTAAAAACAAAAGAGTTTGCTGAATTGCTTTTACGCCTTTTTAAAAATGACGATGCCAATGAAAATATTCGCTTATTATTACAGACGATGAAACTAGAAAGCTTGCTCACTCCTGAACAACAAAGGCAGCCTAAAGAACCCATTTTAGAAGCGAATTTAGGGGCTCCATGGTGTGAAGATTTAGAACAAACAAAGGAAGTTAAAAGGCCATAAAAATGGCCTTGTGACCAAATTTATAAAACTAATTTACGCAAACCGTCAACTAGCTCTGCTATGTCTACTGAAGTGTCATTACAAAACACAATCGAAGCATAATTTTTCTCTGGTATGCGCTCGTAGTTTGTCACTGTGCCAAGCCAACCACCGCTGTGATAAACAATTTCAACACCGTCCTTTTCACCAATAAATTGTCCGTTTGCATATTTACGCCCTTCCATGGTGATCTCAACACTGTTTGGACGCATAAACTGCCTAAGCAGCTTTGCAGGATCATTACCTAATTTAGGGTTATAAAAATAGGCGTCCCATTTAGCCATATCTTCAACTGTGGTGTGTAACCCGCCATCACCAACCCAAAACAGATTGGTCATATTGGTAAAGTATTCACCCTCTTTATTTTTGCTGTAACCATCAGCACGGTTTTTGACAATTTCTGTTGGTTCATCACTGAAAAAGGTATTGCTCATCCCTAGCGGTTTAAAAATGCGAGCATCACTGTACTCTCTTAAGCTTTCACCAGAAACGCGCTCCACCAGCATAGATAATAAGAAGTAAGCGTAATTACTATAACTAAACTCTTGATTAGGCTTATTTCTAAGAGGCATAGTTTTTACGTAATCGTAAAACTCTTCAATGGTTAGATAGTCTTCTTTACCTAAGCGGAATTCTCCACCCATGGTCGATTTAAGTTTGAAGGCGTCTTTGTCTAGCTCTGCATCGACAAAATCATAATCTCCCATGCCTGAAAAATGACCTAACATCGCATTAATCGTTACTGATTCTTTGTAATCTCTAAGCTCAGGTAGATATTTACGAATATCAGCATTTAAATTAATTTTACCTTCATCGGCAAGTAATAAGACTGCCATCCCTGTAAACTGCTTGGAAACAGACGCAATACGGTGAACATGTGAGCCATCAAGGGGCACGTTTAGCTCCATATTTGCTAAACCATAGCCTGCTTTGTGAATGAGTTTTCCATCTTTGATCACGCCCACACTACAACCAGGGCTGGTTGATTTGATCTCTGAAAACACATTATCGATTTCTGTTTTGTTAAGCGAAGTCGCTTGTGAAGATGTACTTGCTATTAAACCGGATACAGCCAATGCGATAAGTTTGCTTTTCATAACTATCCTTGAGTTATTAAAAAATTAAATAAAATTACATATTTTTTTTTGTAGTTAGCAACTGATTGTTTGTAACAAAGTGTTGAAAACTCAAGCAAAAGAACTTATTTTTTCAACAAATCGAAGTTGAACCTGATACCTTATAACATACTGTTTAATTTGACATTTTCATCATATAAGCAAATATAAAATGGTATTTGAAAACCACTTAAGGAAATTAGGATGAGAAATACTATTTTGTTTTCGACATTACTTTTAGCAGGGTCTGTGATAGCCGGTGAGCACAAAGAACATAATGACCATAAACATATGCATAATGCCAAATGCGGGCATGCCTCAGAGTGGCATATTGACCATTTTGATTATAATCATGATGGTCATGATCACCACACCCACGCAGGGCATACTCATGAAGCGTTAACTGAAACGCATAAGAAGCACAAACATGCACACAGTTTAGAATGTGGTCATAAACAGCGTATCGAAAATGGGCGAGTAGAATATAAACACGATGGTCACTGGCACCACCAACATGGCAATCACTTCCATGAAACACATGGTGAGTAAACTTTAAGCTTTCTAGAAAGTTGCTCAATAAACCTATACTTATTGAGCAACTACACATTCATAACTTTAATAAGAAGTGCTCTACTTTAACACTGCCAATAGCTTTAAAATATCGCTTTCGTCATTATAAATATGCGGTGAAACACGCAATCCATGTGCTCTAGCATCTATGCTTATTCCATCTTTAGCACATTCAGTTAAAGCTGTTTCTACTCCCATTTTCGGATTTATAATCACAGTCCCGCTGCGGTGATTTCTATCGTGGGGTGAAACCACTTGTTCGCCCAAATGTTGGATCAGTAAGTCTATTAAGTCTTGATTATGCTTCCTGAGCTTATCGCCAAGCTTAGAAAAATAGTCAATGCTGTGCGAAGCAAAAGCAAAAGGGGCAACACTGGGTGTACCGCCCCAGAACTTTAAAGCGCTATCGTGATAAGCAAAGTGGTGAATATCGAACTCAAACGGGTTTTCATGAGAAAACCAGCCTACATCTTTTGGCGCTAATCGCTCAATATGCTTACTGTTAAGCCACAAATAGGCGGCCCCTGGGCCACCACATAACCACTTTACGCTTGAACCAATCATAAAATCGGCATCAAGGTCGGTTAAATTTAGAGGAATAATCCCAGCAGATTGCGCAACATCAATAATGCTTAATGTATGATTGGCTTTAGCAAGCTTTACAATGTCATTGACTGGCGCGAGCTGCCCGGTATTTGAGTAGGCTTGACTAACAAAAACCAAATCGACATCGGCAGTTAAATGTTGCTGCCAAACGTCAATTTTCGTGATGTCTTTGTGTTCGGGAATATAGCGAATTATCGCCCCGTCAGGGAGGGCCTTTTGCATCGCAAATCCCATACTTGGGAAGTCTTGCGCACTCATTAAAACAACACTATTTTCGTTTAGTTCAGGCAACGCCATAATGAGTTTTGTAAGTCCACTCGATAAATTAACTTGAGGGCAGAACTGCATAGATGATGAGTTAAAAAGTCGGCCCAACGCTTGTTGAAACTCAGTAATAATGGCCAGCCAAGCTTGCCAAGGCTCCCTGCCCGAATCTTGCCATGGTGATAAATAGCTTTGTTTAAAATGGGTTTCGGCACTTTTTAGTGGTCTTCCAACCGAGTGATTCAATAAGTACGCTTCACTCGGTAATACAAAATCTTGTTTCATCTGGTTATCTGCTTAACATGGCTTTGAGTTTTTGAATATCGTGATAACGAGTAAAAATGTCCTCTCGCTGATTGGCGGCGCGACGGTCTCGAAGTTTTTCGAGTGAGCCAAGTAAGACTGACAGTGGCGGGCCGCTGGCTGTTACTTTATCTAGGTGTTGCTCTGACATTGAGTTTGAAGGCTGCGCAATATACTTTTCAACCAGTTGATTATGGTGCTGAGTAGCGCCTTTTCCGTGTAACTCACACACTTCTAAAAATAATGACACATTCTCTTGATACCAAGAAGCGCTGTGCTGGCTTTCAAGGTTTAAAAATAAATCCATCAAACTTGTGCGTCGCATACAATCACGCAAAATTTGCTGATCTTCTGGCATCATATACAAGAATTTATCTACCAGCATTTGTGAATAACTGGGCTCATTGGCAACACATAACCCGAGCAGCATATCAATCACATTAATACCAGCAAAGTCTCCAGCATTGGCACCACGATAAACCTGAGAACCCACTCTATGTGGTTTGTAATAAGGTCTTACACAGTAAAAAAATCGGTCTGTGTCGAGCTTATCAAACAACTCTTGGTTAGAGTCAATCACATCTTGCAGTGCAAATTTAGCAACTTTTAATAAATCGCCCGTGATTGGGTGCGATACGCCCAGCGGTAAGATTTTTAACAAGGCGTCAGCAGCGCGTTTATAGGCCAGAATACCCTTGGTGTTGTAATCAACGAAGGTTTTTTCGTCTGCGAGATCGGTAAAGCGTTTATACACTCCATTTACCGCGGTGTTGTGTGTCGTTAAATGCGCGGTGGCAAAACGTGGCGTGACACCTATCGACGCGCCAATGTGCATGGCTAATGTAGAGGCTTCAACTAAGGGTGAAGTACGCTCTCGGCTCGGCTCAGTTATTTCATGGCGTCTGCAAGCTGCCATATAGAGGCCAACATTGCCTAGTAAATCAAAGGCATTATCGAACCCTTCATCGGTATTACCTTCAGCAACTAAAGCTTTGATCAACTCTGTGCCTTCGGCCTGCAATTGTTGCTTTAATGCTTCACCGATATGTTCGACATTCGCTTTGTCTTCTTGCTGCCAATATAAGGTTTCGAGCTGTGAGTTTATCTCGCAGAATGAACTACGGATCCAAACATCAAACTCTCGTGTACATGCTGTCATAATTTTTATTCTTATTGGTATTGATAAATTAATAGTAGCAGTAGGCTGTGATAAAAATTCACCAATAAACTTGATTATTCCGCCCCCAATGAGTGATATTTAATAAAATAGCAATAAAAATTAGTGGAATTAACTAACATGCGTGTTGATAGTAAAGATTTAGCCATTTTAGACCTATTACAGTATCGTGGCCGAATGACAACCACTGAAGTGGCACAACAGGTTAATTTATCTGACACCCCTTGCCTTAGAAGGATAAAGAAACTGGAGCAAGAAGGCATTATTAAGGGCTATCAGGCCATTCTAGACCGAGAAAAGCTTAACCTATCGATTTTGGTGTATGCCCTAGTCAGGCTAAACGCCAATACTGATAAGCTCGCCGATGAGTTTGAAAACGAAGTAGAAGCCCTTGAGCAAGTAATGGAATGCTCGGTGATCACAGGCAGTTATGATTATTTGTTGAAAATAGTCGCCATAGATTTAAGCCACTACGAAAGCTTCGTGAAAAAATCGTTGGGACAGATCAGCAGTATCGCAGCGATTGAATCCACCGTAGTGTTAAAACAGACTTTCTCGCGCAATCAGTTGCCTTTGAAAACGCCGTAAAAATTTTCGCCTAATTAATAAGTTACTGCATTTGCTTTGAGGCCACTTCTTTTAGTTTATCTAAAATGACTTTTTGATTTCGATTATCGACAAAAGTAATTTGATTTGAACTGAATGCATTTTGCTGAGTGTCCATCGTATACATTTGCACGCGCCCAGTGCTGCCCCATAAGGTGTTGATCAATGCCTGCTTTTCACTCGGAAAAGAATATAGCTCTAATGAGCGATAGCTCAACGTATTGGAAGAAGATGGTAGTAACTCAGATTGCTCTGAGTTACGTTGCTGCTCTGGGCGAATATCAACATAGTTGTTATCACTAATTTGTACTCGCATCAGTGCTAAAGGCCGCAGCGATGTGCTTGCTCTACCCGAGTTTGACACCACTGCGTCCACAGTAAAAAACGTATTTTGCTCAAATTGCTGATCTTTTAGTTTTTGTAATTGTGTTTCGATATTGCGAATATCATCTCTTAAACGTTCATGGCGATTATTCGACTCACGGATCACATCGGTTATATCTTCTTTTACATCATTAAGCAGAAATGCCAATGCCGACAGATTGAGTGCAGGCTCTGCTTGGGCATTAAATTCCATCTGCGAATAATCTCGTGTAATAGCTAACACTTGGTTCTCAAAATACTGTGCTTCGGCGTCATCAATGTGATTACTCAAATCCCAGCTTTTTAACTCGCTGACACGAAACTCATCCAACGGATACTGTTGATTGGCAGGATCTAAATAAGCGTCTATTCGCTCCACGCTTTGTTGTAATTTCGTTTTTGTGATTGAGATATTTTTAAGGTCTTGTTTTGCTTTATCATAAGCAGTAAATAGAGTGCCAAGAGAGAATTCAGGAAAATCAATTTTATCGCCCCTTTGCCCCAAGTGATTAAATTCATACAACAAGTTTTCAGGAATGTAAGGCTCTAGCATTTGCAGCTCATCGGTATCAAGGGCAACCTTAAAATGAGCCGATTCAATTCGACTGATTGAAGTGATATCAATAGCCACCTCGGACGTTTCTACAAAGTAGATTTGCCATACGGTTACTGTGCCGCAGACACAACCCCAAGCCCTCCAAGCACAAGCCCCTTTAAATGGCTTTTAGTTTTGTTTAATAACCCTGTTTTTAGGGTCTGGTTAGTCTCATTATTTCCTTTATCGATCATGATTTAAGTACCTTTTAAATACACGAAGAAGCTTGAAAAAAGACCGCTCAACAGAGCGGCCAAACCTGCGTTTTGGGAAGTGCCAACAAAGGCCGCATCCTTGCGCGGAACGAATTCTGCTTATGCTGAATGTCGCTACTCCTTTAACTGGTTGGAATGCTATTGTGTGCTTAAGCCATGAAAATGAATCGGGGAAACTGATTAAATTTACAGACGAACTTCTTGGCCTTTAGCTATAATTTTTATAGAACGAAAATTGACCTTGTTGAAGCAGAATGTTAATTTTAACCTTTAATTAACAAAAATAAGGAAAGTTATGAAAATACGTTTAAAAAAATCCAGCCTTAAAAGTCTCTCTACAACAAACACCCTAAACATACAGCAAACGCCTCAAGTGCAAGGTGGGGGTGTAAGACCGAGCTTTTATACTTTTTGTAATACCTTTGAATACAACTGCCATGGTCAAGAAACTTTTCGCGATTGCTTAAGTGCCAAGCCTTGCTTTACCGATCATATTCAAGCTTGTTATTAATCTAATATATAAAAGGACATTTTATGAAGAAGTTAGTTTTAGCCTCTCTTGCAACCGCAACAATTGTACTTTCATTTTCTGCCGTAGCGGGCTACTGGGATTTTCGCATCTATAACTATGTTGATGAAAACGGTAAGGTAGTTGGCACGTTACACTTTCCCTGTTTTAATCGAAAAGCTGTCATTACTGGTGAAACTACGAAAAACAAAGTTCTAGTAGAAGCGGGTACATGCCTTTAGTTTTTTTTGGTAGTGTCAAATGACACTACCAATTAAATTAAAAGCATATCAACCATCATTTTAAAGCTCGGTACAAAAGTATATAACGTTAAAAACAATAACCAGAGCACGATAAATAATTCAAATAACCTCATTTCTCTCTCCAAAGCGATAAGTTACCTAAAGACTGTTGGGTGTTAAAAGCACTCAAGCCTTTACAGGCGAGTTGTCTAGCTAACCAATCACAATGATAGTGCGCTGCCAAATTTAATTGGTAGAACTGACTTTGCTTAAAGCCATTTAGATTGTGAATAACAAACTCTTTGTCACCGCCCGCTAAATTCTGTGCTTGGTCTAATAAATACGCGGGCCTTAATGCTAAACCATAAAGCAGCAACAAAGGTAACTTATCAAAATTTGTGCTTTGCTGCTGAGATGAGCAAGCTTCAGTAATAAGCGCTAACCAAACAGCTTCGCCATAACGTTTTCGATTTAACTCCTCTAAACATTGCTCCAGTTTTTCATAAAACTGACCGCTCCCTGGTTGTGAGCTAAATAATTCCCAAGGCGCTGTTTGCGGCATGGGCCTGTTTTGCTTAAAGCTATAAATGGCCAACCAGGTATTCAACCACGCATGCAATAGTGACTGGGTTGAATGAGGAGCAGACCAACTTTGTTGCAGTACGAACAAACGACAACCAAGCAATGCCAGAGGCGCTGAGCGCACCTGGTCGTGATAACGCTGTTTGTAAATCACATCATTGATGGCTTTGTGAATGAATTTACTGTTCTCTAGTGGCTTCAATAACGACAGTGCATCGTCAGGTTCTGAAATCGCTTCTGAGTCAAATATCTTGCTCTGAACTTGCTGCGCTTGAAGCTCATATTGCGTTTTTACGCTTTGAGTTTGCTGCGAGGCTCTATGGGCCAAACGCTGCTTAAAGTGATGCTTTAAATCTCCTCCCCCTTGCCAATCTACGTCGGTCAACGGGTTGTAAAAACACTGTGTTTGTGCAAATTGCGTATTGTGTTGCGCCATGTTATTCACCGAAGTACTAGAGCCCACTTTACACACGGTGACTTTACTTGATGCAGAGTACTCGCTATTTGACGAAGTTTCCATCGCCGGGAACTCCTCAAATGCTAAAGCACAGTTATTCGGTCCATAACGCAGTTCTGACTGACCTTTACGGGCCACAATTGGCTTAAAACTGTAGTCGTTAAACTGCCAAGATTCGGTCTGCTCAGAGTTAGCGAACTGCTGGCTTGTCCCGTAACAATAATAGGCTAACTCTCTGGCATCATTTAAAGGCATACCCGCCATGATCCCGGCTACAAGCGTTGCGTAATAATGAAATTGCTGATCCATAAAAATCCTTTTAGGCCGCCCTTTACTCAAAAAACCTTTTTAAGTGCTGGCGGCGCTAGCCGTTATTAACCGTTATACCCAATCGCAACGGTATCTGGGTTGCTACTACGCAGCGATTCTACAAATCTATTAAGCACTTGATCTGCCGTATCTTTGTCTATTGGAGATTCATTGATATAAGGGTCTAGATCGCTACGAATATGACCACCAGTTAAATCATCTTTTTGACGTTGCACAACGATGGCGTTTATGGCTTGGCAAAACGCAAATGGATCTGTTTTACAATAAATACGATGCTGCTGTGCAACCTTGCTACCTTGCTTATAACGAGGTGCACAATACGACACCATATAAGGTTGCACTGTGGGGTCATTGCCAACAATGTCTGCACATGAGAACAACACAAAGTCTGTCGACTTAAATTCATCCATCACTTGATTACACATAGGTAAGTCGCCTTCGACGCCTAAGTTGTAATCACAGAAGAAAACATCAATCCCCTTCACTAGGTGAGACAGCATGGTATTGAACGCACTCTGCACAATGTCTGGGATTTGGTCGTCTTCAGGTAGCAAACTGAACTCTTTTGATTCTACGGTTATCGCACTGCGCCAATGTGCTAATAACTCAGGGGTATCACGTCCATCTCTATCTTTGTAGGCGACCTTATAGCCATTATCAAACAGCTCTTCGACTTCAGGTTGGTCGGTTAAAAATGCAAACTTGCGGCCATCTGCTGCAACGCAAGAGCAAAAAACTAGTTTAGTCATTCAGAAAACTCCACGATTAATATGTCATTTGTGTCTGAATGAGTTTAAAAATATCCTAACTAAGTCACTTGGGTTAAAAGCCTAATTAGTCAGGCTAAATTACACTTTTAACTAGAGGTTGACGGAGCCATGTTTGCCAGCGTTGTTGATGAGCAACTAAGCATTCATTTAAGTATTCAAGAGACAGAGTGAAAGGGGCGTAGAAAAAATGGTTAGGAGCCGAGTCTTTCAATTCATCAAGATAATCTGCTTGAGTGAAAGCACTCAACGGCTTAAATAACGATTTGCTTTTTCCCTTTTGTATCCATTGCACAAAGGTATAGTCTTCGTCTTTAGCTTGTGCGGCTAATGCCAACAAGGTAGTTAAACTAATTTGCTCTTTTGCTGACTTGGATATTAATCGCGCTATCATCTGCTCAATAGACCATGCTTGCGCCTCAGTAAATACATTTTGTTGATAAGCATGTAGCACATGAGCAAAAGTCAGTGATTGAATATTACTGGTTTGTTTTAATAAAGGTAAAACCTTATCGAGGTCTTCTGTAATGACGCTGTTAACTACCTCCCTCGGACTACTTAGCCAAAAGGTGAGCTCTCCCAGGCTTATCTGCAACTTGTTTGCAATAAGCGGAGCGGTGATATTTACTTGCTCTTCTGAACCTTCAATATGCGTGGTATTAAGTTTGTGTTTTAACTCTTTACTCCGTTTCTCATCTGGTTGTCCACCAAAGCGAGCTTGTTGAATATCTTCTTGTGGCATTCCAAAATTAGATTCATAAGTTTGTTTTTCCAGCTGG
Source organism: Pseudoalteromonas sp. BZB3 (assembly GCF_040104455.1). Lineage (NCBI taxonomy): Bacteria > Pseudomonadati > Pseudomonadota > Gammaproteobacteria > Alteromonadales > Pseudoalteromonadaceae > Pseudoalteromonas > Pseudoalteromonas sp. BZB3. The sequence continues at coordinate 5,666 of NZ_JBECOS010000009.1, read as the reverse complement.
CTTTGCTCGTTTAACTCTACCCTCTCTGGTTCTGGCCTTTCTAGTTGTTTGTCATACTGAGCATTTTGAACTTCATCGGTTAGTGAACGTGTTCTGTCGTTATCACTATTACTAACAGAACTCATGGCCTCCGAGGGTAAACTGCACAACATAGTGGGGATTTGTGCGACATAGAATGCATAGGGGTTTGCAGCGCTGTCAAAATGTGCCAGCGGTGCGTCTGTTTCAACAGGTTGCTCTGCATCGCTATTATCATTTTGTTTTTCTAGTTCCAAACCATCTTGTGGTTCTTTTGTTAAATCATCTTCAACATGCGTCTTCTCAGCTTCTAATACATCGTGTTTTTTGAGGCTAGAAGATTGGCCGTTATCCGTTGCTGAACGCTGGGTGATTCTTACTACTCTGATAGGCGCAAACTTGAATGGTCGAATGATCCTGACTCTAGTCGCTTGCTGGCGCTTTTTTTTATCTGTCATTGTAAACTCCTCACCATCGAAGTGCATAACACTTCGACGGATACAACATCATAACTTAACGAGCTAGTGCAGAGGTTAAACATGACATGGCGGCATTAATGGCTTTTTGGACCGTCGCTTTAGCTATGATTTCTAAAGTGATAAGTTCAACCTCCAAAATCGCTTTTTCTCGTTCTAGTTCAGCTGTAAACTCATCTTCATTTATCTCGCCATTTAGTTTAGCCTGCGCTAAAGCTTCAATTGATGCTTTCTGCGCATTCAAGGCTTTCTGCAAAGGCCCTGACATTTGCTGTGCTTCATCACCAACGACATTCAACGCGGTGTCTAACATCTGTTTGTATAAATCATTTATGTTCATAAGGTTGTCCTTTTATTACTGTTTTGCTTGTTCGCCACGGATCATGGCAAGAAAAAGTCGCTGATACTGCTGCTTGCGCGTTTTGATCAAAAAGTCTGAAATGCTATTTGCTTGCTGATGCTGTTTTTTATCTTGTAGCCAAAGATTTTGGGTTATTTCCACCTGCTTGGTTGTTAACTCATTTAATTCTCTGACTTTTTGACGCATAAGTAGGGCTGATAACTCAACTTCAATATTGAGATATGTACTCTGACTAAAGTGAAAGGTGCGCTTCTCTTTTGGCAGCTCACTCAGCTGTACATAAAATCTATCGACTTTTTTAGCGACATCCATGATCTGCTGCTCAGTTTGCCTATCAAAACTTGATACCATTTGCAGTGCACAGCCTGAGGCCATGCTGAGAATCAACAAGCTACCAATCACTACCAGTACTTTTAACCAAGACTTAACCATATTACTTCTCCTCATTGCGGATTATCTTTGCTAAGTACTGACTGAGTAACTGCTGGAAATCAGCACTCGACATAGAGGGGGAACTCGCAACTTGTTGCTGAATCGCCATAAGTTCTTGTGAAAGATGCGCTTCATATTCAAGCTGTTCAGACTTAAATTGATTTAATAAGCTCTGTTTGACGGTTTCTAGATCTTCTGGTTGTTGCGGTGAGATAAACGACTGTGCGGTATCAACTATTCTATCGAGGATGGTATAAACCAAGTTGGCCGAAAAGCCGCCCACCAAAGCCATGGTAATTTTCAAAGCAGCATGACTCATTCCGCCGCCCATACCCGCGCTCTGCTCTGCGGTTTTGGCTACAGCATCTAAATTAATAGGAATAAGCTGAGTCAAAATAATGCCTGAGATTAAACCAACCACAAATCGAACCCAATAAGAGCTCTCGTATTTGGCATCAAAGCATCCTGCAGTCACATAGCTGTTTGCTTTAAACAAAGCTGAGAACGAGGCGCCAATGGCCGCAGAGGCAAGCAATATCGCTTGCACATACAAAAGGCGAGCACCTTCCATATCGAACATGCTGGCCACCATATTATCGTTGTTAATATATGAGGACAGACTCAGGCTAATCAGCGTAACCAAAGAGATGATTGCCACTAACATCATTTTGCGTATAAGTGGCACTCTGCCTAAAAACAAAAACCATGTTTGTTTTTCTTGCTCTTGGGCCATCATTAAAATTGTTTCTGGCATTGCTGGCGTGACGAGTTCAGCTAACTGATTATGTGCTTTTGTTAAACTGACAATGTCTGTGTGAGTTTGCTCCTGTTGGAGTTGCTCTACCAGCTTACTTGGCACAGCTAACCCCTTTTGCAAAGCAAAATGTGCCATAGCTTGACCTTGTTTGAGCAGCTTCTCATGAAGATCTGTACTTCTGTTTTCCAAGACATTTAGCCGTTCAAAGCCCTCGGCCTCAAAATGCTTTTCATGTTCCATGATATTCCTTACTTGTTTGAGAACTTAGATTGAAAGCTTAAATTTAAAGTACCCTTGAACAGAAAACTCGGTGGCATTAACGCAAATAGAATCGCTTTATTGCCTGTGTTTTAAATATGTATTTCAGACATGCTGGAGGAGAAAGTAAGGAAATAAAAATGAGCCAAAAAGCATTAATAAGTGCAATTGTCTGCACACTAAAAGTCTATAAACCCAAAAAAATTAAACCCAAGTTCAAAGCCAAACACTTTAGCCAAAAACAAAAAGTGCAAGTTTGCTTAAAAGGGTCATTAGTTGGACTTGTTACGCTAGGAAAACTTAAACAAGAGCAAGATAAATTAAACCAGCAACTTGCCGCTTTCTTTGACAAGTAGCCAGTTTAAATGACAAGGGTTAGATAGTTTCAATTTATCCAACCCTGTCTTACTTAGATTGAGGGGTCGTTTGATTTGGCTCGAGTTGTTTACGAATATTAGCGATCGCTTTGTCCATCATCGCAAACAATATCTCCACGTGATAGCCCATAAGAAAAGCTAAAGCCATAGGTGATAACGAAGCACCTAAACCTGCCTCTTCAGGTTTCAAGAACCAACCAACAATCATGCCAGCCAATGAGCCTAGGGGTAACCTTAAGCGATAACGTATTTCGTCATCATAAGTAAATGTAAGAGATTTTATCTCACGAAGAAGATCTCTAAGCACAAAGATAAATGCGCCGAGTAAGCCATAGAGCAAAGGCAGAATATAACTTTGCAACACATTTAAAATAGAGTCTGAAAATAAGTCATGTTCGAAGAAGGTTAGCTGAGACAAGTAATGGGCTTGCTCTAGCTGAAGCTGCTGTTGTTTTACCTTCAGTTCAGGGTCGCTCAAGCTCAATTGCTCTGCCCTAAGCTGAAAAGACAACTGATTGTAATCAGGTAAATTTGGGTTAAAACTAAACCCCAACATCCAAATGCTGTTCCAAGACTTTAACAGGCTATAGTTCGCATCAAACTGCTGCTCAAGGGTCTCTAGCGCCTGATTAAGTTGTGTGTACTCATTCGCAAGGCTGTTTGCAGGCAGTGTTTCCAACTTGAGTGTAATCCGCGCTTTTTCAGTAAAGGCATGCTTTAAATTGCTATTTAGGTTAGCTCCGAATAAATAGTACACCTGAATAATCAATAAAGAAACAAGCGCCAATAAGGCATAACGACGATACCAAGCAACTGCACTTTCTGCTTTTGTAAGTGCTCTTTTTTCAGCTCTCTCATTTGGTATAACTGATTGAATACTTTCAACTGTGACTGGGTGAACAGCTTTTGATAATGCATCATAGTTCAAAAGGAATAAGGTTTCGTCTTCAACCTGCCAAGTACCGCTCTGGACCTTAAACTTAGCTTCAACAACATTTTTGGCAATACGCTCATCTAGCTCAATGGCGCCCTCTCGAGACATATAATTGAGTAACTGCAATGCATCGTCGACTAGGGTGACAATATCTTGGCTGGGTTTATTCACTATTTGCTCTGGTTTTTTCTTTCGCATTAATAAACTAAGGGGCACTTAGCCCCTCCCTCTATGCATACGCATATTCTGAAACCAATACTTTTTGATAATCGAATAGCCTGCCAACATCACCGTTATTATTCCAAATTGCTCTATTGCTATTAAACGAGAACCCACCAGTAGACTCGTTAATCTGATTGGTATACACCCTAAGTTCAGAATGAGGCATCAGCTTGCTACCCACAGGGAATTGAAATCTCTGTCTTCCATTAGAAGTAATTTCCCAAAGGCTCAGATCAATAATATGATTACCTAAATTGCCGATCTCTATATATTCATCGGATTCTTTCTTCGGGTCATTACCGTCAAAAAAGATATGTGTGATCCCAACATCATGATGCGCATCTCGGCCATAAGCATAACAACTCACCAGATTACTTTGATTGTCATAAAGAGAAACCGTATCCCCTTTATTATTTAGAATGGGTCGGCGACTATCAAAGCTATAGGCATTTTCACGATTGGTATAAACACGGATAACATCTTGTGGAAATAGCAAAGTGTGTTTGTTGAAATCATAATCTTGCCCTTCAGAGCCCGCATTCAATCGCCATCCTGATAAATCAATAATAGAAGGTCCTAAGTTACTTATTTCAATATACTCATCTTCGAAAGACGCAAAACCAGCATTTACTGCACTAATCTGTACTTGGACTGAACTAAAGAGCGCAAAGTTAGTATTCCACCAAGTAGAAAATGGATCCGGCTCTTTTTTTACAGTATCTAATTGTGCAGTCAGCAACTCACTTAACTGCTGCCAAGTACGAAGTTTGTCTTTACTGAATACAAGAGATTGTGCTTTTTCCAAGTCATCTAAAGTGAAGTTACTCATACATCCGCTCCTTGAATCTCAAGATACTGCTTTGCTCTATTAAGAAACTTGGCCCGCTCTTCAAGACCATGGTAACCACCATTTATGCGCTTCGTAATCGACTTTAGGTCATCCTGATCTGCATACTGATTTAGGTGACGACTATGCCAAAAATAACATGCAGTCATCACCGCCGCATTTGGATCGTTTGCGAGACCATCTGGTTGCTCAACAAGCGGCAACCCTATGGCATTCCCACAGGCTCGATAGTTCTCTTTACCAGTTAGCTGTATTAAGCCTCGCCCTCGATATTTCCAGCCATCACCAGAGCCTATATCACCATTACCCATGCGATTGGCATACACAACATTTGCAATTTTTTCTTGATTTCTCGCATATTGTTCAGCTATTTCATCTGTTTGAAAGTATTTACCGAACACCAATCGCAATGCTCTCGCACTATAGTTTAGGTTTTCAACCTTATATTTGAACTGACCACTTTCATGAGCAATTTGCGCAATGAAATGTGCAACACGTAACGGGGTATTAATATCAAAAGTAGCTAATCTGTTTTGGATAGCTGGTAAGTAGTGTTGGATGTCGTTGTCTTTAGCCTGAGGCATGATATGACGCAGCATGTCGAAGTCTATATTCATCACAGTTTCCTTGTTTTAATGGATGTTATTACTATGCCTGAGCCATAAATTCGGACTCAGTGAAAACAAGGATAGATTCGGGTTAATGGTGCAAAAGGTTACCGATAGTGAAGCAGTGCAAAGTTAATGACAGCGAGCAAGGCGAGTACATTTGCTTTGCGCAAGGTGAAGTGAGCCATTTTATCTATTGCAGAGAGACTTAAAGCAAAAAAGCCCGACTCTTTCGAATCGGGCTTTCTCTAAATAGGTGCTTGGCAATGTTCTACTTTCACATGGGAGACCCACACTATCATCGACGCTGTTTCGTTTCACTTCTGAGTTCGGCATGGAGTCAGGTGGTTCCAAAACGCTATGGTCACCAAGCAAA